>CAZMSA010000098.1:0-13980 GCA_964568825.1 uncultured Rhizobiaceae bacterium | reverse complement strand
CCGCCGAACTCGGGACCTCGATGATGCCGGTGCGCGAGGCGCTGAAGCGGCTGGTGTCGGAACGAGCGCTCACATCGGCCGCCAACCGGTCGTTCCGGGTCGACCAGATGGTGCCCAAGCGCATTTCCGATCTGTTCTTCGTGCGCTCGTGCCTGGAAGGCATCGCCACGGAGTTGGCGACCCCGCTGTTGACGGCGGCCCAGGTCGACCGGCTGGAGCAGCTTGCCGCCGAGATGGACGACGACATCGATCGTGGCGACCTGCGCCACTACCTGTCGCGCAACTACAGTTTTCATTTCACCATCTACGCCGCCGCCGGCAATGCCGAACTGGTGTCGGTCATCGAGAGCTTGTGGGCACAGACCGGCTCCTACCTGCGCCAGGGGGTGAGCGAGACCGGCATGACGCCGGACTGGCGCGAGATGCACGCGCGCATCGCCCGAACCATACGGGCCCGCGACGCCACCGAAGCCCGCGCCCTGATCGAGCGCGACATCAACTGGGGCACCAAGGTGTTCGGTGATCTCGCCCGTGTCAGCCGCGAGGAGGAGCCGGCCGCGACCTGAAAAGCTGCCACAGCGACCAGGCGAGGCTGCGGTCGACATATAGGTCGAAGCCATCGTTCTTGAGGCAATGCATCGGCACCCCATGGCCGGCAATCTGCGTGCGGCCGATGAAATCCTTGGTTGTGGAGACCATGCGTTCGAGCCTCAGGTCGGCGGGCGTGGCGCGCCCGTCGATTTCAGTGCCCACCGCGATATGGCCTTTTTCGATGCGCATGACATCCAGCGCCTCGAGGCCGTAGGGCTTGAGGCCGAGGCTGTCGCCGGCCGTGCAAAGCCTCGCCCACAGCTTCGAGGCATGGCCCGCCGACAATGAAATCGAAGTGGCGATGATGCCTCATGCGCGCCTCGATGCGTTCGATTCACCGTGGGGGCACTGTGTCGCCAGTCCCGGCAACGAGCCCGCCTTCGAGCGGTTCCTCGATGGTTGCATCCGCAATTGTTAGGCGATTCTGCGGCTGCGTGACGACCATGCCGCGATGGCTGTTTCCGTAGAGGAATCGCTGTTTCCTGACGGGCAATAAGCCTGCCATGCAGAGAGCAGAAAGACGCATTGCAAGGCTGAATCAGGCCTCCTATTGGTGATAAGGTTCCTGCCTAGGAGGTCTGGCATGCTATCTGTGTTGTCGACAAGCCTTGCCATGATTCCGCTGTCCCTGTCGCTCGGCGCCGCGATGGGTATGACGCCATCATTTCAACGCGATGCCTGAAACCATGCGCATACTGATCGCCGACGACCACACCTTGTTCAGGCGGGGCCTCGAATTGCTGCTGCAACGCATCTTTCCGGCGATCATGATGATCGGGGTGGCAGATGCCCACCAGGCGATGCAGGCGATCGAGGAACACGGGGCCTTCGATCTGGTGCTGCTCGATCTTGCCATGCCGGGCATGAACGGCATTGCCGGGGTGCGGCGCTTCGTGGAGCACCAGCCGGCGGCGCCGGTGATCATCTTGTCGGCGCATGTCGAGAGCGAGGAAATCCTCAAGTGCATACAGCTCGGGGTGCGCGGCTATGTGCCGAAGTCCTCCAGCGAGGAAGTGCTTGAGCATGCCCTGTCGCTGGTGCTGGCGGGCGAGGCGTTCGTGCCGTCCGCGGTAGTGGCGCAACTGGGCTCTGGCGGCGGGCGGGCCCAGCCTGCCGAACTGGCCAATCTCGCCGGCGACAATCCGTTGCGGCAACTGACCACCCGCCAGCGCGAGACCATGGCGCTGATGATCGAGGGGCGCTCCAACAAGGAGATCGCCCGCAAGCTCGGCCTTCTGGAGAGCACGGTGAAGGCCCACATCAAGGTCATTCTCAGGAAGCTCGGTGCCCAGAACCGCACCCACGCCGCCCTCATCGCCGCCGACCTGGGCTGGCCACGCCCCGTCAAGGTGCGCGCTTGAAGGCCTCGGGGTCGCTTTCGCCCCGGTCTGTGACATGGTCGATGATGGCCTCCACCAACGCTGCCGGCGCCACCGGCTTGTGGAGCAGCAGGCAGCCCGAAGCATCGGCATCGGCGATGCGCTGGGGTTCGGTGTCGCCGGTGAGGATGATGGCGGGTATGCGTACGCCGAGCTTTTCCCGCAGCATGTCGATGGCGGTAGCGCCAGTCACGCCGTTACCGAGACGATAGTCCGCCACGATGATGTGCGGGCGAAAGCCGTCGGCGACGCAGCCAATGGCCGCATCGGCGCTGCTGCGTGCCTCAACCACCGCGCCCTGGCCTTCAAGGAAGAAGCGCGCCGCATTGAGCTGTACCGGCTCGTCGTCGATCACCAGAAGCTGGCGTCCGGCCAGCGGCAGGGGGTCGACGAGAACATCGCGTGGGGGCGTATCGGCAACGCCGCTGGCGGCAATGGGAATGCGCACCCAGAACATCGATCCCTTGCCGAGGGTGGTTGAAAGCCCCACCGGCAGGCCCATCAGCGCGGCTTGGCGGCGCACGATGGCAAGCCCCAACCCGAAGCCCAGCCGGCGGTCGCGCTGTTCGTTGCCGATCTGGTAGAACTCCTCGAAGATCGCCTCGCGCTGGGCCTCGGGGATGCCCGGGCCGGTGTCCCAGACCTGCAATTCGATCTCGTCGAAGCGGCGGCGGCAGCCGACGAGAACGCGCCCGCTGTCCGTGTGGCGGATGGCATTGGAGACGAGGTTCTGCGCGATGCGGGCGAGCATGCGCGGATCGGCATGCACGAAGGCGCTCGAAGGGCGCACCGTGAAGCGCAGGCCGTTCTCGCGGGCATGGGAGCGGAAACTGGTCTCGAGCTGCTCCAGCAGGTCGACGACCGCGAAATCCGAAAATTCCGGGATCACCACGCCGGCATCGAGGCGCGAGATGTCGGTGATGTCGTCGAGCAGCTCGTTGCAGCCGTCGAGGCACAGCCGGATGTCGCGCAGGATGTTGTCGTTGCTCTTGCCGCCGGTGCCGTGGCGCAGGGCGCCCAGATACATGGAAATGGCCTGCAGGGGCTGGCGCATGTCGTGGCTGACGGCGGCGAGGAAGCGCGACTTGGCCTTGTTGGCCCGCTCGGCCTCGCGCATGGCCGCCTTCAGGGCTTCTTCGGCGCGTTTGCGCTCGGTGATGTCGCGCATGCTGGTGCGAAAGCCGATATTGCGGCCCTGGCTGTCGGAAACGGGCTGCCAGGAAACCGCCGCCCAGCCAGTGGCGCCGGACTTGTGGCGGAAGCGGAACTCGACGTCGTTGCCGCTCGAACCGGAAAGGGCCGAGGCGAGAATTTCATCGAGATCCACCCGGTTGCCGGGATGGATGAGGAAGCGCGGGTAGTCCTCGGACGCCAGGCATTCGGCGATGGAATAGCCGGTCATGCGCTCGACCGCCGGGTTGATCCACTTGACCGCACCGTCTTCTGCGAACCAGGTCTCCCAGTCGTAGGTGTAGTTGGCGATGATCTCGAACAGATTGTCGCGCTTGTCCATGCCCGTCGTCCCTCGCGCCCCGGCGCTACTCCATTGGGGGGATAACCTCATCCCTATGGGGTAGGCGGTTATTCTAACGCCTCGTTGTCAGCGGCGGCTTGCGCCGACAAGATCACCCTGTTTCCCATAAGCGCCGCCGAAGCAGCAATGCCGAGGCGGCGTTTTTTTGCGTTCCGCCCCGTGAAAAACGGCGGCTGGCGATCCTTCGAGCCGTGCTGATTTCATCCTTGACGGCCCTCCGGAATCCTTCAACAATACCACTTGCATACCAATCCGGCGATAGACCGGGCAATTGGGCGGAATTGGAACAAATTGGTTCAGGCCAACCTTTCTTCGCCCACACCTCGCTTATGGGAATTGACCGACGGCATGATCTTCTTGTCGCGAGGGTGAATTCATGAGCGAGCACTTGGTCGGCGAAACGGCCGATACCTCATCCAGCTTTGCGTTGCTCACATGAGCCGTCCGCTTGGCGCGGTCCGGTTGGCGCGCGGCCGGCCAGTGTTCATCCAGCGACTTGGCAAGGAAGATCTTGAGGTCCCGTAATCGGGCCTTGAGGCGTTGCCTTGCCGGTTTGGGGATATTTTTGCATCGCAAAGGGGGGAACTACCCATGGTGACTTCTACATCACGAGCGGCGGACAGCATGTTCCGCGACGTTGACTGGAAGCAGGTCGTGTTCATCGCGGCTGGCGTTCCGGCGCTGGTTCTGTTTTCGATGGGCGGCATTTCCGCCACGGTCGGCGCGCCGGCCTGGCTGGTGTGGACGATCTCGGTGCTGTTCGGCTTCGCCCAGTCGTTCACCTATGCCGAAATCGCCGGTCTGCATCCGTCCAAGACCGGTGGCACGGCTGTTCACGGCGCCACCGCCTGGATTCGCTACAGCCGCATCCTGGCGCCCCTGTCGTTGTGGTCCAACTGGCTGGCGTGGACGCCGGTGCTGGCCATCGGTGCCGGTCTCGGCGCCGGGTATCTGCTTTCCATCTTCTTCGACGCCAACTCGACGATCAACACCTGGCAAGTGACGCTGGTCAATCTCGGCTTCATCTCCGACGGGCTTACGCTCAGGGTGAACTCCACCTTCTTCCTGGGCGCCGCCATCATGCTGGTGGTTTTCGCCATTCAGCATCGCGGCATCCTGCGCACGGCGCAGATCGCGTCGATGCTCACCGTCGCTTCGCTGCTGCCGCTGTTCGTCGTGTGCGTCATTCCGCTGCTGCAGGGGCATGTGCACATGGCCAACTTCCTGCCGTTCACGCCGCTGGTGACCGATAACGGCAAGGTGGTGCCGGGCCTGTGGGACAAGGGCGGGGTGCTGTTGTTCATGGGCGGGCTGTTCATCGCGGCATGGTCGGCCTACGCCTTCGAGACGGCTGTGTGCTACATGAGCGAGTTCAAGAACCCGGGGCGCGACATGCCGCGCGCCATCATCGTCTCGGGGCTGATCTGCATCGCCGCCTATGTCATCGTGCCGGTGGTGTTTCAGGGCGTGCTGGGCACCCAGAAGATGCTCGATCCCGGCATCGGCGACGGTTCCGGCATGGGGCTTGCCCTGGCCAGCATGCTGAGCGCCGGGCCGGTCATCACCAAGATCCTGGTGATCCTCCTGTTCTTCAGCCTGATCATGGCGATCATCACGGCCATGTCCGGGTCGTCGCGCACCCTCAACCAGGGCGGCCGCGATGGCTGGCTGCCGAAGTACCTCTCCCATCTCAACGACCACGGGGCGCCCACCCGCGCCATGTGGACGGACTTTGCCTTCAACCTCATCTTGTTGGCGATGTCCAACTACCTGTTCGTGCTGGCGGTGTCGAACTGCAACTACCTGATCTTCAACTTCCTCAACCTCAATGCGGGGTGGATCCACCGCATCGACAACCCGGACGTCAAGCGGCCGTGGCGCTGCCCCAACTGGCTGTTGGGTCTCGGCGGCGTCCTCGCCTACATCAACGCCTTCCTGTTGGGTGCCGGCGCCAATGTGTGGGGCAATGGCACACTGATGGCGGGGTTTGTCTCGGCGGCTCTGATCATCCCCGTCTTTGCCTACCGCCATTATGTGGTCGACAAGGGCGTGTTCCCCAAGGCCATGCATGAGGATCTGCTGTTGCCGGGAGAGAGCGAGCTGACGCCGACGCGGGCCGGCTTCCTGCCCTATCTGGCGCTGGCCGGTGGCATCTGCTCGTGCCTTGCCGGCTACTTCATCTTCTGGATGTAGCAAGCGCGCTGCTGCAAGATCGAGGGTCCCCACTGCTGCGAGCGGTGGGGACCCTTTCCTTTAGAGGCTCACGCGTTCGCGCCGTTCCAGGATGGCCGAGGCCGGCAAGCCCAGTTGGCGCGCTGAGCGGTGGCCGTCGTGGACCGCCATGGCGATGATGCCGGGGGCGCGGCAATCGCCGATCCGCTGCACCGTCATCGCATCGGCGCCGGCGGCCAGCAGTTCATGCCACAAGCGATCGTCGGGCTGGCGCGAAGTTACCGCAACCAGGCTGGCGGCGGACAGGGTGCGGGGCCGGGCGGTATAGACCGAAGCCAATTGCGCCTCGCCGGCGGCAAACGCTTGCAGCGCATGATCGGTGATGAGGCTGACGCCCAGGGTATCGAGGCGGTTATGGACCGCGATCTGCTCGGTGGTGTAAGCGGACCAGGCCGAGACCTTCGATGCCGGCGTGACATAGGTCACGTCATGGCCTTCGCCGGCCAGCAGTTCGGCGATAGCCGAGGCCATGTAGTAGCCCTCGTCGTCATAGACGATGACCGGGCCTTCGGGGCGGCGGCCGGCCAGGATATCGTCGGGCGTCAGGATGGCCTCGCCGCCAAGGCCGGGAATGGGGGCGGGGCTGGTGCGGCCGCGCCCGTCGCGGCGCCAGTGGCTGCCGGTGGCGATGAAGATGTGCCCGGCGCCGGTGTCGGCGATATCGCCGGCCGTCATGGTGCTTTCGAGGTAGATGGAGACGCCGGCGTGCCGTGACAGGGCGATCACGCGGCGATCGCGCACCCTGATCCATTCCGCAAGGCCGGGCAGGCGGGCTTCGCGCGCCACTCGTCCGCCCAGTTCGTTGCCTGCTTCGGCCAGCAATACCCGATAGCCGCGCTTGGAAAGCACATGGGCGGCCTCGAGGCCGGCGGGACCGGCGCCCACCACCAGCGCGGTCTCGGGCGCATGCGTCGGCGGCACGCTTTCGGGGTGCCAGCCGCGCCGCCATTCCTCGCCCATGGTCGGGTTCTGGGTGCAGCGGATGGGGACGCTGCGGCCGTCGCCGGCATAGCAGATGTTGCACCCGATGCATTCGCGGATATCATCGAAGCGGCCGTCGCGGATTTTTAGCGGCAGGAACGGATCGGCGATGGAGGGGCGTGCCGCGCCGATGAAATCGAGGACGCCGCGGCGCACCTGCGACAGCATGGTTTCCGGCGAGGTGAAGCGGCCGACGCTGACCACCGGCTTGCCGGTCAGGCGGCGCACATGGGCGATGTGGCTTTCGAGGCTGGCCTCGGGGACGAAGCGCGACACGCCCATCTCGTGGGTGTAGTCGCTGACGGTCACATCGAACAGGTCGCAAAAAGGGGCGATGGAGGCCAGCAGTTCGGCGCGATCATCGCTGCTGCCGTCCTGGTTGTTGACCTCGATGCGCACCGCGATGGCGCATTTGTCGCCGGCCTCGTCCCTGGTTTCCTCCAGCAGTTCGCGCAGCAGCCGGGCGCGGTTTTCCGGTGTGCCCCCATGCTCGTCGTCGCGGCGGTTCTGCAGCGGATCGAGGAACTGCGCCAGCAGGTAGGTATGGGCGGCATAGACGTAGATGATGTTGAAGCCCGCCTGCTTTGCCCGCCGCACGGCGTCGCGATGCCAGCCGCGAAACGCCTTGATATCGGCTGAGTCCATCTTCTGGGACTGCCAGGGATCGTTGGAGACGGTGAGGCTTTCGGGGGCGAGCGGGGCATGGCGCGAATTGAGGTTGGACGAGCGCATGCCGCCGTGCCAGAGCTCGACGCCGGCGAGGCTCCCGTGGGCATGCACGGCCTCGGTCATCAGCGTCATGTTGCGCACGTCCTGATCGTCCCACAGCGAGCAGAACGGGTAGGGGAGGTCGTCGGATGAGGGATGGATGGAACAGTATTCGGTGTTGACCACCCCCCAGCCGCCTTCGGCCTTCATCACCCGCATGGCGGCGAGCGTTTGCGGCAGGACGTAGCCCATGCCGGTGCAATGGGGCACCTGGTAGAAGCGGTTGGGAGCGGTGACCGGACCGATCTTCACCGGCTCGAACAGGATATCGAAACGTGGATCGCGCAAAGGACCCCCCTGGAAATCTAACATGCACATGCATGACCGGTGGCTGCGGCCATCGGTCCCGGACGATTGCGCCGGCGCGCTTAATCGTTATGGTGCGCCGCCGGAAACACTATGAACAGGCAGGTTAAAGCATGACGGATTCCAGTGACAGGGTCGTGATCGTCACCGGCGCGGCGCGCGGTATCGGGCTGGCGTGCGCCAGGCGGTTTGCGGGCGACGGCGCCGCGGTGGTGCTGGCGGATGTGGACGAGGAGGCGGGCGAGGCCGCGGCGGCGGCGCTGGCGGCGACCGGCGCGCGGACGGTGTTCGTTGCTTGCGATGTCGGCAACCGGCTGGACGTGCGCAACCTGGTCACTGCCGCGCTCGATCATTTCGGCGCGATCGATGTCCTGGTCAACAATGCCGGCATCATCATCGGCGGCGATTTCCTCGATATCCCGGAGAAGGATTTCGACGCCGTCATTCGGGTCAACCTGAAGGGGGCGTTTCTGGTGGGCCAGGCCTGCGCGCGGCAAATGGTCGCCCAGATCAAGGCCGGGCGGTCGCCGGGCACGATCATCAACATGTCGTCGGTCAACGCCGTCTTGGCTATCCCCAACCAGGTGCCCTACGTGGTCTCCAAGGGCGGCATCGACCAGTTGACAAAGGTGATGGCGCTGTCGCTGGCGCCGCACGGCATCCGCGTCAACGCCATCGGCCCGGGCTCGATCATGACGGATATCCTGAAGACGGTAGCCAACGATGAAGAGGCGCTGGCGCGCATCATGTCGCGCACTCCAATGGGCCGCATCGGCGAGCCTTCGGAGGTCGCCTCCATCGCGGCGTTCCTGGCCGGGGCCGATGCCAGCTACATGACCGGCCAGACCGTCTACGTGGATGGCGGGCGGCTACCGCTCAACTACACCGTCCAACACCCGGCATGATCCGCCCGGCGGGGCAACGAGGGCAGGGGGCACGGCAGCCGGACGGCAGGATGGGCGACGGCGACGTTATCTCGCGCCTTCTGCCTATTCCTCGCTCTCGGCCGGCTCGGTCTTCAGGTCCTTGAGCTTGGCGAAGACGCTGTCGACGTCGTATTTCTTGTCTTCTTCGCGTTCCGGCAGAGCTTCGGGCTCGGCCTCGGCGGGCTCAGGCGCGGTGGTCTCGCTGGCCGGCAGCAACGTCTGGGTGGAGCGGGCCTCCTCGGTCGGCTTGCCGCTGCGGCGGGCGGCCTTTTCCACCGCGAAGTCGAGTTCGAGCTGGGCGCACAGGCCGAGCGTCACTGGATCGACCGGCTTGATGTTCTTGGAATTCCAGTGGGTGCCGTCGCGGATGGCCTGAATGGTGGTCTTGGTGGTGCCGACCAGCTTCATGATCTGCGAATCCTTGAGTTCAGGATGATTGCGCAGCAGCCAGTAGATGGCATCGGGGCGGTCCTGGCGACGCGACACCGGGGTGTAGCGCGGACCCTTGCGCCCCTTGGTGACGGGAATGCCGGTGGTCGATTGCGACAGCTTGAGGCGATGCTCCTCGTCGGCCTCGCCGCGCTCCAGTTCCTCACGCGAAAGCTGGCCGCTGGCGATGGGGTCGAGACCCTTGATGCCCTGGGCGACATCGCCGTCGGCTATGCCCTTCACCTCGAGTTCGTGCAGGTGGCAGAAGTCCGCGATCTGGCGGAAGGTCAGGCCGGTATTGTCGATCAGCCACACAGCGGTGGCCTTGGGCATCAACGGGGCATCGGACATAGGGCTTACTCCTTCAGAACCCAAGGGCCCTGTGGTTGTCATGGCAGAGATGACTGGAATCTGGCCGTTATATAAGCGCCAGACGTCACGGATGCAAACATTTCGCGTGGCTCATGCGCCGGTTGTCAGCACGATCTTGCCGATGTGGGTGCTCGATTCCATCAGCGCATGCGCCTTTGCCGCCTCGGCGAGGGGAAAACGCGCATGGATCTGCGGTCGGTTGGCGCCCGAAGCGAGGTGCGGCCAGATGTGCTTTTCCAGCGCTGCTGCGATCTTGGCCTTTTCGGCCACCGGGCGGATGCGCAAGGTGGAGCCGGTCAGCGTCAGCCGCTTCAGCATGACGGGGAGGAAATCCACCTCCGCCTTCGATCCGTTGAGGAAGGCGATGCTGACGATGCGCCCGTCCTTTGCCGCGACCTTGATGTTGCGGGCGATATAATCGCCGCCCACCATGTCGAGGATAACATCGGCGCCGTGACCGTCGGTTGCCTCCTGGATGGCCTTGACGAAGTCGGTGTTGCGATAATTGATGCAGGCCTCGGCGCCAAGCGCTTCGCAGGCGCGGCATTTGTCATCGGAACCGGCGGTGGCGAACACCCGGGCGCCAAGCGCCGTGGCCATCATGATGGCGGTGGTGCCGATGCCGGAAGAGCCGCCATGCACCAGCAAGACCTCACCGGCCTTCAGGGCGCCGCGCTCGAACACGTTTGTCCATACGGTGAAGAAGGTTTCGGGGATGCAGGCGGCCTCCTCGATGGAGAGGCCAGCCGGCACCGGCAAGGCATTGGCTTCGGCGACGGTGCAGTATTCGGCATAACCGCCACCCGGCACCAGCGCGCAGACCTTGTCGCCCAGCTTGTAGCGTCGGGTAGCCTTGCCGAGGGCGGCGACGGTGCCGGCGATTTCCAGGCCCGGTGTATCGGGGGCGCCGGGCGGCGGGGCATAGCCACCCTTCCTCTGCAGGACGTCGGGGCGGTTGACGCCGGCGGCTTCCACCTTGACGAGGATTTCGCCTTCGCCTGGCAAGGGCCGGGCCAAGGTGACCGGCTTCAACACCTCAGGCGGGCCGAATTCGGTGATGGCGATGGCGGTCATGGTCGGGGCATCGGGCATGGGCGGAGTGTCCTCGGGAAAGCTCAATTGATCCGGTTGCATGGCCTACACGGGCTGTTGCACACTGGCAACCGGGCTTTTGACGGGGTGAGACGACGAGGACGGCAAGATGATCATGGACGACGAAGACAAGGTGCCACAAAGGGAGATCGTGGTCGGTGCCGATCTGTCAAAGCTTTCAGTGGAGGAATTGCTCGAACGCGTTGCCACGCTGAAGGCGGAAATCGTCCGCATCGAGGCCGATATGGCCGCCAAGCAATCCAGCCGGACCGCCGCCGATTCGGTGTTCAAGTTCTGATTGTCGAAAATCAGCCGAATTCAGCGCTTCATTGCCAATATGGTGAAGAAATCGACTCCAGATCGACGGCGTTAACCATTCAGTAACGACTCTTCGTGTATGTTCATTAACGTAATCCAGTCATCTGGATTCTTCGAGTGGCTCCTGTCCACTCTGTTTGACGCCTCCCTGTTAGACTTTAGAGCCGCGGCTTTCCGCGGCTCTTTTTTTGGCATCAAACTTGCTCGGAAGGGTTCGACCGGTCGATCGACATGCTCCATATTGACCGACCGGGCGTGAACCATCATCATCCCGCCTCCGGCCGATCCGGATGCGCAGCAGGCAAGAGGGGTCTTTGATCCATGACGGACAGGAATTCGCAGCGGCAGCAATCCGAAGACGACCGGCTGATCGACTTCATGGCGCATTTCGCCTCATCCGACCAGTTCCAGCGGGTCTTCCAGGAGGGCATGTCGCTGGTCGAGGAGACCGCCAACTACCTCGATGGACCGGGGCGTCAGGATGCCCGTGGCCTCGACCGTCACGGCGCCATCGCCTACGCCACCGAAAGCATGCGCCTCACCACCCGCCTCATGCAGCTTGCCTCGTGGCTGTTGTTGCAGCGCGCGGTGAGTGCGGGGGAACTGACCCGCGAGGCCGCCATTGCCGAAAAGCACCGCATCAATCTCAACGACATCGGCGCCGGCCACCGGATCAGCGGCGATGCCCAGTTGCCGGAAGGCTTGCAGGATCTGATCGAGCGCAGCCTGAAGCTGCACCAGCGCGTCCTCAAGCTCGATCAGATGATCCATGAGTCATTGAACGGCGAGGGCGATGCCGGCAACCCGGTGGCTAATCAGGTCGATCAGCTCGCCCAGGCTTTTTCCGCCGTAAAGCGCGGCTGACGCCGGCCGACAGGTTTCTCTCTGACAGCACGCAAGAATGCAGCGGCCGGGCATCGCGTCCCGGCCGTTGAACGTCACCATGCAGGTCCTTTGGTATTACTTCTTGAGGAAGCCGAACTTCTGGTTGAAGCGGCTGACGCGGCCGGCGCGGTCGACCAACTGCTGGCCGCCGCCGGTCCAGGCGGGATGCGACTTGGGATCGATGTCGAGCTGCAGCGTGTCACCTTCCTTGCCCCAGGTGGAGCGCGTCTGGTAGGTGGTGCCGTCGGTCATCACCACGTTGATGGTGTGATAATCGGGATGGATGTCGCTCTTCATCGTATCGTCTTTCTTGTCGCGCTAGGCGGCCTTGGGTGCAGCGCAATCTTCATGTAGGAAGGTTCGGCCGGTTCTATACAGGAGCCGTGCGGGCGGTGCAAGCGCTGCCTCCGGCGGGACGTCGTTGCACGAGAAAGGCCAATAGGCGAATGCAGGACACTACATCGGATATCCCGGCGGCTGAGCCCATCGCAAAACTGGGCGGCGGCCGCGAGAAGTCGCGCAGCCTCAAGCCGCTGGCGAGCCTGATGCCGCTGGTCCTGCGCCATCGCGCCCGGGTGGTGGCGGCGATCGTGGCGCTGGTGGTGGCGGCGGGCGCCACGCTGGCGGTGCCGCTGGCGGTGAGACGGGTGATCGATCACGGCTTTTCCGCCGCCAATGCCCAGTTCGTCGACCAGTATTTCATGATGATGCTTCTGGTTGTGGCGATTCTCGCGATGGCCAGTGCGGGGCGCTATTATTTCGTCACCTGGATCGGCGAGCGGGTGGCAGCGGATGTGCGCGACAAGGTGTTCAGCCATCTCCTGACGCTCAGTTCGGTGTTCTGGGACGCCAACGACACCGGCGAGGTGATGTCGAGGCTGACCGCCGACACCACCCAGATCAAGACGGTTTTCGGCTCTTCGGTTTCAGTGGCGCTGCGCAACGCGGTGATGCTGGTCGGCGCGACCGGCATGATGGTGTGGACCAGCCCGAAGCTGTCGGGCTTGGTGCTGATCGCCATTCCGCTGATTGTGCTGCCGCTGGTGCTGTTCGGGCGCAAGGTGAGGCGGTTGTCGCGTTTTGCCCAGGATACGCTCGCCTCATCGGCGGCCATGGCGCAGGAGACGCTGCAGGCGATGCCCGCCGTGCAGGCCAATGCCCAGGAAAAGCGGCTGGATGAGAAATTCTCCAATTCGACATCGCTGGCCTTCGACGCCGCGCGCCAGCGCACCACAGCGCGCGCCCTGCTCACCGCGGCGATCATCTTCCTCGCCTTCGGGGCCATAGTGGCGGTGTTGTGGTATGGCGCCCAAGACGTGCTCGGCGGACGCCTCAGCGGCGGGGCGCTGGGGCAATTCGTGCTCTATGCGGCGCTGGCGGCGGGGGCGATGGGCTCGCTGTCGGAGATCTGGGGCGAGATGCAGCTTGCCGCCGGGGCGGCCGAACGGCTGTCGGAAATCCTCGCCACGCCACGCGCCATCTTCTCGCCGGCCGAACCCGATGAACTGCCGCAACCGGTGCGCGGTGACATCGCCTTCGACAAGGTGAGTTTTACCTATCCGAGCCGACCGGGGATTTCGGCGCTCGATCAGGTGAGCTTTGTCGTGAAGCCGGGTGAGACGGTGGCCATCGTCGGCCCCTCGGGGGCGGGCAAGTCCACCATCTTCAACCTGGTCCTGCGGTTCTACGATCCCAATCAGGGTGCCGTGCGGCTCGACGATGTCGATGTGCGGCGGGCCGATCTTGCCGCGCTCAGGTCGCGGCTGGCGCTGGTGCCGCAGGAGCCGGCGATCTTTTCCACCACGATCCGCGAGAACATCCGTTTCGGGCGTCCCGATGCGTCTGATCAAGAGGTGGAGGCGGCGGCCCGCGCGGCGCGGGTGGATGAATTCGTGCATCGCTTTCCGGAAAGCTACGAGACGGCGGTGGGCGAGCGCGGCGTCACCTTGTCGGGCGGCCAGAAACAGCGCCTCGCCATGGCCCGCGCCATCTTGCGCGATGCGCCCGTGCTGTTGCTGGACGAAGCGACCAGCGCGCTCGATGCCGAGAGCGAAGGCTATGTGCAGGCCGCCCTTGAGCGGCTGAAGAAGGGCCGCACCACCTTGATCATCGCCCACCGGCTCGCCACGGTGCGCAATGCCGACCGCATCCTGGTGATGGAGGCCGG
>CAZMSA010000097.1:0-14056 GCA_964568825.1 uncultured Rhizobiaceae bacterium | reverse complement strand
CGGGGACGGTGGAAGCCTATTACCAGGAATTCGGCCGCGCCGGGCGCGACGGGGCCCCGGCGGAGGCGATGATGCTCTACGGCCTCGGCGATATCGCCCTGCGCCGCCGTTTCATCGAGGAAGAGGCCTCAGGCGACGAACGCAAGCGCCGCGACCACAAGAAGCTCGACGCCCTCATTGCCTATTGCGAGGCCCCGCAATGCCGGCGGCAGGCGTTGTTGACCTATTTCGGCGAGGAAACAGCCCCTTGCGGCAATTGCGACGTCTGTATCTCGCCGATCGAGGCCAGCGACGGCACCATTGAGGCAAAGGCCATTCTTGCCATGGTCGAGGCGACCGGTGAGCGTTATGGCGCTGCCCATGTCATCGATTGCCTGCGCGGCACCCGGAGCGAAAAGGCCGCCGCCGCCCGCCACGAGCGGCTTTCAGGCTTCGGCGGGCTGTCCGGCCTGTCGCGCCAGGCCCTGGAATCGCTGATCCGGCAACTGGTGGCGGCAGGTTTTCTGGCCATCGACATCGCCGGCTTCGGCGGCTTGCGGCTGACGGCAAAGGGCAGGGCGCTGATGGCGGGCGACGGCTCATTCCTCTACCGGCCGGAGACACTCAAGACAAAGACCCGCAAGGAGAAAAAGGCAGCGGCCACGGCCGAAGCGGTGGGCATGGCACCGGCCGATGTGGCGCTGCTCGACCGCTTGAAGGCGCTGCGCCTCAAACTGGCGCGCGAGCGCGGGGTGCCGGCTTACGTGATTTTTTCCGACCGCACCCTCATCGACATGGCGATACGGCAGCCGAAAAGCGCCCGCGAATTCGCCGACGTGCACGGGGTGGGCGAGGTGAAGCTGAAGGAGTTCGGGGCGCTGTTCATGCAGGCGATTGCGGGGTGAGGGCAGCGGAATGGACCCCGGGGTCAAGCCCCAGGGTGACGGATCTGAAGGCGGAGAAGATGTGCGATGCCACTGGTGGTTGCCCCTTCACCATCGTCATGCCGGGCTTTGATCCTGGCACCCATGCCGCAACGACAACCACCCGGCGGGTAGAGGCACCCGCGCCGCCGGATGACCCCGATCACACCCCCTTGCAGGTGAACCACGGGGTGAGCGGCTGCATGGCGGGATCGCTCAAGAACTGCATCAGCTGTGGCGCCTCGCCCTTGATGGTGGAGCCGGTCGGATCGTTGCGGTCCATCGCGTCGAGGAAGCGGATGCCGTATTCCTGCGATGCGGCCGCCGACAGTTGGGCGTCGTCGCGCTTGGGCGTGAAGGCGTTGAAGCCGCCGTTGCCGGTCGGCTCGGCAAAGGCGTAATACCAGGTGCCGACGTGCTGGTCGTCGCCTATCTGCAGGAGATAGCGGCTGTCGGCGAGCTTCTTCAGCTTGAAGATGCCGGTGACGTCGGGTGCCCCGAACCGGTAGCTGCCGTTGCCGCTGTCGGTGATGTTCAAGTCGAAGTCCGACTTGTCGCCGGTCTGCAACGTGCAGGCGTGCTGGCCGGCGATATCCGCCTGATCCCCCACGGCGATGAGGTCCGTTCGGGTCTCGTAGCAGCCGGTGAGCAACATCGTGACGGCAATGCAGGCCAGCGTGAAGAGACCGCGCAACGCGCGCCGGGCACCTGTGTCATTGGTCATCTGGGCTCGTGCTCCTGCCGGTTGATGAAGGGATTTTCCCATGCGTACCAGCGGCACCGTGACGGGGCCGTCGACATGTTGGGTGTGTTCGATCGGTTGATAGCCGCAACTGCGGTAGAGCTGCTCGCCGGCCACCGTCGCCATGAGTTCGGCGCGCGAAAAGCCTTCGCGCCGGGCGGCGTCTTCGCACAGGGCGAGGATGAGGCGGCCGACACCGCGGCGGACAAAGCGCGGGTGCGTGTACATGGCGCGCACCCTTGCGGCATCGGTTGCCGGATCGAGCAGGTGGGCATCGCGGCCCACCGTATGATCGCTGCCGTAAAGCGTCGCCCGGCGGCTCCAGCCGCCGCAGCCAGCGATGGCGCCCCCGTCCTCGACCACGAAATAGGTGCCGTCCTCGATCAACTGCGTATCGAGGCCCATGATGGCGCAACTGGCGGCGATCTGCGCCGCGTCGAGATATGGTTTCAGCAGTTCGGCGATCGACGCATCCATCACCGTCCGCAAGGCATCGAGATCCGAGGCATCGGCCAGGCGGTGAGCGAGACAAGGCTGGTTCATGAACACTCCACACCGAAGAAACGCCAAGCTAGCGTTTTTTCGGCAGGGCGGAAAGAACCACCGCGACGGTTCAGCAGCCGTTGACCCAAAGATGGCCGGGCTGGCGGTGGGCAAAGCCGTTGGCGAAATGCGCGGCGATGCCGAGACCGGATAGCTGGTCGAGCGCCTCGGCCGCGGTGATCGCCCTGTCGATGAGGTCGCGATAGGTCCGTGCCACCGCCACCATGTCGCAGGTGTGCGGCGACAGGCGAAATCGCCTCACCCCCGATGCCGCCAGTTGCGGCAGTTCAGCAACGAGGGCGAGATAGTCGTGCGACAGGGTCTGGATGCCGTTGATGGCCAGGAACCGCTGACCGCTGAGGGTCTCCAGCGCCAGGCCATCAGGATCCTCATTGCACACGAACAGGCAACTGTCCCTGGTGCGGTCATGGGCGCGGGCATGGTAGCAGCGCGCCGAGAGCGCCAGTGGCTGGCGGCCGAACACCTGGGTTTCGAGGCTGACGCCGAGGGTTTTGGCGGCGTTGCCCATGGCGGCCAGCGCGGTGAGCGGCAATTCGCCCGGCAGGCAGAAATTGACGGCGCCCCGGCGGGCCAGGACAGCGAGGGTATCCTCGTTGTACACGTTGACGAAGGGGCCAACGTGATGGGGACGACCGCTGAGGTGCCACAAGGCGGCACTGTCGTTGGCTTCGGTGACCGTGTCTGGCAGGCCGGCGACGGCCTCCACCGTCTTGCGATCGAGTTTCAGCATCACCTCGGATAGCGTTGAAAAGACAACGGTTTTCCCAGCCGATCGCAGGCGCTCGGCGACTTCATGGTAGAGCGGTTCAAAGAACACGGCGCGCTTGGAGCACACCACCTCGCCCACATAGACGGTGCCGACCGGGGCCTCGTCAGCGATACGGAAATAGAAATCGCGCCACGTCTCTGGCCGCCAGTTGAACAGCACCGGACCGAGGGTGAGTTCAGTTTCGGCACCCATTGCCCCTTCTTCACCTATCGCCATGTCTTGCTCCGGAAGGCCCCCTGGGTTTGCTTGTGGCCTTCGGTGAGGGCCAGAAGGTCGGCGAGCGCCGGATCGCGCCCGGCCAGCACATCGTCGACGGCGGCGCGGAAGGCCGAAACCACGGCTCTCACATAGGCGCGGCTGCGCTGCCGGCCCTCGATCTTCAGGGCCGTGACCCCGGCCCGCATGAGATCGGGCAAAAGCGCAGACAGATTGAGGCTCACCGGCTCCTCGAAGGCATAATAGGGATCGGCGCGGCTCCCGACCCGGTAGCGGCCCTTGCAGATGGTCGGATAGCCGGCATTTTCGCCGCACGAAAAGCAGTCGATGACATAAGGCCCGAGGCGGGTGGCGAGATTGCCCTTTTCGTCTTCCTCGTAATGGACATCGCCGGCCGGCGAGCACACCCCGTCCATGTTGGTCGACAAACCGGTGGCATAGTTGGAAAGCGCGCAGCGGCCTTCGGCCATCATGCCGATATTGCCGAACACGAAGGCCTCGATTTCGCAATCGATCTGATCGTGCACCGCCTTGATCTCGGCGACGGTAAGGATGCGCGGCAGCACCACCCGGGCGATGCCGAACTCACGGACATGGAAGGAAATCGCCTCGGGCGAGGAGGCCCCGGCCTGTACCGACAGATGCAGGCGCTGACCGGGATGGGCGCGCGCGGCATAGTCCGCCACCCCCATGTCGGCGACGATGATGGCATCGACGCCGAGTGCCACGCCGCTGTCGATGGCCTCCTTCCATAAGGCCGTCTGGCCGGCGGGAGGAAAGGTGTTGGCGGCCAGCAGCACCTTGGCGTCGCGCTGGTGGGCGTAGGCGACGGCGCCCTGCAATTCCTCAGGGGTGAAGTTGAGGCCGGGGAAGTTGCGGGCGTTGGTGGCGTTGCGAAAGCCGCAATAGACGGCATCAGCCCCGGCATCGACGGCGGTGCGCAGGCCGGCCGGCGTTCCCGCCGGGCAGACCAGTTCGGGGCGGGTGAGTTCAGGGGTTGCCATGGCGGGCCCTCCGTGACAGGGCGCGCATCAGGCCGACGCCGAAATTGACCGCCGGCGCCAGGGGCCCGAAGGCTACCGAGCCGCTATCGAAGATGTTGGTGTCGATGTCGTCGAGGGCGTTGCGCAGGGCAACCACCGCCTCGGTGTCGCCGCTGACCGCCAAGTCGCGGCTGAAGAACAGGGCATCGCCGTCGAGGCTGCCGTCGACCATGTCGAAGAGACTGAGGAAGCGCCCGGCAATGGCCGCATCGTGGGCCGGCACGGCGTGGCGCGGATGGGCGGTAAGGCGGCGGGCAGCGGGCTCCAGCAGCAGCACGAAGAGCAGGTTCACCGGATCGATGAGGAAGCGCTTGCCGGCGCTGTCGCCGAGGCGGGCGAAGAGATCGGGTTCACGCCGTGCCACATGCTCGACGACGCGGCGCAGCAGCGGTTGCAAAACGAACAACGGCAAGGGTGGAAATGTCGCCGGGCGCCGCCGGCGACCAACTGCGAATTGTTCCTGTTCCAGAGAAAGGTCAGTCTTCATGGGTATTTATAGGCACGCCGGTGCCGCCGGCATTTGACTTCGATCAAATGGCGGCAGGGTTCAGCCGCTGGCGGCGTGCTCGTAGATGTCTTCTTCCTGGGCATTGTGGATGCGCACCAGCGCCTCGATCGATTCAATGGCGCGCTGGGCATCGCGGATGAGGTAGCGGTCGGCATCTTCGGGCTCGAGATTTTCCGCCAGCCGCGACAACAGGCGGGCGAGATGCATGATCTCGCGGTGCGCCCGGCTCATGGCGCCTAGGCCGTGACCGTCTCCGAGGAATTTTGAAAGACGCGGATAGACGGCCTCTTCGTCTTCGCGTTCATGGGCGAGGATGTCGCGGGTGACGATGGCGTCGGCCTCGGCGATGAGGCTGATGGCGGCATCAGGCAACGCATCGTCGAGGGCATCGGCGATCTCGCGCAGCCGATCGAGACGCGGTTCCATCGCCTCGTGGTCCTGGCGCAGGTGAAGCGCCACTTCGGCCGGCATCAGGGCGCGGCCGGGCCGGTAGGCGGGGGTGAGAGCGCGCAGGGCATTGGCGATGACCGCGACATCGATCACTTCCTGCAGCAGGGCGCCCGCCACCGGTGCCAGCCAGCCAAAGGCGGCAAAACCCATGGCGATGCCAGACAGCGCCATGCCGGCAAGGATGCTTTCCAGCGCGATGCGCCGCGTCCGCCGGGCGATGGCCACGGCATCCGATACCCTGTCGAGGCGGTCCACCAGGATGACTACGTCGGCGGCCTCCGATGAGGCGCTGGCGCCGCGCGCCCCCAAGGCGATGCCGATCGTGGCGGCGGCCAGCGCCGGTGCATCGTTGATGCCGTCGCCGACCATGATGGTGGGGGCAAGGCGCGCTTCGGTGGTCACCGCATCGACCTTGTCGCTGGGCACCCGGTTGGCCAGCACCTGATCGAGGTCGAGGGCGGCCGCTATGGTCTCGGCGGCATCGGCGCGGTCGCCGGTTACCATGACGATGCGGGCGATGCCGGTGGTGCGCAGGGCCTGAACGGCGCGCGGTGTCTCGCGGCGCAGCTCATCGCCCAGCAGCAAGGCGCCGACGGTCCGCCCGTCGATGCTGACAAACACCGCCAGCGCCGAGCGCCAGGCGGCCCGCCGCAAGGCCCGCACCGCCCAATCCTCGGGCTTTTTCGATCCGTGCACCAGCGCCAGCGACCCGATGCGGATGAGACGGTCTTCGACACGGCCCTCGATGCCGGAGCCCATGGTCTCGCGCACTTCAGAAGGGACGGTGAGCGCTAGCCCGCGCGCCCCGGCCGCCTCGACGATGGCGGCGGCGACGACGTTGTGGGAGGCCACCTCCAGCGAGGCGGCGAGCCGCAACACCTCCTCCGGTGTCTCGCCGGGGGCGATCTCGATGGCGATCAGGCGGGCACCGCCGACGGTCAGGGTGCCGGTCTTGTCGAACATCACGGTCGCCGCCCGCGCCAGCGCCTCCAGCGGTCCACCGCCCTTGATCAGGATGCCCTTGCCGGCGGCCTGTGACACCCCGGCGATGAAGGCGACGGGGGCCGCGAGGATGAGCGGGCAGGGGGTTGCCACCACCAGCACGGCAAGGCCGCGGATGGGATCGCCGGAAAGGAGCCAGGCGGCGCCGGCGACGCCGAGCGCAACGGGCAACAGGATGAGGCCGTAGCGGTCGGCAAGGCGGATGAAGGGTGCGCGCGCCGTCTGGGCGGCGGTCACCAGGCGGACGATGCCGGCATAGGTGCTTTCCCCGGCGGTGGCTGTGGCGGTCATCTCGAAGGTTTCGCCCGCGTTGATGGTGCCCGAACGCGCCAGTTCGCCGAGGTGGCGGGCGACCGGCATGGCCTCGCCGGTGAGCGCTGCCTCGTCGATGAGAGCGGTCTTGCCGACGATCACCCCGTCCACCGGGATCACCTCGCCGGCCCTGACCAGCACATGATCGCCAATGGCCACGGCCTCCACCGGTATATCGTCGACGGCCTCGCCCTTGAGGCGATGGGCGGTGCGCGGCGCGCGGTCGATGAGCGATTTGAGATTGCGCTCGGCGCGGGCGACGGCGAAGTCTTCAAGCGCATTGCCGCCGGCATACATCACCGCCACCACCACCGCGGCCAGTTCCTGGCCCAGCACCAGCGCCGCGGTCATCGAGCAGAAGGCGACCGCGTCCACCCCCATGCGCCCGGCGAGAAGATCGCGGGCCATGGAAAAGACCAGGCCCGCCACCACCGGCACGGTGCCCGCCGCCCACAGCCACGGCGCCACGTCGCCCCGCCCGGCCGCCCAGGCGGCAAGCCCGGCGGCAAGGCCCAAAAGCGCGATCACGATGAGCGCGCGCCGCAGCAGTCGTTCGTGGCTAGCCGACATCGATTGTTCTCCCGGGCACCGGTATAGCGCAAGTCGAGCGGCGCGCCATCATGCCGAGGGTTTCGGGAGGGTCCTGGGAAAAGGTGCAGCCCCCGCCGGTCGGGGGAAGCGGCGGGGGCTGCGGTAGGCTTTCCGGAGAGGGGGGAGCCGGAAAGCGGGGTACTTTAAGGGTTACTGTTGCGTCTGGTCGGCCTTGCCGCTGGAATCGTCGTCGTTGTGCATCATCGGCATGCGAGACTGGTCCTTGCCGCGCATCATGCCCCAACGGCCACGGTGATGCTCGCGCCAGGCCTTCATGTCGTCGCGCGACAGGACGCCGTCACCGTTCTGGTCGAGCCGCTCGACGATGTGGGCGTAGCGCGTGTCATAAGCCTCGAGCGTAATGGCGCCGGTGCCGTCGACGTCGAGCCTCTGGAACGAGCGCACCATCTGCCGGTGATGCTCGGCGAGCCACAGGTTCTGGTATTCGTCGATGGAGAGCTTGCCGTCGTTGTTGGTGTCGTATTTCTTGAACCAGTCGGCGCGGTTGGCGTCGATCTCGGCCTGGGTGATCTTGCCGTCCTTGTTGGTGTCATAGCGATCGGCGAAGTTGCGGATACGGTCGCGCATCCCCCTCATGTCGTGATGGCGATCACCGCCGCAACGGCCCATCATCATCTGCCTATGCATGCCCATTATGTCGCCCATGCGCCAGCCGCGCCAGTTGCTGTTACCATCGGCATTGGCGGTGGCAGCCACACCGGCGGCGCCGATGGTGGCGGCGAGGGCGGCGGCGATGAGGACCTTGGATCGGGTTTTCATGTAGTGCTCCTTGGGTGATTGACGTCAGATAGGCCTAAGACGCGCCAATGGCAGGACATCCGTCGGGCGCCTGCATTAAATTTCGGTCATGTCATGCTGATCGAGCGGCGGGGAGACGCCGGCACCGCCTCGCAATACCGAGGCTATTTGGCCTTCAGGAATATCGCCGACTTCAAGAACAGGAACGAGCCAAACGGCTGCATCGACAGCGTGTAATGGCCGCACGGCGCCGTCGACCATTTGACCGGCACGCCCGAGCGCCTCAACTTTTCCACGAATTCCCGGGCGACGGGCAGCGGCACGACCTGGTCCCTGCTGGCGCTGATGATCAAGAGCCGCGATCCGTTGCGCAGGAAGTTGTCCATGAAATGTATCGGGCTGATGATGCTCCACGCCCGCTTGAGTTCATCAAGCGACACATGGCCTTCAAGTTGCTGGCGGATATGGCGGGTCGCGCGCCCCTTCCATACGACTTCGGCAAAGTCGCCAGCGGTGAGCAAAAGGATGGTGCGGTCGATCTGCGGCTCGAATGCGGCAGCCAGGGAGGCGACACTTGAACCCAGACTCGCCCCCAGCACCGCGACCTTCTCGAACCCCTCAGCCTTCAGCCAGTTGACCAGCGAGCGCACCTCGCATACCGATTGCCTGACGGAAACGATGGTGTTGCCGATGTCGGCATTGAGAAAGCCGTTGGCGACCGGAATGCCGTCTGACGAGCGCTGGTTGTGGTGCGGCAGCGTCATCACCACTGGCCACACGTCGATTTTCGTAAACGCTGAGGCCAGCGTGTCATAGGCATCAGGCTGAGAATTCCAGTGCGGAACGATGACGATCGCCATCCGCCGCGACTTGGGCGGTGCCGGGGCGGTCGCGGTGCACTGCTGATCCGGACCACCGAGCGGACTGGGAAACACGATGTGGTTTGCCTCGTGTGAAAACCTGTCGGGCGCCGTCATGGGGCCATAGAAGGCATCGGCGTTCTTCATCGTCTCGGCTATCGCGGCATTGAACTGCGCCACCGACTTGAACGTCTGCCCGGTGGTTACATCGAACATGCCCAGCCTGAAGGTGCCGGCATCCTTGAACTCCTCGTCGCGACGCGCGAAAAATTCCTCACGATCGTCGATGAAGCGATGCCAGGATTTCATGTTGCCGAGCGTCTTTCGGCTTTCGATGCAGCAGCCTGGTCGATGAGCGACCACAACCCGAACAGCACGCCGCCGGCAATCATCGGCAAGGTGTAACAACCCGTCGCGGTCGACACGCAGATGGCTCCGGGCACAATGGCCAGCCTGACAAGATTTCGCGGCGAAAACTGCTCGGGCATCTGATCGGCAAGCCCGTCCTTGCGATTGCGCGCGTTCAGCGTCGATACGGTCTGCAGCAGGTTGTAGACGGTGCCGATCAGGGCCAGGAAGGTGATGCCGAGCACGAACATGCCAGTGTAGGCCGTCTGGTTGGTTGCCCCCGGCGACTGGAAGACCTCCGCTGCCGGTTGAACGGCGGCGACCGAACCGGCGATGGCACCGATCATGTCGCGCAAATTCTGCGTCAGGAACGACACCAGATTGAGGTTCGGGGCCAGCAGGTAGGCGGCCTGCAAGCGCATGCAATAGGCAGACATCAGGCCAAGGCAGCCGGCGCCGTAATAGATGTAGAAGAACGCTACCAGCTTGTCTTTCAACAAGGCCTGATAAGACGGGCTGGGCTTGACGGTCTCCGCCAGCTTGAGCAGCGCGGACGAATAGATATACCCCAAAAACAGCAAGGCCAGATAGATGAACAGGGCAAACCCCATCCATAAAAAGGCGATGAACGTGAATATCAGCGAAGGCAACATGAGAGAAAGGCTGTAATTGCCGCTGTTGCAATAGACGATGGCCTTGCTCCAATCGACGACTTCGTTGGTGAGCTTGAAATGCAGGATCGCCGCGCCGCAGCCCAGGTACCAGCCGGACAGGGCGACAAGCGCCGAGGCGCCCAGTATGACCTTGAGCAGCACTTCGGTGCTGAGGAATTCCTTGCGCACCAGCTGTTCGATGTAGGCCGAACTCTGCTGCATGTCGTACCTAGCGTCATAAACGCTGTTGATGCAGGTATCGATGCACTTGGCCAGCGAGGCGAACAGGATCAGGTAGAAGGGAAACAGAACCAGATACACGATCGACCAGTTGGGCGCATATATCAGCCCCACCTGCTTTCCCACATGGCAGTCCATGGGCAGCGCGGCCGGTCTGGGCGGCAGATGGATGGAGTCGATGCCGATGAAGCTGCTGGCGTACAGCAAAAGCATACCGGCAGCCATGCAAAGCCCCGCCAGCTTGGCTGTGTTCTGATGCACAAGCAGGTTGTGAAAATAGCTGGTAAACGACGACTTGCCGTCGATGAAGAGCGACAGGCCGGGGCGGGCGTCCGCCACCTCGCCGCCCAGGAACTGTATGAGGTAATCGGTATCCCACTTCCAGCGGTCGTAGGTGACCCGCACCGCCTGCAGCGAGGACAGGCCCTTGATTTCGGTGGGCAGGGCGTTGCCGCCCGGCATCTGGGCGGCATTGATGAGAATGGGAATGACCAGCTTGCAATGCGCCAGGGCTTTCTTGACTTCTTTCAGGACAAAGTCATCGTTTGAAAAAAGCCGCCGCGAACCATCCGGATTTCTGACGTCCAGCCACTTTTCGCCGATCAGTATCAGGGCCACGTCGCAGTCGACGACCTGGCGGTCGAGATGCGCCTCGAAATCCGTGCCGGGCGGAATGTCATCGACGTCGATGAAGATCTGCTTGCCGGGGAAGGCCTGTTCCAGGCGGTCATGCAGGCGCGCCGCAAAGCCAGGTTCATCGTCGCGCCGATAGCTGATGAAGATGTTGCCTGACGCCATCGTTCAACGATTGCCTGAATCTCAAATAATCGGCCTTTTCAGGCCCTCAAGGATTCATCGTAGTGGATAAAGCCGCCCCCGCCAAGCTGGAGGGCTGCCATCACGTCAAACGGCTGTCTCGCGGGTAGACTTCCAGCCTGGGCACCCAGCCGCGCGCCAGGGCGCGCTGCATGCCGGTCCAGTAGCGGGTGGTCAAGAGGTCGCCGTGACGGTGGCGGAAATGGGCGCGCAGCGCGCGGTCCTCGATCATCAGGCCGGGTTCGAGTTCCTCCGGCAGGAAGACCGTGCCAGCCTCGAAGAACCAGTCGGGGATGCCCTCCTCGCCCTCGATGCGGTCGGTGTTGGTGAACACCTTGACGTCGCCGAGCGGTTCGATGGCGTCGTAGTCGAACAGATACACCTTGCCATGGCGCGAGACGCCGTAATTGCGGGCATCGAGATCGCGGTTGAAGATGCCGGCCGCGGCGTTGTTCTTGATGCAATGGCCGAGATTGTCGATGGCCGCCACACGCTCCTGCGGGCTGGCAGTCTCCATATAGAGGGGCAGGGGCGTCATCCTGGGTTGCACGATCAGATGGCGGAAGGTGACCTTGCCGCCGTCCAGTGAAACCGTCTCGCTGGCTGCTGCACAAAGCTCGGCCATGAGGTCGGGATCGAACCACCGGGCCTCCAGGTCGATGCGGGCAAAGATCATGTTGTCGAGCATCGAGCCGGTGCGGTTGATCTCGTGCACCCGGCGGTATTTGGCCAGCACTGCCTCGATGCCGGGAAAGGCGCCCCATTTGTAGGCCTCGGTCGGGGCATCGCGGATGACCTTCAGCACATACGCCGAACCGGGGGCGGAAAAACCGATGGCGACCGAGCCGCGAAATCCCGCCGCCGTCTCGAACGGGCGCTTAAGCTGGGCGATCTCGCGGGCCAGTTCGGCCATGACGGCGACCTTGCCGAGATGGTTGTACCCGATGGTGGAATAATGCAGGCCGAGCGGCCGCCCCGGCATGATCTCGTGCAGGAAGGCGCACAGTTCGTGATAGCGCGGCACGGTGACGTGGAAATTGGCCAGCGTTGAGGAAAAGATGTTGTGGAGGTCGGTTTCGCTCATCAGCACGGCATCGATGAAGATGCCCTTACGGCTGTTCTCCAGTGCCAACGCCAGGGGGCGGGGCGGCGCCTCGCCCAGACGCAGGCGGCCGACCACATAGGCGCCGCGGTTCCTGAAGAACAGCCCGTCGACCGTCTCGATGCTCTCAAGGTGCTCACCGGCGCGCGCCAGCGTTTCGGCGATGCGCGCTGCGGCTGCCGCGGCATCGCCGGCAAGGTCGCGGAACGGGGCGCGGAAGCGGGCGCCTTTCAGGATGTCGGCGATGAGCGAGGACAAGCGGCGGCGGCCAAGGGGATGGTCGATGAGGATCTCGCGCACCGGCCCGGCGCCGTGGGCGGCGCGGCCATAGGTATAGGCAACCGGCGTCCACTCGTCGGCGAACATCACGCGGCGGGTGGAATGGATGAAGGCGGTGGCGAGGTCGTCCTCGTAGCGCCCGGCCGCCAGCGACATGTAGGTCTCCTCGATCTGCGACCACAAGGCGGTATCGCCGCACAAGGCCGGCAACGCCTGGCGCAACAGGCCGGCCAGTTCGGCGATGGCCTCGGCGTAATAGGCCAGCCGGCGCCGCGACAGGGCAACCGAGCGGGCCACGTCGCGGGCCTCGAAGGCCGCCTTGGCCATGCCCGGAACGGCGCGCGAATTGGCATAGAACTCATCGAAGGCCGCAAGGATCATGCGGGCCGCCAGCATGATGCGGGCCGAGCGGTGGCTGACCCGCCCCAGCACGCCGGCAAAATCGAATTCCGATGAGGTCTCGTCGTCCGCCATGCGGCAATGATAGCCGAGGTCTGTCCCTGACGGTGGCGAAATCGTGCTAGGATCGTTCTAGTGACAGACTATGGAGGCGCGATCATGGACGTCAGCCAAAAACCCGACTGCCAGGTCTTCCAGGCCAGGGAAACCTATGCCGGCAAGCAGGGGTTCAGCTATTTTTCCGGCATTTCCGCCGAGACCGCCGGCGCCAAAGGCATCTGCATGCACCTGCTCACCATCCAGCCGGGCGACCGGGCCAAGGCCCACATGCACGAGAACCACGAGACCGCCATCTATGTGCTCTCCGGCGTTGGGGACATGTGGTACGGCGACAATCTGGAAAAGCACCTGGTGGTGAAGGCCGGCGAGATGCTGTTCATCCCCGCCGGCGTGCCGCACCTGCCGGCCAACGTGACCGACAAGCCGGTGACCGCGGTCATCGCCCGCACCGACCCCAACGAACAGGAAAGCGTGAGACTGCTGCCGGAACTGGATGGCAAGGTGCCGGGGTGAGGGGGCTTGTTGAACATAACCGGCGTCGCGGCAGGCTGTGACCTTGGCGGGATGGACCCCGTGGTCGAGCCACGGGGTGACGGAGAGGTGGTGGGATCCGTTAGTTTTCAGCGCACCAGTTCGCGCATGGCCTGATCGAGGCCGTCGAGGGTGAGGCTGAACATGCGGTTGTCGAACAGGCGGGCGATGTAATCGGTCGTCGGGGTGTAGTGCCAGTACTTTTCCGGTGACGGGTTGAGCCACACCGCGTGGGGATAGATGTCGATCACCCGTTTGAGCCATGCAGCACCCGGTTCGGGGTTCATGTGCTCCACCGACCCGCCGGGTTGCGTCAGTTCATAAGGGCTCATGGAGGCATCGCCGACGAAGATCACCTTGTAGTCGGACGGATAGGTGTGGAGCACGTCCCAGGTGGCAGTGCGCTCGGGGAAGCGGCGGCGGTTTTCCTTCCACACGAACTCGTACAGGCAGTTGTGGAAGTAGAAGTATTCCAGGTGCTTGAATTCGGCGCTGGCGGCCGAAAACAGCTCCTCGCACAACCGGACGTAGGGGTCCATGGAGCCGCCGGCGTCGAGGAACAGCAGCACTTTTACCGTGTTGCGGCGTTCCGGCACCATCTTGATGTCGAGATAGCCGCGATTGGCGGTCGAGCGGATGGTGTCGTCGAGATCAAGCTCCTCGGCTGCTCCCTCGCGGGCAAACCGCCTGAGACGCCTGAGCGCCACCTTGATGTTGCGGGTGCCGAGTTCGACTGAATCGTCAAGATCTCTGAACTCGCGCTTGTCCCACACCTTTATGGCGCGGTTGTTGCGGTTCTCCTTCTGGCCGATGCGTACACCCGCCGGATTGTAGCCATAGGCGCCGAACGGCGAGGTGCCGGCGGTGCCGATCCACTTGGAGCCGCCCTGATGGCGGCCCTTTTGCTCCT
>CAZMSA010000096.1:0-14582 GCA_964568825.1 uncultured Rhizobiaceae bacterium | reverse complement strand
CACCGTCGACTTGCCCGAGCCCGACAGGCCCATGATGATGAAGGTCTCGCCCTGGTGCACTTCGATGTTGAAATCGCGCACCGCGCCCACGAACTTGCCGGCGCCGAGCTCATCGGCGCTGGGGGCGCCGTTATGGTCTTTCATGAATTCCCGGGCGGCCGGTCCGAACAGCTTCCATACATTGCGGCAGGCGAGCTTGATCGGACGATCCGCCTTTCCCGCGCTTGCCGGCGAGGCGCCGGCTGACGGCTCGGAATGACCCTTGGCCATTGAGGCATGCCCCCTTGCTTGTGGCCCCACCCGCGGGCGAAAATCGGTGGCCCGGCCAAGTGGCCGGACCGCCGTTGTCGATTTTCAGGACCTACTTGGTCCAGGCTTCCCAAGTCGACTTGTGGGTGTCGACCCAATTCTTGGCCACGTCATCGATCGACTTGCCGTCAAGATCGACTTGAGCAGCCAGCTTGTCGAGTTCCGGGGCGGTGATGGTGTAGTTCTTGGCCACCTTGTAGGCTTCCGGCCACTTGGCCTTCATGCCTTTCCAGGCGTACTTCCAGATCTCGCCGTGCGGCTTGCCGCAGTCGTACTTCATGTTGGGGTTAACACCCCACTTGGGATCGGTGTAGCAGGCCGGCTGGTATTCCGGGAACTGCACCCACTCGCCCTTGTACTTGGCGGGCGCCCAGTGTGGCGAATAGATCCACAACATGATCGGCGCCTTGCGCTGATAGGCCGATTCAAGCTCGGCGAACATGGCGGCATCGGTGCCGGCATGCACCACGACGAAGGGCAGCTTGAGTGCCTTGACGCGTTCGTCGTCAAAACCTTCCCAGGTCACCGGGCCGCCGAGATAACGTCCCTTGGGAGCGGTCTCGGGTGTGGAGAAGGCCTTGGCGCAGGCGGGCTTGAGAAGCGCATGCCAGTCGGGCAATCCCGGGCAGCGCGCCTTCATGTATTCCGGAAAC
Source organism: uncultured Rhizobiaceae bacterium (assembly GCA_964568825.1). Taxonomy (GTDB): domain Bacteria; phylum Pseudomonadota; class Alphaproteobacteria; order Rhizobiales; family Aestuariivirgaceae; genus CAVVDT01. The sequence goes on along the minus strand of CAZMSA010000096.1, from coordinate 13,620 downwards.
CACCATTCTTCCTTGGCCTTGGGCCCGAGCTTGCCCAGCCGTATGGTCTCGCCGGTGGCATCCGATTTCTTCATCGCCTCGCGGGCGGTCGTGTCCCAGTATTCCATGCCGATCGTAAGGTCACCGTTGGTGAGACCCGTGGTCAGGCTGGAGAGATAGTCGCCGGTGGGATATTCGACATTGTAGCCGAGGTTCTCGAGGATATCGCCGAGAATCTTGGCATTGACGTTGACGCTGGTCCAATCCATCAGCGTGATCTTGATGGGATCGGTCGATTCCGGCACGCCGGCGCTTGCCGCCATGGGTAATACGATGACCGCGGCCGAAGCCAGTGCAGCCGCCGTCACATTGCGAATTGCAGTTGATATCATGAGACGCGTTCCTCCCTGTCGCATCAGCGCGTTATAGCCCGAGCCCCGGACCCTCGTAGCGCTGTTGGCGGAGCAAGTGTGGTGCTGTGACGCGCGGTAAGTCAACCCATTTCACACCAATTCGTACCAAACTGTGGCAATTTTGACCGAGTTTTGGTTTTTACCTTGTTCTGAGTTGGTTTTGGTGTCTAAAATGATGGCAAATGCAACAAATTTCGCCAAATTTACCACATGATCGGCTCAGCCACCGCCAGACAGAAATCATGCGGCTGGCGCGCGAAAAGGGCTCGGTCGGCATTGCCGACCTGGCGCGTCATCTGGGAGTGTCGCTGGAGACGGTCAGGCGCGATGTAAAGCCGCTGAGCGAACGTGGCGAACTCACCAAGACGCACGGCGCCGTTGGCCTGCCGTTTCCGGTCGGCGAGGCCCCGTTCGAGCGGCGCTTGCGGGAAAACGCCGCTGAAAAGCACCTGATCGCCCGCTTCGCCGCCGACCTCGTCGATGACGGCGAAAGCGTCATGATGGATACCGGCACCACCACCTCGATGCTGGCGCGTGAACTGCTGCGCAAGAGGAGCCTCACCGTCGTCACCAATTCCTCCGACGTCGCGCGCACTCTGGCCACCGTCAACGGCAACACCGTCTACATGGCGGGCGGCGAACTGCACGGCGACAACGGCGCCGCCTTCGGGGCCTCGGCGGTGGAATTCATCGCGCGCTTCAAGGTGCGCCACGCCTTCATCTCCATCGGCGCCATCGATCCCGACATGGGGCTGATGGATTTCCATCTGGCCGAGGCCGAGTTCGCCCGCACCGTCTTGAGGCGTGGCGAGCGCCGCGTGGTGGTGAGCGATCACACCAAGTTCGACCGCACCGCGCTGGTCAAGGTGTGCAACTTCTCCGACATCGACCTCATTGTCACTGACCGGCTACCCTCCGACGAGATCACCGAGGCGCTGGCCCGCTCGGGCACCGAGCTTTCGGTGGTGCCGGCTATCTAGATGCGCCACATTGCCCGGCCGCCTCATGTTGATAAATCCGCGGCGCTGTGAAATGAAAGTGTTGGCGCGCCGTTCGTCCTGGGCGTGCATCATCAGGAAAAGGCAGGAACATGACGTTGCAAGTGATCGGCGCGGGCGTGGGCCGGACGGGAACCTATTCGCTGAAACTCGCCATCAACCAGTTGGGGCTGGGGCCCTGTCACCACATGGAAGAAGTACTGCATAAGATGCCGGTGCAGGTGCCGCTGTGGTCGGCGGCCGCAAAGGGCAAGGCCGACTGGGCCGCCATCTATGACGGCTACCGAAGCGCCGTCGACTGGCCAACCGCCGGCTTCTTCCGCGAACTCCACGCGGCCTATCCCAAGGCCCGCTTCGTGCTCACCGTGCGCAGCCCGGAAAGCTGGCTCGCCAGCTTTTCCGAGACGATCTACAAGCTGCTGTATGCCGGCAATGAGGTTCCCCCGCCCATGCGCGACTGGCTGGCCATGTCGAAGGCGGTGATCGCCAAGACAGGCTTTCCTGCCGGCCTTGACCTCAATGAACTGAAGAAGAGGTTCATCGCCCACAATGATGAGGTCAAGGCGACCATTCCCGCCGGGCAGTTGCTGACCTACGAGGTCAAGCAAGGCTGGGGTCCCTTGTGCGAATTCCTCGGCGTGCCGGTGCCCGATGAGCCGTTCCCGCGCACCAACGACCGCGGCGAATTCTGGGACCGCGTTTCCGGCAAGAAGTAGTGAGGCGCTACCTTCACCACTAAATCTCCTGGCGCTTGAGGCGCTGGTAATAGGGCAGGTGGTGATCGAAGATTGACTGAAGGTGCGGGTGCCGCGCCGCCGCGGCCGCAAAGCGCGCGTCGATCTCCGCGTCGCTTTCAGGCGCCGGCGGGCGAATGCCACCCGACGATGAGGCCGCCTGGTGCCACTCCGCGACCTGTCCCCAGTCCTCCGGCACGCTGGCCTGCTGCCAGGAAAAGGCGCGATCGCGCCGCGTCAGTCCGATCGCGTCCCACAAAGCACCCATCGCCCCTTGCGGGTTGGCGGCGATGGCCTCGGCCTCGATGACCGGCGGGGCCTTGCCCTTGGCCGCTCTCAGCCATTCGAAATGCCGCCATTGCGCCTCCAGCCCTGCCTCCTCGTCGGTGAAGTCGGGATCGAGCTTGAAATACGACAGGATCGCGCGGCGCGGGTCGCGGATCAGGAAGACGTCGGTGAGCGCGGCGAAAAAGCCACGTTCCTGATCGAGCGCCTCGACGACGTAATAGCTCATGTCCTTGAAGAACACAGGCCCCGCCCGCGCGGCCTCCACCAGCATGGCGCGGATGGCAGCAAGGCTGGCGGGCCGTTCCTCCTCGGCGGAAAAATGCGGCATCTGACGGACGCTGCGATTGACGTAATAATCGTACATGAACGGCTCATGGAAGCATTTGAGGTCGCCGCGCTCGCGCATGATGCGCTCGGTCGCCGTCGACATGGAGCGCGGATGCGACCACAGCGCGATGATCTGGTGGTGGGCGGCGTCAGGCATCGGGATCGAGGCGCAGGCGATGGTTGGCCGCATCGTACGGCGGCTCGCTCAAGGTTCGCGCCGGGGCGGCATCGCCCAGCACCAGCACTTCAAGCGCTGCATCCGAACCCACCGCCTCGTCCAGATAGGCGAGCGCCAGATGCTTTTGCGTGCGATGGCCGAACGCCGCCGAGGTGACGATGCCGACCGGTTTGCCCGCCGCCAGCACCGTATGGCCGTAAAACGGATAGACCGGCAACCCGGAGGTCTCCTCCCTTTCGCCCTTGGCCTCGGGATTGTCGGTCTCGAAGATTTCGATCAGGCGCAGGCGCTTTTGATCGGGGCGCGAAGCGGTGAGCCCGGCACGGCCGCAGAACCGCCGCCCTTCGGTATCGACCAGATGCTCCACCCCGGCCTCCAGCGGGGTGCGCTCGGTGGTGTAGTCGAGGCCCCAGGCGCGGTAGCCCTTTTCCAACCGCATGGCGTTCAGCGCATAGGCCCCGAAGTGTCCGAGACCGAGGTGCCGCCCGGCATCCATGAGGGCGGTGCAAAGTTTTGGCTGGTCTGCGCGGGCTGAATGCAGTTCGAAACCCGCCTCGCCGGCGTAGGAAACCCGCAACGCCAGCACCTCGACGCCGGCCACCCGCAGGCGCTGCGCGGTAAGCCACGGAAAGGCTTTTACCCCGGTCCCGGCATCGGTGAGGCCCCCCAGGATTTTCGGCGCTCTCGGTCCCATGAGGGCGATGACGGCGCGCTCGTCGCTGATATCGCTCACCTCGGCCCCGGCATGGTCACGAGTGTGGGCGTTGAGCAGGTCGCGATCCTGGCGGCGGGCGGCGGCGGCACTGGTGAGGTAGAAGTGATCGGCTGAAAGCCGCGTCACCGTGAACTCGCTGAGGATGCCGCCTGACGGCGTCAGGGCCAGGGTGAGGCCGATGCGCCCGTCGCGCCTTGGCGCGTGGTTCGAGCCCAGCGTCTCCAGAAAATCCGCCGCGCCCTTGCCTTTAACCTCGAACTTGGAGAATACGCTCAAGTCGGCAAGCCCGGCGCGGGTGCTGAGATTTGCGCATTCCTCGCCCACCGCCTCAAGCCAGCCGGGACGCCGGAAGGTGGGGGCGACGGGCAGGGCGTCCTTGCGGCGGGCGAACCAGTTGGGCCGCTCCTGGCCGTAGACCGCGCCGAACTGCGCCCCCGCCTTGCTCAGGGCCCCATGGATTGGGCTCTTGATCCTGTCGCGTCCGGCAGGGAGTTCCTCGAACGGGTAGTGGGCGGCAAACTGGCGGCCAAAACTCTCGACCGCCTTGGCCACCCGGTAGTCGCGATCGGCGTAAGCCCCGAAGCGGCGCGGATCAAGCGCCAGCGGGTCCATGGGCGGCTCGCCGCCCACCATCCATTCGGCCAAAAACTTGCCGCCGCCGCCGCCTTCCATGACCCCCATGGAGGACCCAGTCATCAGCCAGGCATGATCGAGCCCGGGTGCGGGACCGATGAGCGGGCCGGCATCGGGGGTGAAGGTGATGGGGCCGTTGACCACCGTCTTGATGCCGGCCGATGCAATCGCCGGCACCCGCGCCATGGCCTTCTCCACGATAGGCGCCACCCGGTCGAGGTCGGGCGGTAAAAGCTCCATGCCGAATTCCGCCGGCACGCCGTCGATCGACCACGGCTGACCGTCCTTTTCATACGGTCCGACGATGAAGCCCTTGCCCTCCTGGCGCGCATACCAGCTTTCTTCCGGGTCGCGGATGATCGGCAGTTCCTTGTCCAGCGCCTTCACGGCATCGACGTCCTCGGTCACCAGATACTGGTGCAGCATCGGCACCACCGGGAGGTCGAGGCCCATCATGGTGCCCACCTCGCGCGCCCAGGTGCCGGCCGCGTTGACGACGATTTCAGCCGTAATGATGCCGTTCTTGGTTTCCACAAGCCACTCGCCGGCGGCGTTGCGCGACAGGCCTTTGACCGGGTTGTGGCGATACACCTCGGCACCGCGCGAACGCGCCCCCGCCGCCATGGCCTGCGTCGCCTGGGCGGGATCGACGAAGCCGTCGAGGGGTTCATGGATGGCCGCCAGCATGTCGGAGGTCTCGGCGAGCGGATGCACCGCCTTCAGTTCTTCAGGTGTGAGGATGTTGAAGTCGAAGCCGGCATAGCGCCCGAGGCCCTGCACATGCCGGAACTCGTCGATACGATCGGCCGAGCGCGTCACCCGCAGCGCCCCGCATGGATGGAAGCCCACCGGCAGACCGGTATCGGCGCTCAACTCACCACCGTAAAGGCGCACTGAATAAGCACGCATGTGCATGACGGTGAGGTTGTGGGCGAAATGCGTGCACAGGCCCGCCGCATGCCAGGTGGAGCCGGCGGTCAGTTCGTTCTTTTCCACCAGCACCACGTCGCTCCATCCCAGCTTTGTCAGGTGATAGATGAGCGAACAGCCCATGGCGCCACCGCCGATCACCACCACGCGCGCATGGGTCTTCATGGTCGTCCCCTCTCCTGCCGTATTCGCAAACCCTTGGGATCATAAGGCGGGCGCGCCAGTGCCGTAAGACCAAAGCGCTCTCCCGCCACGACGACCTCGTATCCGGTCCCATGGAGATCGTCGGACATCGTTACGTAGCCGAAACAAAGCATCTTTCCCGTGCGCGGGCCACGCCCGCCGGAGGTGGTGAGGCCGACGCGCTCGCCGTTGCGGAAGATGGGTTCGTCATGCAGCAGTAACGGCACCGCTTGATCGGCCTCGAACAGCACCAGGCGGCGCGACAGGCCTTTTTGTCTTTGGCGCTTCAGCGCATCGCGGCCGATGAAGTCCGTGTTCTTGGCGAAGGCGACGGCGAACCCTAGGCCCGCCTCCAGCGGCGTATCGTCGGGGCCGATATCGTGGCCCCAGTGGCGATAACCCTTTTCAAGGCGGCAGCCGTCAAGCGCATTGAGACCGAGGCTGGCGGCGCCGCCGAAGCGGCCATGAAGGCGCGCTGCATCGTTGTTCGCCACATAGATCTCAAAGCCGTATTCGCCGGCATAGCTGAGCCGTTGCAGGGTGACCGGCACCCCGGCGATGCGCGCCTCAGCGGCGGTGGAAAAGGCCACCGTTCGCGGATCGCACCCCTCGATTCCAGCGTCTTCGAGCAGCGCACCGGCCTCGGGTCCCATGACCCCGAGCACCGCTTGCGTCTCGCTCATATCGCTGATCGTCACGCGCCGGTCGCCGGCCAGTCGTTTCAGTCGGGCGAGGTCGCGCCAGCGCGTCGCCGCGCCGCCGATGATGCAATAGGCGGTCTTTGAAACGCGGCGCACCGTCACGTCCGCCTCGATGCCGCCGCGCGCGTTGAGCATCTGGGTGTAGACGCAGCGGCCCGGCTTGACGTCCATGTCGCCCGCCGCGACGAATTGCAGGAAGGCCTCGGCGTCGGCGCCCTCGATGCTGATCTTGGAAAACGGCGTCAGGTCGATCAGCGCCGCCCTATCGCTCATGGCCCTTGCCTCACGCCTCGCCGCCGGCCACCACGACTGGGCGCCGTAGCTGTAACCCATCTCTCCTTCTTCAGGGCTTGCAGCGAACCACAACGGCCGCTCCCAGCCGCCGCTCACCCCGAACACCGCCGCCCGTTCCGTCCATGCCGCGTGGAACGGCGTGCGGCGCAGGTCGCGGCCGGTTTGGTGCTGCTTGCCGGGCCAGTGCATGGCGAACTGGTTGCCGACCGCCTCAGGCGTCCGGGCGGCAAGAAAGGTATCGTCGTTCCACAACGGATCGGCGCGGGCGATATCGACCGCCCACAAGTCCATGGGCGCCTCGCCGTCCCTGATCCATTCGGCCATGACGCGGCCCACCCCGGCCGACGACATGATGCCGATGGTGTTCATGCCCGCCGCCACGAAGAAGCCGCGCACACCCGGCGCCTCGCCCATCAACTGGCGGGTGTCGGGGGTGAAGCTTTCAGGCCCGTTCATGAACTGGCGGATGCCGACCTCACCAAGCGCCGGCAAGCGATTGAGCCCGGCTTCCATGAACGGCGAAAAGTGCTCCCAGCTTTCCGGCAGCATGAGAAAGCCGGGATCGGGCCCGGCCCGGTCGGGCTGCCACACGCGGGCATCGGGCTCGACGCCGCCGAGCACCAGCTTGCCGGCATCTTCCTTGATATAGATGTGATGATCGAGATCGCGCATCACCGGACAGGGTTGCGGCAGGCGGGGCAGCGGCTCGGTCACCACGTACATGTGCTCCACCGCCTGCAAGGGCACCGCGACGCCGGCCAGCGCCCCGACCTTGCGGGCCCAGGCCCCGGCGGCGTTGACCACGATCTCGCAGGCAATCCGCCGCCCGTCTGTCAGTCTCACGCCCGTGACCGCGCCGCCGCCCGTCTCGATGCCGGCGACGGCCCCGCCCTCGATGATCGTCACCCCACGTCGCCGCGCGCCCTTGGCGAAGGCCATGCACACCCCGACCGGGTCGCACTGGCCGTCCTCGTCGACCCACAGGGCACCGACAAGATCGCCGGTCTCCAGCAACGGCATCGCCCGCTTGGTCTCGGCCGGATCCAGCATCTTCACACCCAAGCCGTTGATCTCGCCCATGGCGGCGATGCGGGCGATCTCGGTGAGGCGCTGAGGGCTCTGCGCCAGCCACAGCCCCCCGGTCTGCTTGTAGCCGGTCGCCTGGCCGGTTTCTTCCTCCAGTTCGGGGAACAGCTCGGTGGCATAGATGGCGAGCTTTGTGAGGTTCATGCTGGCGCGCAAAGGCCCGACAATGCCGGCCGCATGCCACGAGGTGCCGCTGGTCAACTGGTTGCGCTCCAAGAGCACCACATCGCCGATGCCGAGGCGGCCGAGGTGATAGGCGATCGACAGGCCGATGGCGCCGCCGCCGATGACGACGATGCGGGCGCTTTTGGGGAAATCGCTCATGCCGGCACGTCGACCTCAATAATAGTTGCGGTCGGGCTCGGCGGCCTTGCGCCGCGCCACGTAGGCTTTCAGCGCCTCGTCGATGGCGGGATCGAGCCCCGGGTCCTGATAGTCGGCGAGCAAACCCTTCCACGTCCGGTTGGCGCGCCGGGCGGCATCGAGGCTGCCTTCGGCCAGCCACTGTTCGTAGGAGTTGTTGTCGGCACTGGGTGCCCGGTACATGGCGGTGGCAAAGTTCTTCTGGGTATGGGCGGAGCCGAGATAATGGGCGCCCGGCCCCACTTCGCGTATGGCGTCCATGGCGAAGGCGTTGTCCGAGAGCTCGAGGCCCTGCGCGAACACCCTCAGCTTGCCGCAACTGTCGGCATCGAGGATGGACTTCTCGAATCCGTGCACCAGCCCGCCTTCCAGCCAGCCGCCGGCGTGGTTGATGAAGTTGGCCCCCGCCAGCACCGCCATGGTGAGGCCGAACATGCCCTCCGCCATGGCCTGCCCGTCGGGGAGTTTTGAGGCCGACAGCGAGCCGACGGTGTGGAACGGCACCCCGAGGCGGCGCGCCAGTTGCCCGGCCGCCAGCACGATGAGACCTGATTCGGGCGTTCCAAACGTCGGCGCCCCCGACTGCATCGACATGGTCGAGGCAAACGTCCCCATCATGCACGGGGCGCCGGGATTGATGAGCTGCACCAGCGCCAGTCCGGCCAGCGCTTCGGCCAGCACTTGCGCCAGCGTCCCGGCCGGCGTGCACGGGCTCATGGCGCCGGTCAGCGTCCACGGCGTCACCGCCACCACCTGGTTGTTGCGGGCATAGACCTTCAGCGAGCCCGACATGTTGTGGTCCATGACCAGCGGTGCGTTGGTGTTGGAGACGGCATAGAGGCAGCAGTTCTTGCCAACGAACTCCTCGCCGAACACGATCTTCGCCATGTTCACCGAATCCTGCGCCCTTTCCTCACCGATCAGCGCCCCGAACAGCGCCCGGTCGGACCAGCGGAAATGGGCATAGAGCATGTCGAGATGGCGCTTGTTGGCGGGCAGGTCCACCGGCTCCACCACCACGCCGCCGGAATGGTGATAGTCGGGGATCATCTGGTGGATCTTTATCAGCCGGCAGAAATCGTCATAGGTGGCATAGCGCCGGCCCTCGTCGAGGTTGTGGATGAAGGGCGGACCCCATCCCGGCGCCAGCACCATGTTGGCCCCGCCGATGACGACGGAGTTGGCCGGGTTGCGGGCGTGCTGGGTGACTTCGTGCGGCGCCGTGGCGGTGATGAGCGTGCGGCACATGCCGGGCTCGAAACGCACCCGGTCAGCCTTCACGTCGGCGCCGGCGGCGCGGAAGATCGAAAGGATTTCCGCATCGCCGCGAAAATCCATGCCGGTTTCTTCGAGGATTTCATCGGCATGCGCCTCGATGAGTTCGAGCCCTTCCGCCGACAGCACCTCGAAGGTCGCGATGCGGCGCTGGATATAGGGCGCACGCGGCGGGGCCTCGGCGGCACGCGCTGCCTTGCGGCCGGCGCGGCCACCTGAACGGGTCCGGGCGGTCGCCGGGGCATCGTCGCTGTTGGCGGACATGTCGCTTGCGTCATCCTCCACGAGCCGGATTTTGCCGTGCATCCTAAGCCGGGCGGCCGACGCCTGCCATGGCCATTCGGCCGATCGGTGCGGCATCTTCAGGTGCGCTGATGCCGCGGAATCTCAAGTGCGTCATCCAGGCTTTGCAGTCGTCGATCCCCTGCCTGGCAACAATTGGTTAACTCTGCCGGTAACTATTCAATTCAATTCAAATTTTTAACGAATTGCATGGCGCTCTCGTGGCAATTGTCAAGCAGACAAAGGGGAGGGGAGTAGATGTTCTTTAGTAGAGGAAATATCTCAAATATTGCATTGCTTGCAGGCCTGCTCACGGCGATCAGTGGGGCCAGCGCACAAGAACTCCAGCCGACGAATGGCTTCGACTGGTCCGGCCCCTACATTGGTGCTGATGCTGGCGGCCTGTTCATAAACAACACCTTGCTCGGCGATCAATCGGGGGTCATAGGTGGAGTGATTGCCGGCTATCGCAACCAGTTCGGCTCATTTGTCTATGGACAGGAATTGGACGTCACGCTCGGTGACGTGTCCAGGAAATTCACCACCACGATCTCTGGTCAGACCTTGACTGCGACACAAAGTCTCAACTACGGCGCGACAGCCCGTCTTCAGTTCGGTTACCTGGCTGGCGATTTGCTGTTTTTCGGAACGGCCGGAATAGCCCTTGGGAACATGGAGCTGGCGGGCGCGTATGGAGGCACCAAGCTATCCGACAGCGCGACCCATGTGGGTTATGTGGTGGGTGGTGGCCTGGAAATACCCTTCACGCAAAATATTTCAGGCCGCCTAGAATACCAGTACAGCAGTTTCGGCAGTGCCACTTATCACGACAAGGGCCTGAGCCTCAAGCTGAGCGGGACCGATGCGCATCTGGTGCGCGCGGCTGTAGTCTAGAACTTTCCGGCCTGGTGATTAGGGACCGGTAGCGGGCATCGCCATGAATGCTCAGGCAATGGCATAGTTCGGCTGGCGCCCATATGCGGGCGTTCGGCTGATCGAGGCGGCGATATCAACAACGCCGGGAGCGCCCTACGCGCCATTGCCGCAAAGGGGCACGCAACGCTAATGTCCCCGGCGATCGAGAAGCCGCCGGAGGACCCTCAGCGATGCCCGAACTTGAAACCGACTGGTCGAGCGAGGCCATCGTTGCCCGCCGCGACCGCTATTACGCCGCCTCGCAGCGCGCTTTCGTGCCCTACAAGACCCCCCTCATCTTCCAGCGCGGCAAGGGCCAATACCTGTGGGATGAGACGGGCAAGCGCTATATCGACTTGTTGGCCATGAACGTGTGCATCTCGGTCGGCCATGCCCATCCCAAGGTGACTGAGGCGGTCAAGGCGCAGGCCGAAAGCCTCGCCCATTGCACCACCATGTTCTACCACCCGGTGCCGGCGCATTTCGCCGAGGAACTGGTGGCGACGATGCCCAAGGGCGAAGACTGGGTGGTGCACTTCATGAATTCCGGTGCCGAGGCGGCCGACCTAGCCCTCCTCATGGCCCGCAGCTTCAGCCGCAACATCGACTTCCTGTCGCTGCGCAACGGCTATCACGGCGCCACCTTCGGCGCCCAGTCGCTCACCGGCATCTCCGGCTTCCGCCACAACGTGCCATTACTCGGCGGCATCCACCATGTGGCCAACCCGGATCGCTATCGCGGCATCTACGGCGAGGATACCCAGAGCTATCTCGACGAGATCGACCGCACCATCACCCATTCGACATCGGGCCACCTCGCCGGCATGATCATCGAGCCGGTGCAGGGCTATGGCGGCATCGTCGAGATGCTCCCCGGCTACATCAAGGGTGCGGCCGAGCGGGTGAGGGCGAAAGGCGGCGTCCTCGTCGTCGACGAGGTGCAATCGGGCTTTGCCCGCACCGGCGATTATTTCTGGGGTTTCGAGGCCCACGACGTCATCCCCGACATCGTCATCATGGCCAAGGGTATCGGCAACGGCTTTCCGCTGGCCGCCGTGGTGGCGAAACGCCAGGTGGCGGAATCCATGGCGGGAAAATTCTACTTCAACACCTATGGCGCCAACCCCGTCTCCTGCGCTGCCGGACGGGCGGTGCTGCAAGCGATCGAGGAGGAAGGCCTGCAGGCCAACGCCAGAAAGGTTGGCGCGGAAATGCTCGGCGTTCTCAAGGACCTGCAGCAGAAGCACGCCGTCATCGGCGACGTGCGCGGGCGCGGCCTCATGATGGCCATCGAACTGGTGCGCGACCGCGCCTCGAAAACCCCGGCAACGGAAGAAACCGCGGCGGTGTTCGAGGCCTCGCGCCAGGAGGGGCTGGTGCTCTCCAAGTCGGGGCCCTATCGCAGCGTCTTGCGCATGGTGCCGCCGTTGTGCCTGGCCTCAGGTGATGTCGGTGTGTTCGCCGATGCCATGGACAAGGCGTTTTCGCGGGCGCTTGCGGGGTGAAACATGGGGCGAGCGCGGCGATTCTGCCGTTGCATTTCGCGGGCTCCCCGCCTATAAACCCCGCCAGTTTGAGCCGCCCGGCCGCATCAAGGGGCATGCCGTGGCGGCTCTCGATGCTTGAAAGGATAGCAAAATGCCCAAGATGAAGTCGAAGTCCTCGGCCAAGAAGCGCTTCAGCTTCACCGCCACAGGCAAGGTCCGTGCCGCCCAGGCGGGAAAGCAGCACGGCATGATCAAGCGCACCAACAAGCAGATCCGCAACCAGCGCGGCACCACCATCCTCGAGCCTGGTGATGCCAATCTGGTCCGCGCCTATCTGCCCTATCGTTGATCCTCTTTAAGCGCTCAAAGGAAAAATCCTCATGTCCCGTGTCAAACGTGGTGTGACGGCTCATGCCCGTCACAAGAAAGTCATCAAGAAGGCCGCCGGCTATTACGGTCGCCGCAAGAACGTCTACCGGGTCGCCGTGCAGGCGGTGGAAAAGGCCGGCCAGTACGCCTACCGCGACCGCCGCCGCAAGAAGCGCACCTTCCGTTCCTTGTGGATCCAGCGCATCAACGCCGCCGCCCGCGAACTCGGCGTGACCTATGGACGATTTATCGAGGGGCTCGGCAAGGCCGGGATCGAGATCGACCGCAAGGTCCTCGCCGATCTCGCCGTGAAGGAGCCCGAGGCGTTCAAGACGCTGGTCGAAAAGGCCAAGGCGGCCGTCTAGACCAGCCCTTGTCGGCTTCGCTCAATCGCCGGGCCCAGCGAACGGATTGCCCTCTCGGGGCAATCCCATCCGCCGCGCCCGGCTTTTTGCGTCGGGCGCCGACAAGGCAAAAAGAACAGGCTTGAACCACAATGAGTGAAGCCCAATCCCTTGAAGACCTCGAACGCGGCATTCTCGATGCCGTCGCTGCGGCCGCCGACGAGGCAACCCTTGAAACGGTGCGCGTCAATGCGCTCGGCAAGAAGGGCGCCGTCTCCGAGCGCATGAAGTCACTTGGGTCCATGGACCCCGAGGCACGCAAGGCCGCCGGTCAGGCGCTCAATGCCCTGAAGGACCAGATCGCGGAAGCCCTTGCCCGCCGTCGCGATGACCTGAAGGAAGCCGCCCTTTCGGCCCGCCTCAGATCGGAAACCGTCGACGTGACGCTGCCCGCCCGCCCGGTGCGCCATGGCACCATCCACCCGGTGAGCCAGGTGTGGGACGAGGTGGTGCAGATCTGGGGCGATCTCGGGTTTTCCGTGGCCGAGGGCCCGCATATCGAAACCGACTGGTACAATTTCGGCGCCCTCAACATCCCCGACGAGCACCCGGCGCGACAAGAGCACGATACCTTCTATTTCCCCAACCGCCCCGACGGTTCGCGCATGGTCTTGAGGACCCACACCTCGCCGGTGCAGATCCGCACCATGGAGCAATCGACACCCCCCATCCGCATCATCGCGCCGGGGCGCACCTATCGCTGTGACTCGGACCAGACCCACACCCCCATGTTCCACCAGATCGAGGGGCTGGTGCTCGATGAGGTCAGCCATCTCGGGCACCTGAAGTGGGCGCTCATCGAGTTCTGCAAGGCGTTCTTCGAGGTCGACGATGTAAAAATGCGTTTTCGCGCCTCGCACTTTCCCTTCACCGAGCCCTCCATGGAGGTCGACATCAACTGCTCGTGGGAGGGCGGTCAGGTGAAGATCGGGGTCGGCACCTCGTGGCTGGAAATTCTCGGCTCCGGCATGGTGCATCCCAATGTCATCCGCGCCGGCGGCCTCGACCCTGAGCGCTATCAGGGCTGGGCCTTCGGCATGGGGCTCGACCGCATCGCCATGCTCAA
>CAZMSA010000095.1:0-14726 GCA_964568825.1 uncultured Rhizobiaceae bacterium | reverse complement strand
TGCAACCTCGGCCATTTCGACAACGCGAGCCAGATTGCCGGCCTGAGGAACTTCAAGTGGACCAACGTCAAGGACCAGGTCGATCTCATCGAGTTTCCGGGCGGCAACCGCATGATCCTCTTGTCGGAGGGGCGCCTCGTCAATCTCGGCAATGCCACCGGCCACCCCAGCTTCGTGATGTCGGCCTCGTTCACCAACCAGACGCTGGCCCAGATCGAGCTGTGGCAGAACGCTGGAAAGGGCAAATACGGCAATGAGGTCTACGTGCTGCCCAAGCACCTCGACGAAAAGGTGGCGCGGCTGCATTTGGACAAGGTTGGCGCCAAGCTGACCGAACTGAGCAGCGAGCAGGCCGCCTATATCGGCGTGGCCCAGTCCGGGCCGTTCAAGCCCGACTACTACCGCTACTGAGCCGGCTCAGCCGAAACCACGCGATTGCAGCCCCGCAATCCCGCCCTTGAGGTGGTGAGGTGCGGTGTTTGGCTGTATATGTCGCGAATCACTGCTCAACGGCGGTGATTCGCGATCGGACATCAAGGTGCAGCTGCCCGTCGGGGTGTGTGCGGCGAGGGGCATTCACAGAATTCAACGACAGGGAGCTGGTCCGGGCTCTTTGGGGGAACAGCATTGGCGATGCGTGGCGCCGCAACGCACAGAATGCAACGATGGGGCCGCCTGCGGCCTTCAGCTTGTTTGGTCCTTCTTGCCGCGCTGCCCGTGATCTGGCCGGCGCCGGTATCCGCAAGCCCCCTCGGCGCAGCGCTGATTGCCGGCATTGGCCGTGAACCTTTTGCTTTTGCAGCGGTTTTCCTGGCCCTTATCGTTTTTTTCTGGGCCTGGCTGGTGGTGCGCAAGTTGTCGCGCGACGAACTCGCCGCGCGGCAGCGGTGCAGTGAACTGGAGAGCCAGCTCAACGAAGTCGAGGCCGTCCTCGACGCCGAGCCTCACGTCATGCTCATATGGAAGGGGCGCGAGGAACAGCCCGAGCGCCTGGCCGGCGACCTGCGTGGCACCGTGAAGGTGCCGGCGACCCGCGGCGAATTGCTCGATTTCGAAGTCTGGCTGGAACCCGAATCGGCTGCGACCTTGCGCGAATCCCTCGCCATCCTGCGCGCCGCCGGCACCCCCTTCAATATTGGCATCAAGACAAAATCGGGCGAGCTGCTGGATGCCGACGGGCGTACCGCCGGCGGCATGGCGACGCTGTCGCTGCGTCCCCTCACCGGTGAACGCCGTCACTATACCGAACTCGCTTATGACACCCGCAAGCTGGGCAAGCAGGTCGAGCGTTTGAGCGCCATTCTCGATCGCGCCCCGTTCCCGGTCTGGCTAGCTGCCGACAGCGGCGAACTGCAATGGGTGAACCGGGCCTATCTCGAAGCCACCGAATGTGCAGATGTGAGCGAAGCTACCGCCCGCCAGGCGGCGCTCGTTGAACGCCGCAAACCGGTCACCGGCAGCCTGGGTGCGGCAACCGCCGCCAAGCCGCAGCGTGCCTATGCCGTCATTGCCGGTTCCAAGCGCGCGTTGGATGTCTACGACCTGGCACTCGAGGGCGGCGGGCAGGTGGGTTACGCCGTCGACATGAGCCTGCTGGAGGATGCCCAGAAGGAATTGAAGCGCCACATCCGCGCCCATGCATCGACCCTGGACAATTTGGCTACCGCCATTGCCATCTTCGGCCCCGACCAGCGGTTGCGCTTTCACAACGCCGCCTATGCCGAACTGTGGTCACTGGATCCCGAGTGGCTTTCAACCGGTCCGCTCGACAGCGAGATCCTCGACCGCCTGCGCGAACTGCGCCGCCTGCCCGAGCAGGCCAACTACCGCGACTGGAAGGCCAAGCAGTTGACCGCCTATACCACCCTCGAGACCCGCGAGAGCTGGTGGCACCTGCCCGACAGCCAGACCCTTCGGGTGGTATGCGAGCAGCACCCCTTCGGCGGCGTCACCTATCTCTACGAAAATGTCACCAAGCAGATATCGCTGGAAAGCCGTTACAACGAACTCATCGGGGTCCAGCGCGAGACCCTCGACAACCTGCACGAGGGCGTGGCGCTGTTCGGCACTGACGGCTGCCTGAGGCTCTATAACCCGTCTTATGTGCGTTTCTGGAACTTCGATGAGACTTTCCTGGAGAGCCATCCGCATATCGACAAGGTTGTGACCCATTGCCAGAAGCTACTGCCGGATGAAGCCGTGTGGGATGAATTGCGCTATGCCGTGACGTCTTTAAGCGATGCCCGGCGCCCGATGCAGGGCCGCATGTCGCGCCCCGACGGCATGGTTCTCGACTATGCCACCGTCTCCATGCCCGACGGCAACACCCTGATCACCTATGTCGACATGACCGCCAGCGCCGGTATCGAAAGGGCACTGCGCGAACGCAACGAAGCGCTGGAAGCAGCCGATGCCCTCAAGACCCGCTTCCTGTCGAATATCTCCTACAATTTGCGCACTCCGCTCACCAACATCAATGGGTTTACCGAGGCGCTGATGATGGGGATCGCCGGCAACCTCGCCACCAAGCAGCTCGAATACCTGCAGGACGTGCGTTCCTCGTCCACCGAGCTGATGGCCATCATCGATGCCATCCTCGATCTCACCACCATCGATGCCGGGGCCATGGAACTGCGCCTGGGCGAGGTTGACGTCGCCTCGGTGCTCGAGGATACCGCCAACGCCATGGCCGATATCATCGACGCCAAGAACCTTACCGTACATGTGGAGATCGCCGATGACGTCGGCACCTTCATCGGCGACGATCGCCGGGTGCGTCAGATCCTGACCCACCTGCTGGAAAATGCCATCGGCTTTTCCAATGCGGCCACCTCCATCCGCATGGGCGCGCGGCGTGAGGGTGCCAACATCCTCTTGTGGGTGTCGGACACCGGTCGCGGCATCGATCCCGAATTCCAGGCCCAGGCCTTCGACCGCTTCCAGGCCCGCGCCGTAACCGGCGGTCATCGCGGACCGGGGCTTGGTCTGGCGCTGGTCAAGAGTTTCGTCGAATTGCATCATGGTCAGGTGAAGCTGTTGTCACAACTCAATCGAGGCACCACGGTCATTTGCCGCTTCCCGGTCGCCGGGCCGCCGGGCGAGGCTCGACGCCGTCGCCACGACGATGTCCAGCCGCCGGCGCGGCAACTGGCCTCGTGACCGCCACAGCCATCCGCACCCGGTAAGCCTTGCATGAACCAGCAAACCAGCGAGACCGTCGTCCGTCATCTCCGTGACGAAGCCGCAACCGTCCGGCTCGGCGCCGAACTGGCGCTGATGCTGGCATTGGGCGACTGCGTTTGCCTCGCAGGCGATCTGGGCGCCGGCAAGACAACGCTGGCGCGGGCCATCATCCAATCCCTGTCTCCGGCTGATGTACGGCCGGAGGTGCCGAGCCCCACCTTCACCTTGGTGCAAACTTACGATGACACCCGCATCCCCGTTGGCCATTACGATTGCTATCGCTTGAAGGACGCCGACGAGATCATCGAGACCGGCTTCGAGGAAGACCTTGATCAGCGCCTCATCCTGATCGAATGGCCCGAGCGCATCGCGCCTTACCTGCCAGCCGATCGCCTGACGATCGACCTCGCCATCGAGGGCGAAGGCCGCCGCGCCACCCTCAGCGCGACCGGTGCCTTAGGCCAACGGCTTGCCCGCTTCGAGGCCATTTCGGGTCTGCTGGAGCGTAGCGGCTGGGGCAGCGCGAAGCGGGCCTTCCTCATGGGCGATGCATCGACCAGACGCTATGAACGCCTCGCCCGGCCACGCGGCGAGACCTGCCTCTTGATGGACATGCCCGCCCGCGCCGACGGCCCGCCGGTTCGGGACGGAAAGTCCTATAGCCAGCTCGTCCACCTAGCCGAGAACTGCCGTTCCGTCATCGCCGTCAACGGCGAACTGCTGCGCCGAGGGTATTCTGCCCCCGGGATCCTCGCCAGCGATGCCGATGCGGGGCTTGTTCTCATCGAGGATCTGGGCGACAGGGTTTACGGCCGGCTGATCGCCGACAAGGAGGACATTTCCGAGCCCATGCTGGCCGCCACCATGCTGCTCGCCGACATGGCGGCCCGCAGCTGGCCGAACGAAGTGCCGTTGCCGGGCGGCGGCAGTCATCGCCTCATGCCCTATGACAGCGAAGCGTTGCTGACCGAAGCGAACCTCCTTGTCGACTGGTTCTGGCCGCTGGTGACCGGTCAGCCGGCCGAGGCCGACATCGCCGCTGACTACGCTGAAGCCTGGAGGGCGGTGCTGCCGTCGGCGATGCCGCAAGCGCCCGTATGGGTTTTGCGCGATTTCCATTCGCCCAATCTCATCTGGCTGCCCGAGCGCGAAGGGTTGGCCCGGGTCGGTCTCATCGACACCCAGGACGCGGTTCTGGGCCATCCAGCCTATGATCTGGTTTCGCTGCTGCACGACGCCCGGGTCGATATGCCGGAGGATGCGATGGTGGATTATTTCGACTACTACTGCGCCTTGCGCGCCAGCAATGACGATCACTTCGAGCCCGACACCTTCGCTGCCGCCTTCGCGGTGCTCGGTGCCCAGCGGGCGTCGAAGATCCTCGGCATTTTCGCACGCCTGTCACGCCGCGATGGCAAGCATGGCTATCTGCGCCACCTGTCGCGGGTCTCCGGCCATCTTGAGTTGAGCCTTGCCCATGCGGCCCTTGGCACCGTTGCTGGGTGGTTTGCAGCCAACCTTCCCCGCGCTGCGCGCGATATAGCCATTGCCAAGGTCACCACCCGTACATGAGCCCGCACGGCAAGATATCCACACGCAAGGCCGGCCGGCATGCCATGATCCTCGCTGCCGGCATCGGCAAGCGTATGCGGCCGTTGACGCTCACGTACCCCAAGCCACTGGTCGAAGTGTCGGGCAAGCCCATCATCGCCTATGCCATCGACCGCCTGCGGGCTGCGGGCATCAAGCAAGCAGTGGTCAATGTCCACTATCTGCCCGAGGCCATCGAGCGCTGGGCGGCTGGTATTCCCTCACCCCGCCTCGTCATCTCCGATGAGCGCGACCACTTGCTCGATACTGGCGGTGGCGTGAGGAACGCCTTGCCTGTTCTGGGTAGCGCGCCGTTCTTCGTGCTCAACGGCGACTCGTTCTGGCTGGAAGGTGCCCAGCCGGCGCTCGAGCGCATGCGGGCGGCTTGGGACGCAAGGCGCATGGACTGCCTGTTGCTGCTCGCCGCCATGACTTCTGCGGTGGGCTTCAGCGGCATGGGCGACTTTCGCATGACGCCGGATGGGCGACTGGAGCGGCGCCCCGAAGGTGGTATTGCACCATTCGTGTTCGCGGGCTGCTATCTTGTGCATCCGCGCCTGTTTGCCGATTCGCCTGAGGGGCCTTTTTCCATGAACGTGTTGTGGGACCGGGCGCTCGCTAGGGGTAGGCTTTACGGTCTGCGGCATGACGGGACATGGATTCATGTCGGCACGCCGGACGCCATCGCGCTCGCCGAGGAGGCGTTGGCCGGAACCTGAGAGGAGACAATGCGCTCATGTCCGCGGGCACGTCAGCACGACCGCCTGAGCTATCGCGCGTCTTCACCGTGCCTCCTGACGTGGCATTCCTGCCGCACCTGGCGGCTGCCATCCTCGCCGGCGACCTGCCGGTGCCGGGTAAGCCCCCGCCGGCGCTGGAGAATTTGCCCGAGTGGACCATCCTGGTCCCCACCAGACGCGCCGCTCGCACCCTCGCCATGGCGTTCCTTGAAGCTTCAGGCGGTCGTGCCATGCTGTTGCCGAGCATCCGCCCGCTGGGCGATGTCGATGAGGAAGAACTTGTCATCGAGGTTGAGGGCTGGCCGGGCTTCGATGCCACGCTGGCGCCTGCCATGCCGGGCATGGAGCGCGAATTCCGCCTTGCCGGTCTCATTCTCGACTGGGCCCAGGGGCACCCCGGCGAGCCGCTGGCGCAGACCTTGGCCGATGCCCGCGCCAGGGCCTTTGCCCTTGCCCGTTCCCTGGGCGACCTCATCGACAGCTTTGAGACAGAAGGTATAGGCCTCGATCAGATTGCCGTCCTGTTCGACCTCGACCTGCCACGCCATCGCGAGATGGTGCTGGATTTTCTGGCCATCGTGCAGGTCGAACTCCCGAAGGTGATGGCCGGCTGCCGCATGATCGGGGAAAAGGAACGCCGTTCTCGCCTCATCACCGCTGAGGCTGAACGCCTTGGGAGCGCTCCTCCGGCGCATCCCATCATCGCGGCGGGTTCTACCGGCTCCATCCCCGCCACTGCCCGGCTGCTCGCCGCTGTCGCCCGCCTGCCGGTGGGTGCCGTGGTGTTGCCGGGGCTCGACCAGGAACTCGATGCGGAAAGCTGGCAGGCGCTCTCCCAGCAGCACCCGCAATTCGGCCTGAGGCAATTGCTCGCCGCTATGGGCATGGAACGCGATGCAGTGCGAGCGCTGCCCGGCCTTGAACGCTCGCCGGCAGGTGAAGCCCGAGCACGCCTCGCCAGTGAAATCATGCGCCCGGCCGAAACCTCCGAGCGCTGGGCCGGCCTGGCGCAACGGCATACGCAGCTGCGGGCCGCCGTCGAAGGGCTCGCACTCATCGAGGCCCCCGACCAGCGTACCGAAGCGCAGGTTATTGCCCTCGCCCTGCGACGGGTGCTGGAAACGCCGGACGAGACCGCCGCGCTGGTGACGCCGGACCGCGAACTGGCCCGCCGGGTGAAGGGCGAACTCGCCCGTTGGGGTGTCGGCATCGACGATTCGGCCGGTGAGCCGCTCGGTCTCACCCCGGCCGGCCAGTTCGCGCTTGCCGTCATCGACGCCGCCCGGCCCGATGCCAGTCCGGTCGACCTGATGGCCCTGCTTGACCATCGCCTCGCCAACTTCGGCGCACCGCGCACCGAGACGGCCCGCGCCGCCCGCGACCTCGACGTGCTGCTCAGGGGACAGGTCGGCCTTCGCGGACATACCTCGATCCTGGCAGCGGTGCGTGGCGATCGGACGCCTGACTGGCAGCGCCACGGACATGCCGCCCAGCGCCACATGAGCGCTGATGCCTTCGCCGCTGCCGCCAGGCTTGGCATGGCCCTGGAGCGCGCGCTGGCGGGGCTCGGCAATGCCCTTTCGGACCGCGATCTGCGCACCCTCGATGATCTTCTCACCCTGCATCTGACAACCCTTGAAGCCGTCCATGCCGACGGTGCGGACGATCCGGGGACATCCCTGTGGTCGGGCGAAGATGGTGAGGCGTTGGCGGGCCTGTTCGTGACACTGCGCCAGCATGCCCATAGCTGCCCGGCGATCACGGCGGTGGATTATCGCGACTTCATCGCCCAAATGCTGGCACGCATGCCGGTGCGGCGGCGATCAATCGAGCATCCGCGCCTCGCCATTCTCGGGCTGCTGGAAGCCCGCCTGGTGCGACCCGATCTGGTTATCCTCGGAGGGCTGACGGAAGGAAGCTGGCCGGGTGAGGCGGCGGCCGATCCATGGCTCAACCGGCCGCAGCGCGCCCGCGTCCAGCTGCCGCTGCCCGAGCGCCGTATCGGTCTTCAGGCCCACGATTTCGCGCAAGGGCTGTGCGCCAGCCGAGTGATCATGACGCGGGCGGCCCGCCGCGCGGATGCCCCTGCCAATCCTTCGCGCTGGCTGGTGCGCCTCAAGGCGCTCATCGCCGCCGGCGACCTCAATAGCGGCCTGGCGGACGACATCCCCTGGCTTGCCTGGGCCGACGGCCT
Organism: uncultured Rhizobiaceae bacterium; assembly: GCA_964568825.1. GTDB lineage: Bacteria > Pseudomonadota > Alphaproteobacteria > Rhizobiales > Aestuariivirgaceae > CAVVDT01. Next base: position 7,019 of record CAZMSA010000095.1, on the reverse strand, counting down.
CGACCGCCCCGACATCGTTCAACCGGTAAGCTGGCCAACGCCAAAGCCGCCCGTGGATGCCCGTCCGCTTTCCTTGTCGGTCACCCGTATTGATGATCTGGCCAATGATCCCTATCGCATCTTTGCCCGTTCGATCCTCGGACTCTCCCCGCTTGATCCCTTGATCAAGCCGGTTGGTGCCGCCGAGCGTGGCACGCTCATCCATGCAGCCCTGAGTGCCTTCGTGCGCGACCATCCAGGTGCCCTGGGCCCTGACGCGGCCGATCTGCTGTCGGCAGAGTTCGAACGCCAACTCGCGGCCACCGTCGCCGACGATGCTCTTGCCGCCATGCTGCGTCCGCGGCTGCAGCGCATCGCCCGATGGTTTGTCGAGCAGGAATCGGACCTGCGTGCCGACACTGTGCGTCAGTTCACGGAGATTTCAGGGCGCATGGAAATCGACGTCGGGGGCAGGCGCCATGGTCTCGCCGCCAGGGCCGACCGGATAGATCAGCGCGCCGACGGCAGCGCTCGTCTCATCGATTACAAGTCCGGCAGCGTGCCCTCGCTCAATGCAGGTTCCCAAAACTACAGCCTGCAACTCGATCTGGAGGCCGCCATGATCGCTGCAGGTGCCTTCGATCCCGTGGGCGCTAGGCCGGTGAGCGAAATGGGCTACATGGCCCTCAAGGGCAGCTTCGAGCCGGGCGAATGGAAGCCGAAGAAGGCGGAAATCGAGGCATCCGCCGCGCAAGCGCTTGATGAATGCAAAAGACTGTTCGCTGAATTCGGTAATGCCGAGATACCCTATATCGCCACCGACTGGTCCGACAGTCCCAGGCAAGAGCGTGATTACGGCCAGCTTTCGCGCTGGCGCGAATGGGGCCAGGCGCGCGGCCGCGAGGTGCCGGGCGATGACTGATGCGCGTGCCATCGCCGGCCGAGTGCAGGCCCAAGCCTCCGATCCGGCCGTCTCGGCGTGGGTTTCGGCCAATGCCGGCACCGGCAAGACCCATGTGCTGGTCAACCGTATCATCCGCCTGATGCTCGAGGGCGCCGTACCCGAACGCATCCTCTGCCTCACGTTCACGCGCGCCGCCGCCGCCGAGATGGCCTCGCGGTTGGTCGACGCGCTGGGCAGCTGGATTGCCCTTGGCGACGACGCGCTACGGCACAGGATCGCCGATATCACGGGCGGGCGCGCGGTGGCGAGGCTTGCAGGCGCCCGGCGGTTGTTCGCCCGGGCGCTGGAGACGCCCGGTGGCCTCAAGGTGCAGACTATCCATGCCTTTTGCGAACGCCTGTTGCAGCGGTTTCCAGTGGAGGCCGGGGTCACGCCGGGCTTCACTGTTCTGGAGCCGACGACAGCGAGAGCCGCGCTGGTTGCGGCCCGCTCGGCGGTCCTAGGTGGCGCCGACGGCGCCGGCGAAATCGTCGACTTGGTGGAAACGCTTGCAGTGCATCTCGGGCTCGATGAGCTAACCGACCTCGTCGGCAAGCTGATCGACGAGCGCGGCCACATGCAGGGGATCCTCGAAAGTGATGAAGGGATGGTGACAACGCTTCGCCGGCTGGCCGCCGTCCTCGACCTGCAGCCTGATGGCTCTCCACCTGATCCTGGCGCTGCTCTCGCCGCCGTCATGAGTGACGAAGAAATGCGCGCTATCGCCGGCCAGTTGGCCACCAGCGACAAGGTGACCGATCGCAAGACCGCCGAGGCCCTGAGCAATGCGCTTGCCGTTCCCGACGGCGCCGCACGCCTCGCTGCCCTTGCCGGGAAATTTCTCAAAGGTAATGGTGATCCAATCGCCGACAGCACGCTTTGTACCGCGGCGATGGGGGAGCATCGCGGGCGCCTGGCCACATTGCGCGATGAGGTCGCCCGCCTGAGCGAGTTTCAGAAGGCCGCCGGCGTCCATTCCGCAACGTCGGCGCTGCTCAGGCTGGGGCGGCGGGTGATGGCGCGCTACGAGCGCGAAAAGCATCTGATCGGCGGCTACGACTATGACGATCTCATCGCCCGCACCCTGATGCTTCTCAAGGTGTCCGACGGGGCGCAATGGGTGCTTTACAAACTCGACGGCGGCCTCGACCACATTCTCATCGACGAAGCCCAGGATACCAGCCCCGACCAATGGGAAATCGTGCGGCTGCTGGCCGATGAGTTCTTCGCCGGGGAAGGTTCGCGCGATGGCTTGGTGCGCACCATCTTCGCGGTCGGCGACAAGAAGCAATCGATCTTTTCCTTCCAGGGTGCCGATCCGGCCCTGTTCGATCAGGAGCGCGACCATTTCGCCGCCCGGGTAAGGCTCGCCGGCCAGGCGTTCAAGCCCATTCCGCTGCAAACGTCCTTCCGCTCAGTCAAGGCCGTTCTCTCTGCGGTCGATGACGTGTTTAACCACGGCGCGGCCGCAGTCGGCGTCAAGACCGAGCCGGATGAAAACATGGTGCATCATGCCATCCGGGCCGGTGAGCCGGGGATGGTGGAAATCTGGCAAGTCGGGGAAACGGAAACGGCGAAAGACGAGGCGACCAAGGACACCAGGCACAAGCCCGGTGATCCGCGCCGCCAGGTAGCCGAAAAGATCGCAGCGACCATCTTCGGCTGGCTGTGGCGACGCGAGCCTCTCTATCCCGGTGGGCCGCCCATTGCGCCGCGAGATATCCTCATACTGGTCCAGAAGCGCCCGGTTCTGATGCCTTTGTTGGTCAAGGAACTGAAGAAATTGGGAGTGCCGGTCGCTGGCCCCGACCGGCTCGATCTGGCCGATCATGTGGCGGTCCGGGATCTGGTGTCGCTCGGCCGCTTCGTATTGCAGCCTGGCGATGACCTGGCGCTGGCCGAAACCCTGAAGAGTCCGCTGCTCGCCAGCGACGACGGCAAGCCCATCGACGATGATGACCTGTTCACCATCGCCCACGGGCGCGGCAAGCAGAGCCTGTGGACCGCGCTTTGTCGCCATGTGGCGGCGGGCGCACCCTATGGCGAGGCGGTGGAGCGCCTTAGGGCCTGGCAGGAGCGGGCGGCTTCGGCGACGGCGGGCGAGTTCTATCAGGACGTGCTGGCCGCCGGTGGTGGCCTCAAGGCCCTTCAAGGCCGTCTCGGCAACGACGCCGTCGATGCGGTTGAGAATTTTCTCCAACTGACCTTTGCCATGCCACGAGAAAAGGTCCAGTCGTTGCGCGAATTCCTCGATGCGCCTGGCGGCCTTGACCAGGAGTTCAAGCGCGACATGGGCGAGGCCGCGGGCGAGGTGCGCATCATGACGGTACATGGCGCCAAGGGTTTGCAGGCCCCCATTGTCATCCTCGCCGACGCGGCCACGCCTGCCGGCGGGGGTGGCAAGCCAGGCCTGCATTTGATCACTTCGAGAGATGGCGCGGCGCTCCCGGTCTGGTACCTTAAGAAGGACCTGCTGCCAAAGGTTCTGAAGACGGCCCGCGACGTGGTGGATGCCAGCGCGCTGGAGGAATATAATCGCCTGCTGTATGTCGCCATGACGCGGGCGCGTGACCGCCTGTATGTCGCAGGTGCCGTCACCGCGAAGCAACGCTATGAAGGCTCATGGCATGAAATGGTGAGCAATGCTCTTGGTTCCCGGGCCGTCGAGATGACCCTGCCGGATGGTCGCCACGCCTGGCGCATCGAGGACCCGGGCACGCCTTTGACCGATGTAAAGCCGCCCGCTCCGCCGCCACCGCAAGCTCCCCCGCTTCCCGATTGGGCACTCGCGACGCCAACCCGCCACGAGACCGCGCCCCCGTGGGTCAGCCCATCGGCCATCCGCGCCCTCATGCGGCCTGAAACGGCTGCCTCGTCCGAGCGCATCGCCTCGCCGCTCGCCGGCGATGGCGAATGGCGCTTCCGCCGCGGCCAGTTGGTGCATCGCCTGTTGCAGATATTGCCCGACCGGCCGGAAGATGGCCGCCAGGCAATGGCTGAGCTGTTTCTCGCTCATGCTGCCCCGGAGATGCCACCTGCGCGGCACCAGGCCCTCATCGCCGAGGTTCTGGGTGTCATAGGGGCACCTGCCGTTGCCGCGCTGTTCGGGCCCGGCAGCCTTGCCGAAGTACCGCTGGTGGCCGAGATCGATCATCCCGGGCTCGGAAAATTCATGGTTTCTGGACGCCTCGATCGACTTGCCGTGCGCGATGATGAAGTACTGATCGCCGACTACAAGACCAATCGCCCGGTGCCGCACGGGCTGGATGAGGCCGATCCCGCCCATATCGCCCAGCTTGCCGCCTATTGGGCCGGCCTCGAGACCATCTATCCCGGCCGAAGGATAAGAGCATTCCTTGTCTATACGGACGGTCCGTTCAGCATGGAATTACCTGAAACCGTGCTCCGGGCGGCCTTGACCGAAGGGTGACGGCTTCCTACCTTTCAGCCGGCTGAAGCGATTCCCCCGGCCCCACGAGGCCGGCCCATGAAGAAAGGCTCCCATATGACCACTCACAAGGTATCCGATAGCGCATTCGAAGCCGAGGTTCTCAAGGCCGACGGGCCGGTCATCGTCGACTTCTGGGCCGAATGGTGTGGGCCGTGCAAGATGATCGCCCCGGCGCTGGAGGAAATTGCCAGCGAGATGGACGGCCGCGTCAAGGTGGTGAAGATCAATATCGACGAGAACCCGTCGACCCCGTCACGCTACGGCGTGCGCGGCATCCCGACCCTGATGATCTTCAAGGGCGGCGAGGTGGCCGGCACTCAGGTCGGCGCCAATCCCAAGGGCAAGATCGTCGACTGGATCGAACGGTCAATCTGACGGCTTAGCGATTGAGGCGGCTGGTGCCGGTAATCCAGCCCGGCTGGACGCCTTTGTCGAGCGCCAGTACCCGTCCGGCGAGATAGAGCGATCCTCCGATCAGGATGCGCGGCGACGGCGCCACCCGTCCGGCAAGGGTGATGGCATCCTCGATGCCGGTGGCGGTGGCTGTCGCCAGGCCGACACTTGACGCGATGGTTGCAAGCTCGGCGGCCGGGGTGGCATTTTCCTCACCTGGAATAGTCAGCGCCACCACCCGCTGTGCCAACCCCTTGAAGGGGTTCAGATAACCATCGGCCGCCTTGGTGTTGAGCATGCCCGTCACCAGCACCAGCGGGCGCGGATTACGATCGTTGAGGTCGGCCATGGCTCCCGCCAGTGCGCGGCCGGCCGACGGGTTGTGGCCGCCGTCGAGCCACAGTTCTGTCCCCTCCGGCACCAGCCGGGAAAGTGCTCCGTCGCCGAGGCGTTGCAGGCGGGCGGGCCATTCAACCGACTTCAACCCGTCGGCCATGTGGCGTTCGCCGATGCGGGCATCGCCGAGCTGCCTTATGGCGGCAATCGCCGCTCCGGCATTGTCTGTCTGGAAGCGGCCGCGCAGGGCCGGCATGGGGAGGTCGATCAGAGCGCTTTCGTCCTGGAACACCAGCCGTCCGTGCTGTTCGAAGGCCTGCCAGTCCTGACCGGCAATGTGCAGCGGCGCGCCCACCTGCGCCGCCACTTGCTCAAGCCGCACCAGCGCTTCGTCGGGCTGCGGGGCGATGACGGCGGGCACGCCCGGCTTGAAGATGCCGGCCTTCTCCCCGGCGATCTCGGTCAACGTGGTCCCGAGATATTGCTGGTGGTCGTAGTCGATGGCCGAGACTACTGTCAGGCTTGGGTGATCAACGACATTGGTGGCATCGAGCCGCCCACCCAACCCGGTTTCAAGGATCAGATAGTCGGCCGGATGGCGCGCAAAGGCCAGCAGAGCCGCCACCGTGGTGATCTCAAAGAAGGTGATGGTTTCGCCGCCGTTGGCCTCTTCGCATTCACCCAGCAGCGCCGACAGTTCATCCTCCGCGATTAGTTCGCCGCCGCCCGGAGCGCCGATGCGGATACGTTCATGGAAGGCCACCAGATGCGGCGACGTATAGGCATGAACGCTTAGGCCCGCGCGCTCCATGATCGCCCTGAGATAGGCAACGATCGAGCCCTTGCCGTTGGTGCCGGCGATATGGATCACCGGCGGCAAGTGGCGTTCAGGATGACCGAGGGCGGCATCGATACGATGCATACGATCGAGCGACAGATCGATGATCTTGGGGTGCAGCTCGAGAAGCCGCCCGAGAATGGCATCGCTCACGGCCATGAAGAGTTCCTTTTGTGACGTGCCGGGGGTCTGCCTGGATCAGCCGGCCGGTAGGGCGGCTTCCACCGCATCCATCTTCTGTTCGAGCGCCGCGGCTGGCTCCTTCAGCAGCAAGCGGATGAGCATGCTCAACGTGGCGCGCAACTGGTGGCGATGAACCACCTTGTCGACGATGCCGTGGGCCGAGAGATATTCCGCTCGCTGGAACCCCTCGGGCAGCTTTTCGCGGATTGTCTGCTCAATCACACGTGGGCCGGCGAAGCCGATCAGCGCCCCCGGCTCGGCGATATGAACATCGCCCAGCATGGCGTAGGAGGCGGTAACGCCGCCGGTGGTGGGGTGGGTGAGCACCACGATGTAGGGCAGGTGTGCCTCGTGCAGTTCCTCCACAGCGACGGTGGTGCGCGGCATCTGCATGAGCGACAGGATGCCCTCCTGCATGCGCGCCCCGCCGGAAGCAACGAACAGGATGAAGGGGCTGCGGCGCGACACTGCCTCGCGCATGGCGGTGATGATGCTTTCGCCCGCCGCCATGCCCAGCGACCCGCCGAGGAAGGCAAAATCCTGCACCGCGATCACCGTCTCGATGCCGTCCACGGTACCGACACCGGCGACCACCGCATCGTCGCGCCCCGACTTGGCGCGGGCTTCCTTGAGGCGCTCGGAGTAGCGCCGTTCGTCGCGGAACTTGAGCGGGTCCGCCGCTACCTGTGGCATCTCGATGAGCGCGTATTCGCCCTTGTCGAACATATGTTTGAGGCGCACTTCGGGCGCCATGCGCATGTGGTAGCCGGAGCCGGGAATGACGAAATGGTTGGCCTCCAGATCGCGATAAAACACCATTTGGCCGGTCTCGGGGTCCTTGACCCACATGTTCTCCGGCACCTCGCGCTTGCCGCCGAGGATGGAACGGATTTTCG
>CAZMSA010000094.1:0-14933 GCA_964568825.1 uncultured Rhizobiaceae bacterium | reverse complement strand
GACACTTATCAGGCGCTGGCCGTGACACACGCACTTTTCAAACACGCTCTAAGGCGATGCGTTTGTCTGATGGCATTCGCATGAAGTGCGAAATGCATGCTACCGACTGGAATGGCGGCAAGGGTCATTTGGCAAAATTCCCAGTCTCGAAAGAACATCGCGCCCGGCTCTATGACTACTTCTTGAGCGGCGTTGCCCTTCTGCCTGGAGCCCAACTCATCAACGCCGCCGCACCCAAAGGGCGCGAAAGCATCATATTTGAACGCCTGTTCAATCGCATTCAAGTGAACGTCCAAAAATCTGGTTCTGAAGCCGTCATTTATTGCGACGAGGGCAAAAGCTATGATCACATTCGGCGCAAGCTCGGCGTTTACAATTATATTCCATCGAGACATGGCGGCTGGGGAGATGGGATGGCCGCAAAAAACATACCGACCGACCGCATTCTCGAAGATATCTCATACCGAGATTCGGCTCGCTCAATCTTAATTCAGGCTGCCGATTGTTGCGCTTATGCACTGCTTCGGCGTGAACGCCATTTAGAATCCAAGAACGCTCTGGGCCTTCATCAATCGTTCTATATTTTAGAGCCAATCATGGTCAAACAAGCGTTTGGCAAGGACCCCTATGGGATCGTGCGCGACAATTAGATAGCCCCGCTTTGGGGCGGGGCTATCCTGCGGCCGCGCCGGTTGACCACCTTCGTAGTTCCTAGCGCAGCAATTTAAATATAATCGATTCAGGCTTGAGAATCAAGTGGTTAGTCGATCTCTGGCTATGCCGTTGATTTCCCAGACCTTTCCGAATCACCTTCTGTTCCGCTGCCGAAACGATCCTTTCCAAAGCGGCAGTTTCAACTGCACCGGCTTACGGTAGTGAACCTTCTTCGCGTCAAGCAGGTTGCCTATAGGTGAGGCGACGGCCCTTGAAGTCCTTCAATGCGATCTCAGCGCGCATCTCATCATCAACGCCCAACTTGGCGCGGTTGCTGTAACGGAAATCGAACTCGGCCAGATAGCGGTGCAGGTGATGTTCGGCGCAGTGCTGATAGTCGCCCTTCATGCCACGCTTGAAAATCGAGTAGTAGCCTTCGACCGTGTTCGTGTTGACGTTGATGCGCTCGCCGTTCTTGGCGGTGTCATAGCGACCGTATTCCTCGGCACCGTGGTTGACCGTGAAGTGGTGTTCGAGGTGCTTGCTCATGTTGCGGTAGTGCATGCCCTCATCGGTCATCAGGTACGCTTCACGGTTGATGTTGGCGTTGACGATGGGCAGCACCGCGTTGATGGTCGTGCTGGCGATGTGGAAGCTGCGAGCCTCGCCGCCACGTTCCACTAGTGTCAGCACCACATTCTTGTTGCCCATGCCCTTGCCAGAGGTGCCGACCAGCTTGCCGATGTAGGTTTCATCGCTTTCGATGAACTTGCCCGCACCACCCATCGGGGTGAACTCACGAATGCGCATGGCTTCGCGGATGCGGTGATGCAAGAACCAGGCGGTCTTGTAAGTGATCTCCAAGACGCGATGCAGCTGGTGCGCGCTGATACCCTTCTTGGATGAGCAAACGAGGTGGATCGCCTGAAGCCATTTGTGCAGGGGCAGGTGGCTTTCCTCGAAAATCGTGCCGATGCGAACGGTGAACTGCGACCGACATGCGGCGCATTTGTAGATGCCATGGCGCGCCATGCCTTCCGGGTTCTTCTTGGAAGGCTTGGAGCGAAGGCCCATCAGTTTGTAGTGCCTATCGACGTTGCCGCAATGCGGGCATTCCGGGCCATTTGGCCACAAAATGGACTCGACATGCTCGAAAGCAGCGGCTTCGTCGTGAAAGTAGGGCTTGGCTAAAATCGACATTGTTCCATCTCCTTGATTTCAACATAGGAATCTCAGATGGGTTTGTCAACTATATAATCGCCTGGATCTGTAAAGAACATTTATGGAACAAATTTGGTCAGGCGCCCAGTCGTCGCTCGATGGCGTCCCAGATCAGGGCGGCAATATCGGCACCGCCGAAGCGCTTGACTTCGCGTATGCCGGTGGGCGAGGTGACATTGATTTCGGTCATGAGGCCGCCGATCACATCGATACCGACGAAGATCAGACCCCTGGCCTTGAGGTCGGGGCCAATCGCCGCACAAATCTCGCGTTCCCGGTCGGTGAGTTCAGATGGTTCGGGCCGCCCGCCCACATGCATGTTGGAGCGCGCCTCGCCTGCCGCCGGCACCCGGTTGATGGCGCCTACCGGCTCGCCATCGACCAGGATGATGCGCTTGTCGCCCACCCGCACCGCCGGTAGGTAGCGCTGGGCGATGAACGGTTCGCGGAACGACTGGATGAACAGCTCGACAACCGAAGCGAAGTTTTCATCGGAATTGCCGAGCCGGAATACCCCGGCCCCGCCGTTGCCGTAGAGCGGCTTGATGATGATGTCGCCATGCACGGCGCGAAACGCCTTCAGCGCCGCCGGGTCGCGAGTGATGAGAGTTTCCGGCATGAACTGGGGGTAGTTGAGGACATAGAGTTTTTCCGGTGCGTTGCGGACTTCCTTAGGGTCGTTGACCACCAGGGTTTTTGGATGAACGCGCTCAAGCAGGTGTGTATTGGTGATGTAGCTCATGTCGAACGGTGGATCCTGGCGCATGTGCAGCACGTCGAATTCACTGAGGTCGACTTCGCGCCTGATGCCCAGTTCGAAATGCCGGCCTTCCTCGTCACGCAAGCCCGTTACGTCTTCGCCCCAGGCTTTCAGGCCCCCGGGGCCGGCCGACAGGGCCTGCGGGTGGTAGTGGAACAGGCTGTGGCCGCGCTTCCTCGCTTCCAGCATGAGCGCGAAGGTCGAATCGCCCTTGATGTGCAGCGACCCGATCGGGTCCATCTGAACCGCTACCTTGAGTTTCATCGCCGCAGGACTCCGTTTGTTCAGCCGCGCAACTTCGCTTCGTCCCGGAACGCATCCGGGAGATGCAGCGGCATCTGGTAGGGGCATACAATCACGATGTCAAAGCGGCAATCATGACCGTTGAGACCGGGATGGCCGGCCAGCCAGTAGCGCGCCGCCCGGGCGATGCGGCGCACCTGATGCGGTGTCACCGCCCACTGGGCCTGGCTCCGCCGGCGGCGCGCTTTGACCTCGGTGAACGCCAGGACTTCCCTGCGGACGGCCACCAGATCGATTTCGCCGACCGGGGTCTTGGCGCGATGCGCCACAATGCGATAGCCCTTGAGCCGCAGGTAGAAGGCCGCAAGCCCCTCGGCCCAGCGGCCACGAGCCTCGGCCTCATGGCGCTCACCTGGCGGCATCCGACCCGCCTTCCTCCACCTTGCCCCTGAGGGTGAGCGCCCGGCGATAGACGTCGTTGCGCGGCAGGTTGAAACGCCGGGCGATCTCGGCAGCGGCGCGACCCGCCGGCAGGTTGGCGAGGGCCTCCAGCAAAGCCCTGTCGACGTCTTCCTGGGGCACGCCGATTGCCTTGCCGGGGGCCGCGACGACCAGCGTGATTTCGCCCTTGAGGGGCGCCCGAGCGGCAAGCGCCGCCATCAACTCGCCCGCCGTGCCGCGCAGTACCTCTTCGTGCAGCTTGGTCAGTTCGCGGGCGATGGCGACCTCGCGGTCGCCCATGACCTCGACGATGGCAACCAGGGTCCGGTCGATGCGGGCGGCCGTTTCGAACATCAACAACGTGGCATTCACAGTGGTGAGTTCGCTCAGAAATCGCCGGCGCTGACCGGATCCCGATGGCACGAAACCAGCGAACAGGAAACGATCGCTGGGAAGTCCGGACAAAGCCAGCGCCATCACTGGAGCGCTGGGGCCCGGCGCCATATGCACCTTGACGCCGGCCTTGATGGCCTCGCGCACCAGTTTGAACCCGGGATCCGACACCAGCGGTGTTCCGGCGTCCGACGCCAGCGCGAGGCTGGCCCCGGCATTGAGTTCGGCCAGAATGCGGGGCCGCGCTTTTGCCGCATTGTGATCATGATACATCCCCATCGGCGTGCCAATGCCGTAGCGCTTGAGAAGCTTGGCCGTGACGCGGGTGTCCTCGCACAGGATCCTGTCGACGCCGGCAAGGACCGAAAGAGCACGAAGGGTGATGTCGTCCAGATTGCCAATCGGGGTGGCGACGAGATGCAGGCCAGCCGCTGCAGGCGCCGTGTCGACGTGCATGCCGGCGATGTGGAATCCCCGTTTGCGCTGGCTGTTCTCTTTCATCACATTTCTGCTTACTTTTTCAGCACTTCGGGTTTCCGGCAGACCGATTGATCGCTATTATGGCGACAGATGGTTTGCATACCAGCCCCGTCCCGGGTCCTCCCGGAGCGGGGAGAATCGGGCCAGGGTTTGGGGGATAGATTGACGATCATGGCACTTTTCATGCGGGTTCTGGCCGGATTTCGGCTGCGAGCCCCCGTCCTTGTCATGGCGATGGCAAGCGTGGTCATGCTTAACGGTTGCGGCGGCATCGACATGGGCGGCATCTTTGGCGACTCAAAGCCGCAGGTACAGCCCACCTTGCCTCCCGTAACCAATGGCGTCAAAGTGGCGCTGCTGCTGCCGCTGAGTGCCACAGGCGATACCGCCAACATCGCCAATGCCATGAAACAGGCAGCCGAAATGGCGCTTTTCGATTCCGGCAATCCCGGCATCACGCTTATCACCAAGGACACCGGCGGTAATCCCGCAGGCGCCCAGGCGGCGGTGCAGGCCGCGTTGGCCGAAGGTGCCGAACTGATTCTCGGGCCGGTGTTTGCCAATGAGGTGCAAGCGATAAAGCCCGCGGCGAATGCCGCTCATGTTCCGATCATCGCGTTTTCCACCTCCAGCAGTGTTGCCGGCGCCGGCACCTATCTCATGAGCTTCCTGCCCGAAGAGGAGGTTGCCAACATCGTGCGCTATGCCGCCCAGACCGGGCTCCGCAAGATCGGCGCTTTCGTGCCCAAGTCCTCCTACGGCACCACCATCGAAAAGGCGCTGGTCACCTCGGCGCGGGTATATGGCGCCCGTGTTGTGGCCATCGAGCGCTATGACCGCTCGGTGAACGGCATGAGCGGACCCGCCGGGCGCCTGGCCGGGCGGATGGCAACCGGCATGCAGGCGGTGCTGGTGCCCGAAGGCGGCGAGGTGCTGCGCCAGGCTGGCCAGGCGCTTGCCAGCGTGGGCATAACCCCGGGCAAGGTGCGCTTCCTCGGCACCGGCTTGTGGGACGCGCCCCTAACATCGCAGATCCCCATCGCGGTTGGCGGTTGGTATGCCGGCGTCTCGCCGCAACTGGTCAACGTCTTCGCGCAGCGCTACCAGAGCCGCTACGGGGCTGTCCCGTCGCGCCTTGCCAGCCTGTCCTATGACGCCGTTTCCCTGGCGGTCGCGCTGGCCCGCGGCGCTCCGGGCAGCCGCTTCACCGCTGACCGGATCACCAATCCGCAAGGCTTCCAGGGCACCAACGGCCTGTTCAGGTTCACCCCCGCCGGTATCTGTGAGCGTGGCCTGTCGATCCTCGAGGTGACGGCAACCGGGCCACGGGTCGTGGCACCGGCGCCGCAGCGCTTCGGCATCGGCTACTGACGGCAGGACCGGTTCAAGTCTGAAGACTCGCAATGACCGCATTGAGCACCCGCCGGCCGTGCGGCGTCGCTGCGATGCGCCCGCCGGGACCGCGCGCCAGGTGGCCCTCGTCGATCAGCTGGTCGAGCCGCGATGCATCGAGCGCCTTGCCCGCCAGCCGGGCATAGCGCGCCGGGTCGATCCCCTCGCTCAGCCTGAGGCCCATCAACAACATCTCGCTTGCCTGTTCGGGGCCGCTCAGCCGCTCGTCTGCGGTGGCGCCCGTTCCCTTTTGCTGCACCAGGTGAAGCCAGGTTTCGGGGTGCTTTTCGTTGGCCAGGGCCCGCCGCCCCGGCCCTTCACCAAGACGGGCATGGGCCCCCGGGCCGACACCGGCATAGTCGCCGTAACGCCAGTAGAGGAGATTATGGCGCGATTGCTCGCCGGGCCGGGCGTAGTTGGAGACCTCGTAAGCGGCGAGCCCGGCCGCGGCCGTAACTTCGTTCGTAAGGTCAAAGAGATCGGTCGCCAGATCTTCATCCGGGGTGATGAGCGAGCCGGCCGCATGCAGCGCGGCATAAGGCGTGCCTTCCTCGATGGTGAGTTGGTAAAGCGACATGTGGCCGGGCCCTTCGCTGAGCGCCCTGATCAGTTCGGCGCGCCAGCTTTGAAGCGTCTGGCCCGGCCGGGCGTAGATGAGATCGAACGAGGCACGCGGGAAGATGCGCGCCGCCATGCGCCAGGCCTTGAGCGCCTCATCGGCGCTATGGCGACGGCCCAGCGTCATCAGGCTTTGATCGTCGAGGGCCTGGATGCCCACCGAGGCGCGATTGACCCCGGCGCTGCGGTAGCCGGAAAAATTGCCGGCCTCGGCGCTGGTGGGATTGGCCTCGATGGTGATCTCGACATCACCCGCAACGCGCCAGTTGGCAGCGATGCGGTTAATGACCCGGGCCACCTCGGCCGGCGGCATCAGCGACGGCGTGCCGCCACCGAAGAACACGCTCGAGACCGTCCGGCCGGGCGCCAGGTCGCGAAAGAAATCGAGCTCCCGCGCCAGCCCGGCGCCAAAGGCTGCGGCATCGACCGGGCGATGGCGGACATGCGAATTGAAATCGCAATAAGGGCATTTGGCGAGGCAGAAGGGCCAGTGCACATAGATGCCGAACGGCGCCTCGCCGTTGCCGGTTAAGTCAGTCGGGGTCATCTTGGCCGGCGATCAGATGCATGAATTTCTCAAACGCGCGGGCCCGGTGCGACATGGCGTGCTTGTCCGCCGGCGCCATCTCGCCAAACGTTTCGGCGTGCCCGTCCGGCTGGAACACCGGATCGTAGCCAAAACCGTTTTCGCCACGCGGCGGCCATACAAGGGCGCCATCGACACGACCCTCGAAAACCTCAGACGTGCCGTCCGGCCAGGCGAGACACAAGGCACAGGCGAAATGTGCCCGCCGCGCCTCGGGGGTTGTCGCTTTCCTGGCCTGCAGGCGTTCCTCGACATTGCGCATGGCAAGGGCGAAATCGCGCTGCGGCCCGGCCCAACGCGCCGAATGGATGCCTGGCGCCCCGTCGAGGGCATCGACGCAAAGCCCTGAATCATCGGCAAGCGCCGGCAGTCCCGCCGCGCGTGCCGCCGCCAGCGCCTTCAGCCGGGCATTGCCGACAAAACTGTCCTCGGTCTCCTCGGGCTCGGGCAATCCAAGGTCCGCCGCCGATACCGCATCGATCCCGAAAGGCTTGAGCAGGTCGTCAATCTCGCGCACCTTGCCGGCATTATGGCTGGCGACCACCAGCCGGGCACCGCGTGGTAGAGCCTGATGCCGAAAAGTGGAGACCACTTTTCGGATAACATCATGCTCGTTCTTATTGGGATCGATCAGGTTCATGACTTTGGATCGACTCGACCCAAAGTCATCCTGATCTACCCGGCGCCCCTTTTGCAATCCCCACAGTTCGGCAGGCGCCAGTTCGAGGCAGTTGCCGGCCGGATCGCGGAAATACAACGAACGGGCCGCACTTCCAGGCCAGCGGAAATCCGCCTCTATGGCAACGCCGCGCGCTTCAAGATGACGACGCCAGCCCTCGATGTCCTGCGGCGCGATGCGAAAACACACATGACCCGCGCCGCTGGCGCCGTGCGGCGGCACCGGCAAGGCGCCCTTGGCGGGCGCATGGATCGTGGCTGCCGGATTGAACACCAGAAAGACCTGATTGCCGCAGCGAAAGAACACGTGCCGCCCGGCCTCACGGGCGATCACCGGCATCCCCATTACCGTGGCATAAAAATCTTCCGCGGCTTCGAGGTCGCGGGCATAGAGTACGGTTTCCAAAATGCCGTCAGGCGTCATCTTGCACCTCAGGCGACCGCCAGGCGCTGCAACTCCACCAGGCTGACGACACCCTCGCGGGCCAGCCGCAGGAGTTCCATGAACTGCGCCTCGCTGAACGGTTCCTTCTCGGCGGTGCCCTGGATCTCCACCAGCCCGCCTGAACCGGTAATGACGAAGTTGGCATCCGTTTCGGCGCCCGAATCCTCGGGGTAATCGAGATCGAGCACTTGTTGACCATCGATGATGCCACAGGAAATCGCTGCCACGTGGTCCTTCAGCGGATCGTCCGCCAGCATCGAGCGCTGGCGCATCCACGACAGGCATTGGCTGAGCGCCACCCACCCCCCGGTGATGGCGGCGGTGCGGGTGCCGCCATCGGCCTGGATGACGTCGCAGTCAATGACGATCTGACGCTCGCCGAGAAGCTTCAGATCGACGACGGCGCGCAGCGAGCGGCCGATCAGTCGCTGGATTTCCTGGGTGCGTCCCGACTGCTTTCCGGCGGCGGCCTCGCGCCGCATCCGCTCGTTCGTCGAGCGCGGCAGCATGCCGTATTCGGCCGTCACCCAGCCCCGCCCCAGCCCCCTGAGCCACGGCGGCACGCGCTCGTCCAGCGAGGCCGTGCACAAGACGTGGGTGTTGCCGAAGCGGGCAAGACACGAGCCCTCGGCGTGCGGCGAGATGCCGGGCTCGAGGCTGACGGCCCGCAACTGGTCATTGGCACGTCCGGAAGCTCGCATGGCGATGATGATCCTTAGCAGGCAGCGCGTGGCCGCGGTTTCAAGCCGCGGGTTTAGCCTCCCCGCCCGCCCGGTGCAACGGCATTGGGCGAATGGTTCGGGACATTGACGTTGCATGGGGGCATACTTAACTTTCATAACCAGAGGCTGAAGCCCATGAGCGCCAATAACGAAGAAAATCCCAGTGGACTTGCCGGCCTTGATCAGCGTTCGCGCGAGATCTTCCGGCAACTGGTGGACAGCTATCTCGAGACCGGCGAGCCGGTGGGCTCGCGCACCCTGTCGCGCAGCTTGCCGATAACCCTGTCGCCGGCTTCGGTGCGTAACGTCATGGCCGACCTCGAGGACGCCGGGCTCTTGGCCTCGCCGCACACCAGCGCCGGCCGCATCCCCACCGAGATGGGCCTGCGGTTCTTCGTCGATTCGCTGCTCGACCTCGGCCCCATTCCCGACAGCGAGCGCCTCAACATCGACGCCCGCATGGCCGATCTCGACCGCGAACGCGGTGTGAGCGAAATCCTCGCCGATGCCACCAACCTGCTGTCGGGCATCTCGCGCTGCGCCGGGGTGGTGGTGACGCCGAAATTCACCACCCGGCTCAAGCACATCGAGTTCGTATCGCTGTCGCCGACCCGCGGGCTGGTGGTGCTGGTCGGTGAGGACGGCAGTGTCGAGAACCGCGCCATCGATCTGCCCACCGGCATCCTGCCGGCCACCCTTACCCGGCTGTCCAATTATCTTTCCGCCCGCTACCAGGGCCGCACCATGGCGGAGATCCGCCAGTCGATGGGCGAGGAAATCGACCGCATCAAGGCCGAGCTCGACGAGCTTTCGGCCCGCGTGGTGGAGACCGGGGTCGGGGTGTGGAGCGGCACCGATGATGAATCCAAGTCGCTGATCGTGCGCGGCCAGGCGCGGTTGATCGAGGACGCCCATGCGCTCGAGGACCTGGAACGGCTGCGCATGCTGTTCGACGATCTCGAGAACAAGAAGGAACTGATGCGGCTCATCCGCCTGTCGGAAAACGGCGAGGGGGTGCGCATCTTCATCGGCTCGGAGAGCAAGCTGTTCTCCCTTTCCGGCTCCTCGCTCATCGTGGCGCCGTATCGCAATACCGAAAACCACATCGTCGGCGTGCTCGGCGTCATCGGCCCGACGCGGCTCAATTACGGGCGCATCATTCCCATGGTCGACTACACTGCCCAGGCAATCGGCCGCCTGATCTCTTGAATTTCGTCTGTGCCGCACCGATATCGCGTGGTTGAAATCAGTCGAGCAAATGACTATGCCGACGGCCGTGCAGGAGGATCGCATGACCGCAGAATCGGACTTGATGGATGACGACGGGGCCTCAGGGCATGAGCCTGTGGACGAAAACATCGAGGCAGCAGACGAGGGTGCGCCCGCAGACGGTGCGCCGGAGATCGATCCGCTCGATGCAGCGCTGGCTGAAAACGCCGCGTTGAAGGACCGCTTGTTGCGGGCCGTCGCGGAGACCGAGAACCTGCGCCGCCGCGCCGAGCGCGAAAAGGCCGAGGCGACGCTTTATGCCGCCAGCAATTTCGCCCGCGACATGCTGAGCGTCGCCGACAACCTCGGCCGGGCGCTGGACAGCGTCGACGCCGAACATCGCGCCGCCGCCGATCCGACGCTGAAGGCGCTGCTCGACGGCGTCGACGTGACCCAGCGCGAACTGCTCAACGTCTTCGAGCGTCATGGCATCATTCGCTACGACCCCAAGGGCGAAAAATTCGATCCGCATTTCCATCAGGCGATGTTCGAATTGCCGAGTGCCGACATGGCGCCCGGCACCGTGGTGGAAACCATCCAGGCGGGCTACCGCATCGGTGAAAGGGTGCTGCGGCCGGCCATGGTCGGTGTCGCCAAGGCGATGCCGTCGCCATAACCCCACGTGCATCATGGCCTGCCGGCACGGCTGCCGGCCGCTGACCGGCGATGGCTTTCATGGCGCCCGGCGCAGACAGCGCGCCACCCGCCGGCAGCGCCCCGACCGGGCACAGGCGCGCCATCCGACCGCCGCCAGAACATCATCGGCCTCGCCCTCCAGCACCGCTTGCAGGTATTCATCGAGATCGTCGAAGTCGTCGACAAGGCCGCTATCGCTGGCGCTATGGAAGGCGGTGGCGAGGCCTTCGATGTCGCAGGCCATTGCCGCGCGACTGGCCGCGAGACGGCTGGCGTTGGCGCGGCGGGTTTTTTCGGGTGTCATCGGGGCTGATCCTCTCTGGCTGTGGGGTATACGTAAAATCTCAACCGTCATGCTGGCACTTGATACCGGCATCCATGCCGCCGGCCTCGCGGCGGGATGAGGGCTTGGCGGAATGGACCCCGCGATCAAGTCACGGGGTGACGGTGGTGGGGATGATGGCATGGGGCAGGACAAGCCTCATTGGCTCCGGCGGCGCTTTGGCCGTGGCGGAGGTGGATGGGAAGAGCGGAGCGCCTTTCAAGGTGCAACGCTGGTAAAACAATGGGCACCTGAAAGGCGCTCCGCACCCGGTCTTTTATCGGGACATGCCGTCGCTCTCACCTGAACCGGTCTTATGAAGCCACATGCCCTCTTGGTAGAAGGAGGACACCTCCGGCCGGCCCGGCTTGCAATATGGCGCGCTGGAAGTTTCCCCCCAGGGTCGACGCGCAACCCGCCCGGACCTTTCGCAGCCACACGTCAGGACTGATACTCGGCTCGGGAACCGTTTTGCCCCCATGCACCGACGGTTTGTGCACACTTCCGCGAGGTGGGAGCAGGCGCCAAGAACAATACAGGAACATTTGCCGATTGTCAAGACATTTTTCGGATGCAGGGTCTTTTGCCGTCATCGCCTCTCCACCGGGGCCGCAACTTGCCGAGAGGCGGGCGGAATGCACCCCGGGGTCAAGCCCCGGGGTGACGGAGTGTGAGGGATTGGCGCGGCATTAGGTAGCAAAAGCACCAAGATTTCCATCGCAAGATCATGCCTCTACAGCCACAATAGGGCATGGGTGAGTCATACGCCATAGGCGGCCTGATTACGAAACGGGCCGAATTGTCCGGCAAGATTTTGGAGCTGGACCGGCAGCGGGCCGATCTGAAATCAGACTTGGCCCATATTGATCGGTGCCTCACACTATTCGGCTATGACAAACCGCCATCCGGCATCAAGCCCAAGCGGCCCAGGACGGCTCTTTTCGAGCGTCGGGAACTGGCTGACTTACTGCGGTCAATTGGACTGAACAACACTCTGACACACCGCGAGACGGCAATGGAGATCATGCGTCGGAAGGCATGGGATATCGATGACCTCGATTTGGTTCGCCGGATTACCGAAAGCGTGAAGTCCGGTCGCAAGACTATGCGGCGAAAGCGGCAGGCGTTCGATACGGGTGTTTAGGCCGGTCTCTACATGGCTTGCGGGATCATGGGCGGGTGAATGGGGTAAAGGACGCCAATGGGCATATGGTGTGGGAGCGGCCATAAGGCCGCCACCACGTCATGGTTACGTTTTTTAAGCAGCCTCGTTCCAAGCTGTTACCAGCGCATTTCCGTCGACAAGGAGTTTAGTCCATGCCGCACTCTTGGCTTCGATCACCAATAGAAGGTCCTCTGTCCCGAGAATGGTTTTCACCTGATCACGAAGCTCCGCAGCCGTACCCGGGTATTTCACCCACCATACGGTTTCTAGGACCCGGCCGCGTTTTGCCGTCACGCGAGCCAGATGATCATCCATCTGCTTGTGAGACGGAATAGGACCGTTTAGGTCGTAGGAGATGATAAAGTTGGTCATGTCAGTTTCCTTGACTAGCCACCAAGGGACTTGACATGCGCAGCGAATACAAACAGTCTGTAGCCGTGTACACGCCCCGCCCTCGGTGGCGGTTTCTATAAAGGCCGACGCGCTCCAACGCGTCGGCCGCTCTGTTTGTCATAGAGAATCGTTGGACAAACGCGTCCATGGTTAATGCCGCGCAACCCATTGTCAAGACGCAAAAATCTGTGATGTTGCTTTTCTGTTCAAGTTATGCCGCCCGCTGCCAATACCCCGACCACTGACGACTGACTGGATGCGCCATCGCCAGCCCGGCAACCCGGTTTGCCAACGCACCGTTTGACAGCCTGCGGTGATCTTCCAGCCATGCTGCGTGGTCGGCGTAGGCGTGAAGGTAACGCGCGCTGACGTGGTGATGCTGGCCGCGCACCATGCGACGGAGACGGCTGAAATAGCTTTCAGCCCAATTAGTGCAAGCGCCATCGAGCGAGTAGGCTTCACTGTGATTGATCCGGCTGACCTGCCAGCCGTCATGCAAGTGGTCCCAATGGCTCGCTTCGTCGGCATGCATGATTGCGGTGCGGCTCACATATCGCTTGGCCAACTCGACGCCATCGGCTTCTTGCCGACGAACAAACGTCAATGTGCGTCCAGAACGCTTGCGGAAGGCCACCACGACGCGGCGCTTGCCGGTCTGGTATTCAGCAAGGCGACGGTCAACACGCTCTTCCTTGAGGTTCGCAGGCCGAATGTGGCCGCCGAAATAGGCACCATCAACCTCGACCACGCCGTCAAGGACAACGCCGTTGCGCTCAGAGGCAAGGGCCTCACGCAACTTGTGGGACAGAACGAACGCCGTCTTGTACTGGCAATCCAGATCACGCGCCAACTGCAAGGCGGCAACGCCCTTGGCGCCGTTCACGAAAATGCAGATTGCGGCCAACAGATCGGTGAAGGCCATCTTGCGTGAGGCAAAGATGGTCCCGCTGGTGACGCTGTACTGGTGGCCACAAGCCTTGCACTTGAACTTGCGCCGCGTGGCAATGTCATAGGCATCCAGGCACCCACAACGCGGGCAAACCGGATCGCCGTCAGTCTCGGACCAACGCAGATCGCAAAATGTCTTGTACGCCGCATCCTCGCCGGCCTGATAGATCGCCTTGAGGCTCAGGGTGCGGGCGGCGGCGGAAAGTAGAAAGTGCTGTGCCATAATGTACTATCTCCGATATGTCTGTATCAGATATAGTACGTTGACGTACTGCATACAAGGGCTTATGTATCGCTTGTGATACTTTTTTCACGAAAGGCGATACAATGCCCGAACGCACAGACTGGGAAGCCCGCGTGGCTAACCTCTTGAAATCCGAGTTAAAGCGCAAAGGCGTAACCTATGCGCAGTTGGTTCAAAAGCTGGCAGACATTGAAGTGGTTGAAGCCGAGGTCAATATCCGCAATAAATTGTCGCGGGGAAAATTCTCAGCGGTGTTCCTGGTCCAATGTTTGGTAGCGATAGGGGCGACAGAGGTGCGCTTATAGCGCTTGGGCTAATCCTTGCGGCGATTGTCTTTGTTGCCTGCATTTGCCAGCCAGGCGGCACCCCAGTATCCCAAGAAAGCAAGGCAAATGTAGAGCAATCCGGCCAAGACAATATCTCGGACATTGTCGCGCAACCTGTACTCAGCGACAACATATTTCACCCTTGGCGAGATTCCGTTGCTCAATGGCTCATGATGATTTTTGCAGCCCTCGCCACAGGCGTGAGTTTCTATGCTGTAATTCTGTTGAACCAGACCCTTGGTGCCAACCGGGATGCTGCCGGGGAAGCTGGAAGAGCGGCCGCCGCTGCGTTTGAGGCCAACGAAATCGCGAGAAAGATTGGCAGTGCGCAGACCAGACCGTATGTCGGTGTTTCTAATATGATCGCTCGATTTGAGGAAACGGGCCGTATCGTGATTTTCGCAGGCTGCAAGAATTCCGGAAGTAGTCCAGCAAGGCGTGTGTGGGCCACGCTTGAAGCACATCGGATACCATCTGGTTCTAATCCCAATAGGCACTTTTCGAAAAACAAATACGTCAGACAGGCCGATATCCATCCCGGAGATGCGCCGATAATCGCGGATTTTGTTCCATCCGATGGCAGCCAGACTCAAAGAGACGTAGTGGCCGGTTTGGCGATCATCGACGCTATCGGAGTCATAAGCTATCGAGACAATGCCTGGGGCATCCATCGCACGCTGTTCCATAGTGAACTCGACGTAACGAAATGCCCCAGGCACGAGAACGGCTCCTATACACTCGTGGGGCATCCCCGCGGCAATTACAGCACCTAGCAGCAGCCCTTTAAATGCAACCCGCAAAGCCGCATGAGGCTTGGTGCGTTTCCTACATAAGTCCGGATTGGCGTGCCCACCCTCCACCGTCATACCGGCACTTGATGCCGGTATCCATTCCGCTGTCCTCGCGGCTGGCTGAGGCTCTGGCGGAATGGACCCCGGGATCAAGTCCCGGGGTGACGAATTAGGGGGCTGAAGCAGTGAGGCGGATGGCGGTGATG
>CAZMSA010000093.1:0-14946 GCA_964568825.1 uncultured Rhizobiaceae bacterium | reverse complement strand
GACATCATCGAACGCATCATCGCCGACGAGCCCACGTAGCAACCGGGCGGTTACGATGGAGACTTCCGTCGTGCCATAGTAGGGACATGACCGCCTCGAAGGCGTTGGCGGCGATAGCTGACCAAGCAGGCTTGGCGAGTAGCAGGCTGGCTTCTGCAAGAGCGCCAATCATCAGGCCGTTCCAGTCAGCTAGAACCGTATCATCGCAACCTGGGCGGGTGCGGATCTGGCGGTGTTCGAATAAGGTGTGACGCGCGGCCTTGAGATTCGCTTCGATGGTTGGACTGAGCATATTGGGATGATTGAGGCGGTTGAGAATGTTGTGGCCGTCGAAATTACCTGGTTGCGTCACGTCGTAGATTGTCTTGAATGTGAATGCTGATTCCGGAGAGAGCAGGCGTTCGATCTCGTCGGCGCTCCAGACGTAGAACTTGCCCTCCTCGCCTTCGGAATCGGCGTCATAACTGGCGGCGAAGGCTCCTTCTGCGGTCAGCATTTCCCTTATTGTCCAAGCTACAGTCTCTTCGATTCGTATCCGGAACAAATCGTCGGGACCGCTCAACCAATGGCGGGCAAGAAGACCAATGAGTTGGGCATTGTCGTAAAGCATCTTCTCAAAATGTGGCACAAGCCAATGGGCGTCCACACTGTAGCGCGCAAAGCCTCCCCCGAGGTGGTCGTAGATGCCGCCTTGGCAGATATGGCGCAGGGTGACATCTAGGGCATTTTGGCTGGTGGTGTCGCCAGAGGTTAGAGCGTGGCGGCGCAAAAGTTCGAAAATGGAGCATTGGGGAAATTTGGGAGCGCCCCGCAATCCGCCATTCTGGAAATCTATGGCGGCGACCAGATGCGTGGCGGCGTCGGGAATGAGATCAATTGTTAGATCGCTGGTGGCAGCGGGTGGGGATTGTGAGAGCGCTTCGAGGAGAGTCGCACGATTGCTGTCGACCTTGGGGCGCTCGTTACGCCAAATGCGAGCGATCTCTGTGAGTACATGGTGGAAACTGGGGCGGCCATACCGCGTTTCGGGTGGGAAGTAGGTACCCCCCCCAGAATGGTGTTCCATCGGGGGAGAGAAATATGGTGAGAGGCCAGCCGCCATGCTCGCCCAAGGCATGGAGGGCATCCATGTAGATCTTGTCGACATCGGGGCGCTCCTCGCGGTCGACCTTGATATTGATGAAATGCTTGTTCATGAGTTGAGCAATCTCGGTATCCTCGAAACTCTCATGGGCCATTACATGGCACCAGTGACAAGCGGCATAACCGATAGACAGAAGCACCGGCTTGTCCTCTGTACGGGCACGGGCGAAGGCATTGTTGCCCCAAGGTTGCCAATGAACAGGGTTGTCTCGATGCTGGAGAAGGTATGGGCTGGTTTCGTGCCTGAGAAGATTTTGGTTCATAGGCCATTTTGGCACGAGGCAGGCGTGCGGTCGACAAGCATCGCAGTAGGCTAGGCAGAAAACAATATAGATTCGATTCCGTAACAAGCTGGTTGACGCCGGCAAGATTGATAGAGGAATTGCGGTGTGAGCACCATTTATGCCCTTTCCAGTGGAGCAGGCTTGGCCGCGATAGCGGTAGTGCGTGTTAGCGGCTCGCGCGCTGGTGAGGTAGTGAAGGCGTTAACTGGTGGCATACCCAAAGCCCGGAGGGCAACGGTGCGCCGGCTGCGCAATCCCGACAGTCTAAGTGAAATAATTGACCAAGCACTGGTACTATGGATGCCGGGCCCGCGGAGTTTCACTGGCGAAGATATGGTCGAGTTTCACGTGCATGGAGGTCGTGCGGTTGTCGCGGCGCTGATGGGTGTGCTGTCGCGACAGGGCCTGAGGCTGGCAGAAGCAGGCGAGTTTACCCGACGGGCGTTCGAAGCCGGCCGACTTGATCTGACGGCGGTGGAAGGGCTTGCTGATCTTGTTGCGGCCGAGAGCGAGGCACAACGCGAACAGGCGCTATTTCATCAGCAGGGGGGTGCCGCTGCTGTCTTCGATGACTGGCGGCGGGCGTTGCTGGGAATGCTCGCACGATTTGAGGCGTCGATCGATTTTGCAGAAGAAGAGGATGTGGCGACTGCAGCGCTTGCGGACGTTGATAAGCGGCTGGCGATGCTGGAGAGGGAAATGCGCGATGCACTTGCAAGCGCGCATCGAGGCGAGAGGATCCGGGAAGGAGTGCGCGTGGTTATCGCGGGCCCGCCGAATGCCGGGAAGTCGACTTTGCTGAACCGGCTTGCCGGACGAGAAGCAGCGATTGTTTCGCATTTTCCCGGCACTACGCGTGACGTGATTGAGGTGCATCTCGAATTGGAGGGGATGCTGGTGGTGCTTGCTGACACGGCTGGCGTGCATGCGAGGGCGATTGATGTGGTCGAGGCAGAGGGTATGGCCAGGACCCGTAGACGACTGGCAGAGGCCGATGTGGTGTTATGGGTCGAAGCGCCAGACTCGCTGGCAGATGACGTTCAGAGAATATTCGATTCGCCTACGTTACGAATATGGAACAAAATGGACTTGGGTATGCCGAGTGGCGAGGGAAAGGATGACTGGGGTGTGCGGATTTGCGCGCAATCGGGTGTTGGGGTGGATGATCTGGTGGCGCGGCTTACCACGATGGTGGCGGAGCACTATGGGCGGCGCGAGCCAGCTCTTGTAACGCGCGAACGCCAGCAGCGAATGCTGAAGGAGTGCTGCGATGAGCTCGATAGGGCACGACAGGTGACGGGCGGCGGCGTAGAGCTAGAGGCTGAGCACATAAGACTGGCAGCACGAGCGCTGGGGCGCCTGACTGGTCGTATTGATGTTGAGGAACTGTTGGGGACCATCTTCGCCGAATTCTGTATCGGAAAGTAGGCTGGTGTCGGGAATTGTTTCACGTGAAACGGCCCATCGTGGCAGGTAGTCTGGCTTGAAAATGGTAGGCGTGATAGGGGACAACCGTCCGACAGTGCGGCAGGCGGCAGCTATTGCATGAAAACGAGTGAAACTTTCGACGTTATCGTGGTGGGCGGCGGACATGCTGGGGTCGAGGCGGCATCGGCGGCGGCACGTTGCGGCGCGCAGGTGGGCCTTGTTACCCATAGGTTTGCCAGTATTGGTGAAATGTCGTGCAACCCGGCAATTGGTGGGCTGGGCAAGGGCCATCTGGTGCGCGAGGTTGATGCACTTGACGGATTGATGGGCAGAGTCGCGGACGCGGCCGGCATTCAGTTCCGGTTGCTCAACCGATCGAAAGGACCGGCAGTGAGGGGTCCGCGGGCTCAGGCTGACCGGAAGCTCTATCGATTGGCGATGCAGGAAGCGGTACGAGCGGTTGATGGACTTGAGGTGATCGAGGCGGTAGCCGAAGATCTCCTGTGGTCCGGGAGCGGGCAGTTGGGCGGCATCAGGACGGCTGATGGGCAGGAAATACGGGCCGGGGCCGTGGTTCTCACGACAGGCACCTTTCTTGGTGGAATGATCCATATTGGCGAAAGGCGCATGCCTGCAGGTCGGTTTGGTGAAGCGCCGGCGCTCAGTCTGCCGAACAGTCTGAAACGAGCGGGCCTGGAACTTGGGCGCCTCAAGACTGGCACGCCGCCACGCCTCGACGGGCGTACGATCGACTGGGGTGGCCTGGACATCCAACGAGGCGATGATCCGCCAGTGCCGTTCTCGTTTCTGACGAAACGCATTACGACACCCCAGATCAATTGCCATATCACCCGGACCACTGCGGCAACGCACGAACTGATCGCGGCAAATATCCATCGCTCGCCGGTTTATTCAGGCCAGATAGAAGGTACGGGCCCGCGCTATTGTCCTTCAATCGAGGACAAGGTCGTGCGATTCCGGGAACGCCGGGCGCATCAAATTTTTCTCGAACCGGAAGGTCTCGATGACCCAACGATCTACCCCAACGGGATATCGACAGCGTTGCCGGAAGAGGTGCAACTAAAACTAATTGCCAGCATACCTGGATTGGAGCGGGCACAGATGCTGCGGCCCGGCTATGCCATCGAATACGACTTCGTCGATCCTCGGTGCTTGAACCGCGGCCTTCATGTGAAACGGGCGGCGGGATTGTTCCTTGCCGGACAGATCAATGGAACAACGGGGTATGAGGAAGCCGCGGCGCAGGGGCTGGTGGCAGGACTCAACGCGGCGCGCCACGCGGCGGGCATGGATGTGCATGTCTTCGGTCGCGATGAGGGGTATATCGGGGTGATGGTCGACGATCTTGTCACGAAAGGCGTGAGCGAGCCCTATCGAATGTTTACGTCCAGGGCCGAATATCGGTTAACTCTGAGAGCAGATAATGCAGATCAGCGCCTCACCGGGGTGGGCCGCGAGCTGGGACTGGTAGGCAGCCAACGCGCTGAAGTGTTTCGGCAGCGTGTAGCTGTGCTTGAATGCCTGAGATCGGCTGCACAAGAATGCAGGCTGACGTCCTCAAAGGCAGCGCGCCTTGGAATGCTGGTTAATCAGGACGGGCAGTGGCGTTCGGCTTTGGCGCTGCTTGCCCTGCCGGGCGTGACCGTGGGTCGTGTGCAGGAGATCTGGCCGGATCTACGACGGTATCCCGACTGGGCGTTCGAGCAGCTTGAGGTCGATGCCCTTTACTCTGGTTACCTTGAACGGCAGATCAGTGACATCGAGCGTGGTCGTAAAGACGAGGGTATGGCGGTGCCGGCTGACTTGGAATACAGCGCTATACCAGGGCTTTCCACCGAGATCAGGGAGAAACTGCAACGGGTACGGCCTGACACATTGGGCCAAGCCGGTCGGATTGATGGTATGACACCGACTGCGCTTACGCTGCTGCTGGCATATGTCAAAAGGCGGCGGTTGGAACAAAGCGCATGAGTGTGCCCTCCGAGGCTGAGTTGAAGCAGCTTGCTGGGGTAAATGTTTCACGTGAATCACTGGTGAGACTGGCGGATTATGTGGCGCTGCTGCGCCGGTGGCAGGCCCACATCAACTTGATTGGCGGGTCTACTGTCAATGATATCTGGAAACGCCATATCGCCGATGCCCTGCAATTGATGCCCTTGGCGGATGAGAAGCCGAGGGCAATAGTGGACCTCGGTTCTGGGGCGGGGATTCCAGGGTTGCCGCTAGCTCTCGCGTGGGAGCCAGTGGGTTCGGTGTTTGTGCATCTCATCGAAAGTAATGGCAAGAAGGCCGCGTTTCTGCGCGAGGTGTTGCGCGTTATCGAACTCCCAGGCGAGGTCCATGAGATGCGGATCGAAGCCGTAATCCCGACAACCTTAAGCCCGCTTCCGCGAGTGGTAGTCGCAAGGGCGGTGGCGCCGCTCTCAAAGCTGCTAGGGTTGGCTAAGCCTTTTGTGGATAATGGGGCGGTTTGCCTATTTCATAAGGGACAAGATGTGGACGATGAATTGACCGAGTCCACAAAATGCTGGAGAATCTCCTATCGCACGCATGCGAGTCGCCTACAAGGCGGTGGCTCGATTGTCGAAGTCAAGGAGATCGAGGTTGTCACCAAACCCGAATAGTTCGACTGTGTTCATGGCGCCGCGCATTCTTGCCATTGCCAACCAGAAGGGAGGTGTTGGCAAGACGACGACGGCCATCAATCTTGGCACCGCTTTGGCGGCTGTGGGTGAGAACGTGCTGATAGTCGATCTCGACCCGCAAGGGAATGCCAGCACAGGTCTGGGAATCGCGCGCCGGTCAACCCAGTTGTCGAGCTACCATGTCCTGATTGGCGAGGCGACTTTGACAGATACGATCGTCGGTTCGGGAATTCCGAGACTTGATTGCGCGCCTTCAACGCTGGACCTGCTGGGGGCTGAGCTGGAACTGTCCGGGCTTGAGCGCAAAACCCACCGCCTTGACGATGCCATCGGTATGCTCGGCCGCGACTTGATTCGGAAACGTAACTATACTTACATCCTGCTCGATTGCCCGCCATCACTCAATCTTCTCACGATCAACGCATTGACTGCAGCAGACGCCATTTTGGTCCCGCTGCAATGTGAATTCTTTGCCCTAGAGGGCTTGAGCCAACTCCTTAAAACAGTGGAGCGGGTGCGAGCCACTCTAAATTCACGGCTCACTATTCAGGGCGTTGTGCTGACCATGTTTGATCGACGCAATTCACTTTCGGAACAGGTGGCCCAGGACGTCCGAGGTGTACTCGGGGAGAAGGTGTATCAGACGGTCATACCGCGCAATGTGCGCGTGTCGGAAGCGCCATCCTATGGAAAGCCCGTATTGCTCTACGACAGCCAATGCGCTGGAAGTCAGGCCTATATCCGTCTTGCTTCAGAAATAATCCGGCGCGAACAACAGCTGCGGGCAGCATGATTGATTCGTGACCGAAACGAGTGGCTCATGGCCGAAATGATTCGCTAGCGCAGGATAGCCAGCATGACACTACAACAAAAGCGACGCCTAGGCCGCGGTCTTGCCGCCCTGATCGGTGATGATGCTTCAGAAGATAGCTTGGGGATGGACGCACGACATTTGCGTTATGTGCCCATCGAACTGCTATTTCCCAATCCATACAATCCGCGCAAGACATTTCGCGAGGAGGATCTCGACGACCTTGCCCGCTCGATTCGCGACAAGGGGGTACTGCAGCCGCTGGTGGCCAGGCCGCTTGGTGACGGTCAGAGTTATGAGATAGTGGCAGGCGAGCGCCGCTGGCGGGCCGCCCAGAACGCGGGAGTCCACAATCTGCCGGTATTGATCCGCGAACTATCCGATGGTGAGACGCTTGAAATTGCTCTTATCGAGAACATCCAGCGCAGTGACCTTAACGCCATCGAGGAAGCGCACGGTTATGCGCAACTCATGAACCAGTTCGCTTACACGCAGCAACAGCTTGCTGAGGCCGTTGGAAAGAGTCGCAGCCACGTCGCCAACACCATGCGACTGCTCGGCCTGCCCGATGCTGCGCGGGCGAGGGTTGAGGAGGGTGTTATCTCCGCTGGTCATGCGCGCGCGTTGATTGCTACAGAAAATGCTGATGACTTGGCTGAGAAGATTATCCAACTTGGCCTTACAGTGCGCGAGGCCGAGCAACTTGCGAGGCAGTCTCAAGCTAACGCAACCCCCGCCCGAACCAAGCGCAAGGCCGAGAAATCGGCCGATATCCGTTCGGTGGAACGCGAAGTTGGGAATGCTCTCGGGCTTAAAGTGGAAGTTGTCGACAGGGGTAGGTCAGGAGGGCAGGTGGTCATCCGCTACAAGACACTCGAGCAGTTCGATCTCATTCGCCGCCGCCTGACTCGTTCTGACTGAAGTGCACAACCATCAGGTCTTTCGTGCCCGTTGTGCTCGTATGATCAAGGCGAGAAAGGCTCGTTCGGCGATGACGCGATCAAGCTGGTTGAACCGTCGAGTCTGGAGGATGGCTTCAAATACAGTGTCTGCGGCAACCTGGATACGCTCGGGCGACCACACACGTAGCTGCTGCGCGTGCGAAGATTGACGCCGATAAAAGATCGATGGCCTGGCGGAGCGCACCGCCCGATCGGGCCCAACCTTTGCCGCTGCCGCCTGCAGGCTTCGCAATCGCGCGATGTGATTGGCTAGTGCCGACAACAACGCACCCGGATAGGCGCCAGCATCGTCAAGTTCATCCATCGTGTGCATCGCCACATCGGAACGGCCCTCCATAACCGTGTCCATTAGGCGATCGATGGTACCGGTCTGACCGTCACTACACACCGCCTCGACATCTTCCAGCCCGATAGAAGCTTGGCCTTGGCAAAACGTTATCAGCTTGTTCACCTCGGAGCGCGCCTGCATGCGGTCGTTGCCGAAGCGCACGCACAGAAACGCCAAAGCCTCGGAGTCGATTGTGAAACCCTGGTCTGTGAGGACGCCGGAAATCATGCTGGCGAGACTGTCAGTCTCCTCCTCGTAGCAGGCGATCGCCAGGCCCACGTCGGATTTCTCAATCAGGACACGAAGTGCGCTGGACTTGGTGAGAGCAGTCGATTCGACGACCACGACGCCAGCGACAACCAGGCTCTCCACGAGAGAACCCAGAGCTCTGGTCGTTGCCGAGCTCGCATCCGTCACCCAAACGGTTCGGGTGCCGCCACCGAAAGATATGCCATTGACCTCGTCGATAAGACGACCCGGATCTGCAGCAATGTCCTCCTCGCCGAGGCGCGTAACGGTGAAGGGATCATCATCGCTACCAGCCAATCCGATGACGATAGTACGCGCAGTTTCACGAACCCTACCCGTGTTCGGGCCGTAGACCAGAAATACTCGGGTAGGGCCATCACGATTGCGCAGAACCCCCGGTAGTCTTTCGAGCTTCAGGATTCCCATGCGCTGCGCTAGCTACTCTCTCAATGGTTAGAGAAATAAGCCGCAAGGCGCGTGCGGATATCAAGAGCCACTTCATC
The DNA here is from genome assembly GCA_964568825.1 of uncultured Rhizobiaceae bacterium. Lineage (GTDB taxonomy): Bacteria > Pseudomonadota > Alphaproteobacteria > Rhizobiales > Aestuariivirgaceae > CAVVDT01. Next base: position 6,572 of record CAZMSA010000093.1, on the reverse strand, counting down.
GGCGGCACGCTCTTCAGCGTTGGTGCGCGCCTGCTGGTTGGCGAAGGGTACCCCCGTGCGATCATAGGAGACGTAGGAAAAGGTCTTGCCGGAGTAAACGGACTTGCCGTTGGAGATGTCGACAAGATCGAAGCCAACTGTCAGCCGGTAACTCCGGCGCAAGACATCGGTGTTTTGTGCCTCTACCGCATCTTCCTCGCTTGTCTTGGGTGTCATATCGAAGCGGTACCTGGTGATCGCATTTGTGCCGACCGGCGCCGAGGCCGAGAGTATGGCATTACGAATCAACTGGCCGGCGCGTGTCGACTGTTCGGGTATGTTCACGCTGGCCAGTTTGGCCGACACCGATTCTCCCGCCAGCCTGGAGGTGCCGTAAAGTGGCTTGAACCCGCAACCTGAAAGCAGCACGAGCGCGACCGCGCAGGCCAGTCCTTGCAGCAATCTCGGCATAGTCATCCCGTCACGATATTGACAATGCGATCCGGTACGACAATGACCTTGCGCACTCGGAGCCCCGACAAGGCCCGTGCGACATTATCGACCTTCAAAGCGGCGGCTTCAACATCTTCCTTAGCGGCACCCAGGGGCATGACGAGTTCGCCTCGGCGCTTACCGTTCACCTGTATGGCAAGTGTCACCGCGTCCTCACGCACCAATTCAGGATCGGCCGTGGGCCATGCCGCCATGGCGGTCATGCGGTCGCCTCCGAGGCGCATGGCACATTCCTCGGCAAGGTGCGGCATCATGGGCGCAAATAAATGAACCAGCGCATTGGCCGCCTCATGTAGGGCGAAGTTCGTTGCCTCCGCATCGCCCGCTTCTCCGAGACAGGACGCCAGCGCATTGGCCAGTTCATAGATGCGGGCAATCGCGCGGTTAAAGCGCAAATGCTCGAGATCGTTACTGACGGCGGCGATGGCACGGTGGGTCTGGCGGCGCAGATCAAGCCCGGCTGGCGACATCGCGGAGCCGCTGGTGTCAGGCAGTCTTGCAGGCTGTGGCCGCCGGGCGACTTCGCCGATAAGCCGCCACAGCTTCTGGGTAAACCGCGAAGCGCCTTCGACGCCGGCCTCGGTCCACTCGATGTCGCGTTCTGGCGGCGTATCGGAAAGCATGAACCAGCGCGCCGTGTCGGCCCCATACTGGGCGATAATAGCTTCGGGATCGATGACATTCTTGCGCGATTTTGACATCTTCTCGGCGCTGCCGACGGTCAGCGGCTCGCCAGTCACCGCGTGCACCCAGCCGCCTTTGCGTGCCGCTGTATCGGCTGGGAGGATCCACGCGCCGTTTTTGGTGCGGTAGGTCTCGTGGATGACCATGCCTTGGGTAAACAGGGTGGCGAACGGCTCATCGATGTCGAGATGCCCGGTCTTTTTCATGGCGCGGCAGAAGAAACGGGAATAGAGCAGGTGCAAGATGGCGTGTTCGATGCCGCCAATATACTGATCGACTGGCATCCAATAGGCAGCGGCCGAGGTGTCCACGGGCACATCGGCAAGGGGTGAACAAAAGCGCGCAAAATACCAGGAGGAATCAACGAAGGTGTCGAAGGTATCGGTCTCACGGCGGGCGGGCTTGCCGCATTGCGGGCATGCCACATGCTTCCAGGTGGGATGGCGATCCAGCGGATTGCCCGGCTGGTCGAACGTCACGTCCTCGGGCAATACCACTGGCAGATCGGCATGCGGCACCGGCACAACGCCGCACGTCTCGCAGTGGATGATCGGGATCGGGCAGCCCCAATAGCGCTGACGTGATACGCCCCAGTCGCGCAGACGAAAATTCACCTTCCGCTCGCCGGTGCCGGCACTTTCGAAGCGGCGGGTAATCTCCTCCTTTGCGACTTCGACGGTCAGCCCGTTCAGGAAGTCCGAATTGATCATGCGCACCGCTTCGCCAGCCTTTTCCACGAAGGCTTCATCTCCGACCTCGAAGGTAGCCGGATCGGCACCCAGCGGTGCTACCACCGGTATGATCGGCAGGCCATACTTGCGGGCGAAGTCGAGGTCGCGCTGGTCGTGGCCCGGGCAGCCGAAGATGGCGCCTTCGCCATAGGCCATGAGCACGAAGTTGGCGGCATAGACCGGCAGTCTGACCCCTGGCCGGAACGGGTGGCGGGCATAAAGACCTAAGGCAAGGCCCCGCTTCTCCGCCTTTTCGATGTTTTCCTCGCTGGTGCCGAGGGAGGCGACTTCGCGACGGAACGCGGCAACAGCCGGATCTTTGTCGGCAAGTGCCAACGTCATCGGATGGTCAGGTGACAAGGCACAGAAGCTGGCCCCGAAGATGGTGTCGTGGCGCGTAGTGTAAACCGTCAGGCGCTCATCCAGCAGATTGCCCGCTTCGTCTTCCAGCGCGAAGGAAAAGCGCAGGCCCTCGGATCGGCCGATCCAGTTGCGCTGCATCAGCAGGACCTTTTCCGGCCAGCCGTCGAGGCCTTTCAGGGCGTCGAGCAGCTCCTCGGAATAGCTGGTGATCTTCAGGAACCATTGGGCCAGTTCGCGCTTTTCCACCAGGGCGCCAGAGCGCCAGCCCCGGCCATCGATCACCTGTTCATTGGCAAGAACGGTCTGGTCGACAGGATCCCAGTTGACCATGGACGTTCGGCGCTCTACCAAACCAGCGGCAAGAAAGTCCAGGAACATCGCCTGCTCATGTCGATAGTAGGATGGATCGCAGGTTGCCAGTTCGCGTTGCCAGTCGAGCGAAAGGCCCATGAGCTTGAGCTGGGCCCGCATGGCGGCGATATTCTCGTAGGTCCAGGTCTTGGGATGGACACCGCGCTCCATGGCGGCGTTCTCGGCCGGCATGCCGAAGGCATCCCAACCCATGGGATGGAGTACATTGTAGCCGCGCGCGCGCCGGTAGCGGGCGATTACATCACCCATGGCGTAGTTGCGGACGTGGCCCATATGGATGCGTCCTGAAGGGTAGGGAAACATCTCCAGTACGTAATATTTGGGCCGCTTGGCGTCCTCGCGGGCAGTGAAGCAGCCGGCCTCCTCCCACGCCTGCTGCCAGCGCGGCTCGGCCTCGCATGGGTTGTAGCGCTCGTCGGATTCGGTGGTCTTGGCGTCCATATCAATCTTTTCCGGGGCAGAAAGCCGCTCGTGCAGTACCAGCACTTGCATCGTCTCGCAAGCTCGGCCATATCGGCCGGTATGAAGTGCAGCGCTTTGTCCCATGACTGATGCTGCGGCAAAACAATTGGCCGTGGTCAGGGCGCGCATTGCCGCGGCGGAGCGTGCTGCCGGCCGTGTGCATGGCGATGTTTGCCTGGTTGCCGTTTCCAAGACCTTCGGTGCGGATGAAATCGCGCCCGTCATCGCCGCCGGCCAGCGCGTATTTGGAGAGAATCGAGTGCAGGAGGCGCAACACAAGTGGCCTAATCTCAAGGCTACCACGCCCGGGATCGAACTGCACCTTATCGGTCCCTTGCAAACGAACAAGGCTGCCGCCGCCGTCACTCTGTTTGATGTAATAGAAACCCTCGACCGGCCAAAACTCGCGCGCGTCCTTGCGGGTGAGATGGCCCGGCAAAAGCGATACCCGCGCCTATACGTACAGATCAATACCGGCGCCGAGCCGCAGAAGGCAGGGATCCTTCCTGAATATTCGACCGAATTCATCGCCTGGTGCCGCAATGATATTGGTCTGGAGATCGAAGGTCTCATGTGCATTCCGCCCGTCGAAGATGAGCCGAGAAAGCATTTCGCGCTATTGGCTGAACTGGCCCATGCCAACGGTTTGAAGACATTATCAATGGGCATGAGCGCCGACTTTGAGACGGCAATCGCATTGGGTGCCACGCATGTGAGAGTAGGCTCGGCTATCTTCGGGACACGGCCCCGGATGGATTGACTAATCAGACAATGATCAGTTCGGTATGTGGGCCGACGTCAGCGAGAACCCGGAGAAGTTCGTCCTGACGCAGGCTAACGCAACCGGCAGTAGGGCTAAATTCAGCGGCTGCCACATGCACGAAGATAGCGCTGCCCAGACCGCGGACGATTGGCCAATAATTGTGCCCGAGAACCACGATGACATTATAGATCGCATCCGCCCGCCAAAGATCTTCGGCGCTGCCTGCAAAGGGTTGGTGTATAAGACGATTGTAGCAGGCAGATGTGGGATCGTCGCACCAACCATGATTGGGTTTTAGGGGATGCAGGGGCAGGCCAGTGCGCGGGCGGACGACGCGGTCAGCGCGATAAAGCACACAACGCATGGCATGGGCACCTGCCGGGCTGGCTCCGTCGCCCTCGCGCTTGTTGCGGCGGATGCCGGCACTACCGATCGAACATTGAATTTGCCGCGAAGCGATTGTGAATCGACCACGCGTGGACCTCCCCGAAAGCGAGCGCACGATCACACGATCAACAAACTTCGGCCGGGCCATGACTGATTTTGATTTCCCGTCTAATGTAGCGGCATAAAACCACGTCCATCTACCACCACCAAGAAGGCCCGAGATCAATGAGTGCCGTCAAGAAGATCCTTATCGTCGATGATGACGTGGCGCTGCGCGAGAGTCTTTGCGAACAATTTTCCTTACACGACGAATTCATGGTGACAGCGGTGGGCAACGCGGCACAGGGAATAGGGCACCTTAAGTCGGAGCTCGTTGACCTAGTGATTCTTGATGTAAACATGCCCGATATCGACGGCCGCGAAGCGTGCAAGATTATGCGCCGCAATGGCTTCAAGGGGCCGGTCATCATGCTAACGGCACAGGATTCGGATTCCGATGCCATTCTCGGCCTTGATTCGGGTGCCAATGATTATGTCACGAAGCCATTCCGCTTCGCAGTCCTCCTGGCGCGGATCCGGGCGCAACTACGACAGCACGAACAAAGTGAGGATGCAGTTTTCAAGGTTGCCTTTTATACTTTCCGGCCAAGCGCAAAGATGTTGATTCGCGAGGACAATCGTAAGATTCGTCTCACCGACAAGGAGACATCGATATTGAAGTTTCTTTACAGGGCAGGAGATCAGGTAGTGGGACGGGAAATTCTGCTACACGAGGTATGGGGCTACAACGCCGGGGTCACCACACATACACTTGAAACTCATATTTATCGGCTGCGCCAGAAAATCGAGCGAGATCCTTCGCATGCGGAGATTCTGGTTACTGAAACAGGGGGTTATAAACTTGTTCCATAGGGCCTGTCCCGGGCCGAGCCACATCGCGAGCAGGTCTGCAGGACCACCCGGTCGGCGGGAGTGCGGAGCGATGGTGCTTGGGGCACTACCGATGATCGGCCGAGGGGGGATCGTGGATGGCCGTCAAATCGGAAGTTGAACTGCTGCGCCAGGTCCCGCTGTTTGCTGAAGTGGATGTCGCGCAGTTGCAACTTCTCGCTTTCAACTCGCGCAAACGACGCCTAGCGGCGGGCGCCGTTCTCATTAAGTATGGAGAGGTCACGAATGCCGCACAGCTGATCCTAGCAGGAGAAGCAGTGGCGCTTAAAGGACCCAAGGACGACGGCAAAATTGTTGCACGGCTTAAGCGAGGGGCCTTCATTGGCGAACTTTCCATGGTCGCTGGTTTGCCGGCCTCCGTGAGTGTTAGGACTTCTACGCCCGTGGAAGCCATGCGGATCACGCAGGATCTGTTTCAGCGGGTCTGTCAGGAGTTTCCCGCAGATGGCCAACGTATGCTGGCGTCGCTAAGCGAACGGCTCGATGTGGTACTGAACGATCTGCTTGATGTCCGCTCCATCCTGGAGCAGGCGCGCCCATTTTCACGCCTTTAAGTCAAGGTTCGCAATGAACGGCACGTGATCTGACGGTTGCTCCCAACCTCGTGCTTTGCGTACTATTTCAACGTTTGAGTACGCCGTTGCGAGGCGCTGATCGGCCTTGAACGTCGACCCACCCTCCTGACTCACGGATGGGGTCGAGTTTTGTGGTTTCCACGGGTATATGTGAAACGACTTTCAGCAATTGCCGGTGAGACCATACGTCGTTATCGTGTGGAGCGACGTTGAAATCGCCTGCCACGATGGAGGCCATTTACGTGGCACCGGCCAAAGCGTCTGTCCAGCTATGCATTTCAGCGAGGAACTCGATTTGAGGTGGACTCGCCTGATGAGACAGTTTGGCGGCTTGGCTGAGGTGGATCGGGGTTGTTTCTACGCCGCCAGTTGTTCCACTGTTTCTACGATAGCATAGACTTTGTCGGGCGTCTTGCCGCCGAAGGACGAGTGCGGGGGCCGGCTATTGTAATAATCGATCCAGGAACCGATGCCGCGTCGCGCGTCGCTGCCGGTCTCGAAGGCGTTGAGGAAGACGCACTCGTATTTGAGGCTGCGCCATAACCGCTCGATGAAGACGTTGTCCATTCAGCGGCCGCGCCCGTCCATGGATATGCGGATAGATGCGGTGTTGCGGGTGCGCTTCGCTCGTTTTCGGCGTCTGGTAGATCGGCGACAGGCCGATCTTGCGCATCAGCCGCCGGACCCGCTTGCGGCCAATGCACCAGCCCTGCCGACGCAAATGCCGCGCCATCTGGCGCGAGCCGTACCAGGGCGTCTCCATGAAGGCCTCATCGATGTTGCGCATCAGCT
>CAZMSA010000092.1:0-15010 GCA_964568825.1 uncultured Rhizobiaceae bacterium | reverse complement strand
TCTTGACGACGAGGATCTCGCCGTCATAGCTCTTTTGCACATTGGCGAACCGTACGATCGGTTCGCCGGCACCTGCCTCACCCGTCATTCGTCTCCCCAGACTGTTTTAGGTCGAACGCTCTTTTTTGCCCTTGGCGAGCTGCCCGACGTTTCAGTTCCACGCAACAATCAGCAAAACCAACCTCAGCATTTGCCCAACGACGACATCCCACAGCACGTCAGCGGCGTTTTAAGGAAGAATTACCTCTGCCGTTTCGCTTCAGCGGCGATACACCCGCTACAACCAAAGTGTACAATAGCACCCTTGTGCGGTTGCGCAACAGCGACATCATCATGAGTTGCCGCAGGAGTTAACGCACGCCCGCGCCGCTAGCGGTTATGGAGGATGCGACCGATGAAATTCAGCAGCACCTGGGCGGCGAGAATGGCCGTCGAGCCGGAATGGTCATAATCGGGCGCCACCTCCACCAGGTCGACGCCGACCACCGAGCCCAGCTTGGTCAGCCCGTCGAGAAACTCCAGTACCTCGTAGTAGTAGAAGCCGCCGTGGCTGGGCGTGCCGGTGCCGGCGGCGATTGAGGGATCGAAGCCGTCGATGTCGATGGTGACGTAATAGCGCATGCCCTTGGGCACCCGGGCCAGCACCGCGTCGACGCCAAGCTTCCTGAACTGGCGCACCGACAAGATGTCGGAGCCCATGGCGCGGGCGGCCTCGTAGCCTTCGCGCGCGGTGGATGAGACGTTGCGGATGCCCAGTTGCGTGAGGCCGGTCACATAGGATTTTTCAGCCGCCCGCCGCATGGGGTTGCCGTGGCCGTAGCGCACCCCGTGACGCTCGTCGACGAAATCGAGATGGGCGTCGATCTGCACCACGTGGATGGGTTCTTCACCCTCGAAGGCATCGATGCAGGGAATATTGATGGAATGATCGCCGCCGATGACCACCGGGATCGCCCCGGCGGAAAGGATCTTGCGAACCCCTTCTGCAATGTTGGCATGGCTCTTTTCGGTGAGGGTGTGGACGATGTCGGCATCGCCGATGTCGACGATGCGGGCCTTGTTGGCCGGCAGGTAGGTGACATCGTCTTCGTGGTCGTAGGCCCCGGCATGACCGAATGAGAACAGCGTCGAGGCCTCGCGCACGGCGCGCGGACCGAAGCGGGCGCCGGCCCGCCACTGGGTGGCCTGATCGAAGGGTGCGCCCATCACCGCCACATCGGCATCGATGGCGTCCCAATCGAGCTGGAGGGGTGATTTGCCAAAGGTCGAGATGCCGACGAACGGCAGATTGAGCCGGCCCTCTTCGTATCCGTGCGCCATGAGCGTTCCCTCTAAGCGATGATGTTGTGGTCGGGCCCGTAGGGGAATCCGGTGATATTGCGGTTGCCCTCGGGGGTAATGACGAGAATGTCGTGTTCGCGGTAACCGCCGGCGCCGGGTTGACCTTCAGGGATCATGATCATCGGCTCCATGGAGACCACCATGCCCGGCTGCAGAACTGTGCCGCAATCCTCGCGCAATTCAAGGCCCGCCTCGCGGCCGTAATAATGGCACAGGACGCCGAACGAATGGCCGTAACCGAAGGTGCGATACTTCAGCAGGTCATGGGCCGCGTAAATGTCGTTGAGCGCCTTGGCGACGTCTGAACAATTGGCCCCCGGCACCAGCAGCTTCTTGCCCTCGTCGTGCACCAGGCAGTTCACCTCCCACAGTTTCAGGTGGGCATCCGATGCATGGCCGGCGAACAAGGTGCGTTCCAGCGCCACGTAATAGCCCGCCACCATGGGAAAGCAGTTGAGGGACAAGATATCGCCGGCCTCGATGCGGCGCGAGGTCACCGGGTTGTGGGCGCCGTCGGTGTTGATGCCCGACTGGAACCATGTCCAGGTATCCATCAATTCGCCGTGCGGCCAGCTTGTGGCGATCTCGCGCACCATGGCCCGGGTGGAGTTGAGCGCCACCTCGTGTTCGGCCACGCCCACGCCGATTGCCTCGACGCAAGCCGCTCCGCCGATATCGGCGATGCGCGCCATTTCGGTGATGTGGGCGATTTCTTCCGCCGACTTCACCATGCGCTGGCGCATGGCCGGCGCCGCCACGTCGACGAATTCGGCCTGCGGAAAGGCCTCGTCAAGCTGGCGCCGCAGATCGAGGCTCACATGGTCGAACTCGATGCCGATGCGCCGCGCCCTGGCGATGAGGCCCTTGACGGCGGCGAGGTAATTGTCTTGCGACCAGTCGGTATAGGTGACGTTGTCGCCGGCGGTGCGGCGCCACGGCTGGCCGCCGTCGATGGCCGCTGTTAGCGAGGTTGCGGCATCGGGTGTAACCACGAAGCCGTACTTGCGACCGAACTGGCAATACAGGAAGTCGGCGAGGTAGCAGATCGAGTGATAAGACGTGAACAGGCAGGCATCGATCCCGCCCTCTGCCATGATCTGGCGGATACCGTCCTGGCGGCGGCGCATTTCGCCGGCCGAAAACGTCGGCTTCACCTTGTCGCCGTTGTGGCGGTAATCGACGAGGCGGGGGCGGTCGCCGGTAGTGGTCATGGGAACGGGTCCTGTCTTCCAATGGCATCGCTGCGAGCTTCTATGGTCCCGCCTCGAGGGGTGTGTCAAATGGGTCGTTTGCAGGGCCTCGACGGCACCAGCCGGATGCTCCGTCGTCCATCCCGCCCCTTGGCAGAAACGCCGCGGCGGTCTTGACGCCGGGCGCGGAAAGACCGAAATCAGGATCATGGACCAGATACGCATTCCCGTCGGCGATACCGACGCCCTCATCGACCCGTTCGGTCGGCACGTCATCTACCTGCGCGTTTCGGTGACCGACCGCTGTGATTTCCGCTGTGTCTACTGCATGTCGGAAGACATGACCTTCTTGCCCAAGAAGGACATCCTGACGCTGGAAGAACTCGACCGCGTATGCACCGCCTTCGTGTCGCGCGGGGTGCGCAAGCTGCGACTTACCGGCGGCGAGCCGCTGGTCAGGCGCAACATCATGGCGCTGGTGGAGAGTCTGTCGCGCCATCTGAAGGCCGGTACACTGGATGAGTTGACGATCACCACCAATGGCAGCCAGCTTTCACGCTTTGCAGGCGAGCTTTACCGCCACGGCGTCCGGCGCCTCAATGTCTCGCTCGACACCCGCGATACGGCGAAATTCAAGCACATCACCCGCTGGGGCGACCTCGCCAAAGTCGATGACGGCATCAAGGCGGCGCAGGATGCCGGTTTGGCGGTCAAGATCAACATGGTGGCGTTGAAGGGCGTCAACGAGCTCGAGATCCCCGAAATGCTCGAATGGTGCCATGCGCAGTCCATGGACCTCACCCTCATCGAGACCATGCCGATGGGCGATATCGACGGCGACCGCACCGACCAGTATCTGCCGCTGTCGGTGGTGCGCGCCAACCTGCTCGATCGCTTCACGCTTGAAGACATCCCCTACAAGACCGGCGGGCCGGCGCGCTATGTCGAGGTGAAGGAGACGGGCGGGCGGCTCGGATTCATCACCCCCATGACCCATAATTTCTGCGAGAGCTGCAACCGGGTGCGCCTTACCTGCACCGGCACGCTCTATATGTGCCTCGGCCAGGACGATGCCGCCGACCTCAGGGCGCCACTCAGGGCCTCGGAAAGCGATGCGCCCTTGCTTGCGGCCATCGACGAGGCCATCTCACGCAAGCCCAAGGGCCACGATTTCATCATCGACCGCCGCCGCAACAAGCCGGGCGTTGCCCGCCACATGAGCGTGACGGGCGGTTGACGTTGATGCCCGGTCTCCACCGGATCGCCGTTTCCGGCACGCCGCGCCAGCGCGGTCGGCAGTATGGCGAGGGCTTGCGCTCAGCCATCCGCGAGCGTGATGCCGCCTGGAAGGCCCATATCGGCGTTACCACCGGGCACGAACCCGACCATTTCATCGCCCACCATCTGGAGACCACCCATTACGTCGCCGCGGCCCTCAAGTGGACGCCCGACCTGGTGGATGAAGTGCGCGGCATCGCGGAAGGCTCCAATCTGCCCTTCAGCGACATCTTCGCCTTCCAGCTCATGGACGAGGAATGGTGGTTCTCGGTGGCCTTTGCCGGCCGCCATCATTGTTCGGGCCTGGGCTTTTCCAATGGCGCAGGGCGTGCGGTCGGCGGCCAGACCATGGACCTGCCCGGCTGGATGGACGGCTCGCAGACGCTCCTCAGCATCGAGGATCCGGCCGCAGGGCTCAGCGCCCATGTGCTGACCGCCGCCGGCATGGTGGGCTTGTGCGGCCTGAACTCGGCCGGGTTGGCGGTCAACGTCAACACCCTCGCCCAGTTGCCGACCTCGACGGCCGGTCTGCCAGTGGCGTTCGTGTCGCGCGGGGCGCTTGCCCGCCGCGATGCCGCTTCGGCCGCCAAATTCCTGCAAGAGGTCACCCACGCCTCGGGCCAGAATTACATTCTTACCGATGCTAGCGGCGTCATCGATTACGAGGCTTCGGCCGCCGGGGTGGCGCAGTGGCAGCCATGGCCCGACAGTTCCCTGGCGTGGCACACCAACCACCCCCTCGCCTCATCCGGCGCCAGCGATCAAGGGCTGGCCGCGACCGGCGGCGAGGCCAACAGCGTGGCCCGCCTCGCCGCTCTCGACCGTCGGCTTCAGGCCGGGCACTTCGCGGGCAGCCTCGAAGCCGTCAGGGAGGCGCTTTCAAGCCGCGACGACCAATGGAGCCCGGTGGCCCGCGAGCATATCCCCGGCCGCCACGACCTCGGCTTCACTTTCGCCACGGTGATCTGGGAAGTGGCGCCCGCGCTTGTCGCCCACGTCGCCCCCGGCCCCGCCCACGTGGCGGGCTTCGAGACCTTTACCTTCGACAACGAGGCGCACCCGCGCGCCCGTGTCGCCTGAAAGCCGGCCTTGTCCCGGCGGCGCATGCGGATTAATCGGACCCCATGACCGCCCATTTGACCGCCTATTTGCACAGTATTGTCGCCATCATCGCCCAGCACCCCAACTGGGCGGGCGTGGCGGCGTATCTGGCAGCGCTGGCCGAAGGCATCGTGCTCATCGGGGGACTGATCCCAGGGGCGACGATGATCGTCAGCATCGGGGCGCTGGTCACCTATGGCGGGGTGTCGCTGTGGCCGCTGATCCTGTGGGCGGCGGCCGGGGCACTGAGCGGTGACGGGATCGCCTACTGGCTGGGCTACAAGTACAAGGATCACATTCGCGCCATGTGGCCGTTTGCGACCCGGCCGCAACTGATCGCCGGTGGCGAGGCGTTCTTCAAGCGCCACGGCGGCTGGAGCGTGCTCATCGGGCGCTTCGTTCCGCCCGCCCGGGCGGTGGTACCGGTGGTTGCCGGCATCATGCACATGCCGCCGCTGCGGTTTCTTTCCGCCAGCGCCATCACGGCACTGATCTGGGCGACGACGCATATCCTGACCGGCCTTCTGGCGGGATATGCCCTTATCGGCATCGGCGCCGTCAGCCGCCGGCTGGTGGTAGCGCTGGGACTGTTTGTGCTGGGTCTGGTGATCGTCGTGTTCATGCTGCGCCTGGGCATCATCCTGGGCCTGAAAACGCTGCCCCATGCCCGGGCATCGCTGCTCGCCTGGGCGCGCAGCCACGGCGGCCGGCTGGCGCACGTAACCGAGCGCACGCTGGCGCCGGAACACAGGGAATTTCGCGCCTTCGTCGTTCTCAACGCCGTGCTGATCGCCGCCTTCGCCGGATTCGCCGACCTGGTCGAGCAGGTGGCAAGCGCGGCGTCGGTGGCGCAGTTCGATCATGCCGTCAGCCATTTCGTGCAGACCCTGCGGACCACCTGGACCGACCACGTCATGCTGGTGCCGACCATGCTCGGCGACTGGCAGGTGACCACGGCGGTGGCCGTGGCGGGCTGCGCGGCGCTGCTGTGGTATCGCCGCTTTCGCCTCGCTGGTGGCATGGCGGTGGCGCTGATCAGCACCATGACGTTCGTCGAGGTGATGAAGCGGCTGGTGCATGCCTCGCGCCCCATCTTCATCTTCTCCGGTGCCGATGCCTTCTCGTTCCCGTCAGGCCACGCCACCATGACCGCCACGCTCTACGGCATCATCGGCCTCATCGCTTATCGCGGTCTCGGCGGCACCTTGGGGCGCAGCGTGATCGCGGGTTGCGCCAGCTACATTGGCGCGGTCGCGCTGTCGCGCGTCTATCTGGCGGCGCATTGGCCATCCGACGTCGCCGGCGGGGTGCTGTTCGGAGTCGGCGTCACGGCGGGCTTTGCCTTGATGTTCCGCAACGACGAAGTTTCCCAAAAGGTCACCGCGTGGTTTCTGGCGGCGTCGGCGGCCGCCCTGGTCATCGTCGGCGCCTTCCATATTGCCAGCGGCTTCTCCAGCGACCTCGCCCTTTATGCCCGGCAGCCGCGTCCGCCGCTCGTTCTTGCCAAGGCCTGGCGCGACGGTGGGTGGCGTCACCTGCCGGCCTACCGCATCGATGTGGCCGGCGAACGCGAAGAACCGATGGTGCTGCAATGGCACGGCTCCGCCGCCGGCCTTGTCGACAACCTGACGCGTCTGGGCTGGTCGACGCCGCGAAGCTGGTCGCTGGCCAGCCTCAACCTGTTCGCCTATCCGCATGAGAACGTCACCGATCTGCCGGTGGTGACGCGCTTCAACGGCGGAACGCACGAAATCGTGGCAATGATCCGTCCCGGCACAATCGGCAACATCACCGGGCGTTACGTGCTGCGCGCCTGGCCGCGCACGGTGCGCAGTCCGGATGGGCAGGTATCCGACATCCTCCTTGCCTCGATCGACTTCGAGCGGGTGATCCATCCGCTCAACGAATTGTCGCTGCCCGTGGAGGTCAGTCGAGCGGCTTGCGATACCGGACCACTGCTCGCCGGGCTCGCCGGCGCTCAGACGGTCGGCGACGTGCGCAAGGCGCCCGACGGCGGCTGCGGCGGCCGCCTGGTGCTGGCCGGGCCCTAACTGGTCCATGACGGTTTTGACAATTTCCCTGCCAGGGGGCACACAACGATGATGAACCTCGAAATAAATGTTGGCTGGAACGTCACCCTGTTCCATCTCATCAATGCCGCGCAAAGACCGGTGCATCTGGGCCTTTTGCAGTTCATTGCCCGGGACACGCCGATCCTGGTAGCGCTAGGCATGGTGGGGTGGTGGATCGTTGGCGGGGCGCGCAAGCGTCGTGCCTTGATGATCGCTACCGTGGCACTCGCCATCGGCATGGCCATCAATCTCGCCATCACCTCCACCACCTACATGGCGCGGCCGTTGCAGGCGGGCATCGGCCACACCTGGCTGGCGCACGGGCTGGAGACCTCGTTCCCCAGCGACCATGCCACCTTGCTGCTCAGCATCGGGCTGGCGTTGGTGATCACGCCGGCCTTGCGCTTTGCGGGGCTGGCGATCACCGCGCTCGGGGTGACGACGGCGTGGGCGCGGGTCTATCTCGGGGTACATTTTCCGCTCGACATGGCGGCCTCGGCGGTCATTTCGCTGGTTGCCGCCGTCGCCGCGAACCTGGTGAGCGGAGCGCTCGATGCACCGGTGTTCGCGCCTGTCGAACAGTTTTACGTCAGGGTTGTCGCACCTGCCGAACAACTGCTGGGCAGGATTGTCGCGGAGGTGCGCCAGCGGCTCACGACATGATGCCGGCTACATGATGTCGCGCGCATCGGCGGGTGCCTGTTCGCGACGCTCGTTCATGGTGTAGTCGCGCGCCACCTCGGCCACCCGCAGGCGATAGCCGTCAAAGACCCCGGCCCGGCCCTTCTTCTGGGCGCCCCGGTGGCCGCCATGACGGCGCCAGTTGGCGATGGCCTCCTCACTCTCCCAGAACGACAGCGACAGCATCTTGCCCGGCTCGGTGAGGCTTTCGAAGCGTTCCACCGAGACGAAGCCGGGCATCTTCTCAAGCTCGCCCCGCAAGGCAGCGGCGATGGCCAGATACTCTTCGCGCCGCCCATCGGCCGGCCATACCTCGAAGATGATTGCGTGCATCGTTTCTTCTACCTTCCGCCGGTGACGTCGATCAGCTCGCCGGTCACATAGGACGCCTTGCCCGACAACAGCCAGATGATGACTTCTGCCACTTCCTCAGGCGTGCCGCCGCGGCCCATGGGCACACCGCCTTGCAGCCGCTCGACCCGGTCGGGCTGGCCGGAGGCGGCATGGATGTCGGTATGGATGAGGCCGGGGCGCACGGCGTTGACGCGAATACCCTCTTTTGCCACTTCCTTGGCAAGGCCGATGGTCATGGCGTCGATGGCCCCCTTGGAGGCGGCATAGTCGATGAACTCGTTGGGCGAACCAAGGCGTGCCGCGGCCGATGAGAGGTTGACGATGGCCCCACCCTTGCCGCCATGGCGGGTGGAAAGGCGCAAGACCGCCTCCTTGGCGCACAAGAAGGAGCCGATGACGTTGGTCGCCAGCACTCGCTGCCAGCGCTCGCGGCTCATCTGGTCGAGGCGGCTGGCAGTTTCCAGCATGCCGGCGTTGTTGACCAGGCCGACGATGGGGCCCAGCGTGTCCTCCGCCGTTGCGAACAGGCGCTTCACCTCGACCTCGGAAGAGACATCGGCGCGAATCGCCACGGCCTTGCCGCCGGCGTTGACGATCTCGCCAACCACGTTCTCGGCCGCCCCGAGATTTTGCGCATAGTTGACCGCCACGGCATAGCCGGCATGGGCGGCGAGCCGCGCGGTCGCCTCGCCGATGCCGCGCGAGGCGCCGGTGACGATGAGTGTGCCTGACATCAAATATTCTCCTTCATGCCGCGATCTTCGCGGTGGAACGGCACTTCGCCGAATTCATGCAACTCGCCGAACTCGCGGGCATAGCGGTGGCCGGAATAGACCGCCGCGGCGATGAGGCCCGGCGCCAGGCAATCGCCGATGCGGGTGACGCTTTTTATCCCTGCCGCCTGCCAGTCGGCGCCCTTGGCCTCGAGGCCCTTCCACAGAGCTTCCTCGGGGAGGCGGGCGGTGACGGCGATGAGCGCTCCGCAGGCGATGGTCTCGTGGCGGCCGGTGAAGGCGCAGGCGAGATCGAGGCTGTCGGCGCGGCGCCCGACCAGCACCCGGTGGGGGTGGATCTCGACGTCTGCCTCCAGCAGCCGGCGCTGGATGCGCACCTGTTCAAGGGTGTGCTGGCTCCACGGCGCGACTTCGCCAGCCGGCGTCACCAGCACCACTTCGAGGTCTTGCGCCACCAGCTTTTCGGCGATGAGGGAGCCCATGTAGTACTGGTCGTCGTCGAAGATCACCACCGGCCCGTGGATACCCTTCAAGCGGTCCATGCCGTCCGGCTCCATCAGGTCGTCGGGCGTCAGGGTGAGGCCTTCCTTCAGGAATTCGAGGCGATGATGATGGTTGCGCCCCACCGCGTCAGCACGCCAGCGCCCGCCGGTGGCGATCGCCACATGCGGTATGCCGTAGGAAAGGACGTCTTCAGGCGAAAGCCGGCTTTCCAGATACATCGACACGTTGGGGTAGCGGTGCAACTGCCCGAGGCGCCAGTCGCGCACCCGCGCCCAGGCGGCCAGCCCCGGCAGGCGCGATTCCCTTGAAACCCGGCCGCCCCATTCCGACGAGGCTTCGGCCAGCGTTACCGGCACACCGCGCTGGCCCAGCGCGCGGGCGGCTTCCAGACCGGCCGGCCCGCCGCCGATGACCAGCACCGGTTGTGCTGACTTGGCGGGCGGGATCACCTCGGGGTGCCAGCCCTTTCGCCATTCCTCCGACTTGGTGGGGTTCTGGGTGCAGCGCATGGGCACATTGGTGTTGTCGCCGGCGACGCAGATGTTACACCCGATGCATTCGCGAATGTCGTCGATGCGGCCTTCTTCGATCTTCTTCGGCAGGAAGGCATCGGCGATGGAGGGCCGGGCGGCGCCGATGAAGTCCATGATGCCCTGGCGCACCACCCTGACCATGCTGTCGGGCGAGGTATAGCGGCCCACCCCTACCACCGGCTTGGTGGTCACCGACTTCACGAACGAAATGTACTTTTCCTGATAGCCCTCCTCGGCAAAGCGCGAGGTCTGGCTGTCGTTGGACCAGTCGGAGATGTTGACGTCCCACAAATCGGGCACCTCGGCGAGCGCTTCGATGATGTCGCGGCCCTCGGCCTCGCAACAGATGCCTTCAGGCCCCAAGAGCTCGTCCACCGCCAGGCGCACGGCAACGGCTGCCTTGTCGCCCACCGTTTCGCGGGTGTCTTCCAGCACCTCGCGGAACAGCCTGAGACGGTTCTCGAAGCTGCCGCCATATTCATCGGTCCTGTGATTATGGCGGCGCGACAGGAAGTGCTGGAGGATCGACAGGTCGTGGCCGGCATACACGTAGACGATATCGAAGCCCGCCTCGACGCTGCGCCGGGCGGCGGCCCGGAAGGTGCGGCGAAGCTCCGCGATATCGGCCTTGTCGAGGGCGCGCGCCTGCACCGGATCATTGCCGTCGTGGATCAGGTGCGACGGTGCGATGGGGATCGCGCGGGAAAAGCGGTTGGCGTGATGATGGCCGCCGTGGACCAGTTCGATGGCCGCCAGGGCGCCATGCGCGTGCACTGCATCCGTCATCAGCGCCAGAGCGGGGATGTCGCCGTCATCCCACAGGCGCCCCTCGTTGGATGGGGCAATGTCGGAAGTGGGGTGGATCTCTACCTCCTGGGTGGAGATCACCGCCCAGCCGCCCTCGGCCTTGATGCCGCGCATGCGCGCTTCGGTCTGCGGGTAGCGATACCCCGCGCCCGTGCAATGCGGCACCTGGAAAAAGCGGTTCCTTGCAGTGACAGGTCCGATTTTCACCGGTTCGAACAGGACGTCATAACGCGGGTCGCGAGCCATTTTCAGCCTCTCTCAGGATCCGGCCGGCACCCTACGCGACCACAAGATGACCGTCCAGCCGCCGTTTTGAGGTCACATTAAGCGGCTTCATGGCCGCCTTCGAGACACATCGCTTGCAGGCCGCTCGTGGTTCACCGGCGGCACATGAAATTCAAGGACGACAACCACAGATCGGAGTGTACATGCGAAATGGATTCATGGCGGCCACCGCAGCCGCAATTGGGGTCTGTTTTCTTTCCAGCCTTGCGATGCCCGCCCCGGCTAGTGCCGCGATGCGCGGCATCGCTTCCTACTACAAGTCCGGCAAACGCACCGCCAACGGCGAGCGTTTCAACCCCATGGGCCTGACGGCGGCGCACCGCAGCCTGCCCTTCGGCACCGAAGTCAGGGTGACGCAGGTGAATACCGGACGTTCCGTAGTGGTGCGGATCAACGACCGCGGCCCCTTCGTCGGCGGTCGCATCATCGATTTGTCGCTTGGTGCCGCCCAGGTGATCGGCCTCAATCGTTCCGGCACCGCCCCGGTGCTGGTCGACGTTCTGTCGATGGGTCACGGCGGCACCGTTGCCCTGCGCCGGCCTGAGGTGCATGCCAACTTCAGCAGGACGGGCCGGTTCGGCGGCAAATAGGGCCTTCATCCCCAGGCGGGCGCGGCGCGGAGGCGTCGTTTTCGAGCTTTGTTTTGTGGTAGTTCAGTCTTCAGGCCTGCCCGATAGAGCGGCGTGCGCCTGAGGGAAGCCGCATGTCAGCCAATCCGCCCGCCATCGCTGCCCATCCGGGTGAGGACGATGCCTTGCGCGGCGGGGCGTCCATGGCGCTCGCCATGCTGGCTTTCATCATCAATGACACGATGATCAAGCTGGTGGGGATGAGCCTGCCACTGGGCGAAATGCTGATGGTGCGCGGCGCCTTCGTGGTGGTCATCGTCACCTCGCTGGCCGCCGCGACGGGTGCGCTGAAGCATATTCGCTGCATGTTCTCACGCGCCGTCGGCCTGCGCACCATGGCCGACGTCGCCACCACCTTCGTCTACCTCAGCGCCCTGCTCCACATGCCGATCGCCAACGCCACGGCGATCAACCAGGCGGTGCCGTTCGTCATCGTGGTGCTGAGCGCCATTTTCCTGGGCGAGCGGGTCGGCATCAGGCGGCTGTCGGCGGTGGTGGTCGGGTTCTGCGGGGTGCTCCTGGTAGTCAAGCCGGCGAGCAGCGACTTCAATGTCTATTCACTGTTCGCCGTTGCCTCGATGTTCACCATCTCGCTGCGCGATATCGTGACGCGGCGCATTCCGGCCGCCGTGCCGTCGAGCCTCGTTGCTCTTTCCAATGCCCTGGCGGTCACGCTTGGCGGCGCGGTCTACACGATGTTCGAAGGCTGGCGGCCGCTCACCGTCACCGAGACGGGGGTGCTGCTGGCCTGCGCGGTGTCGATTGCCGTCGCCTATACGTTCATGGTGCTGACAGTACGGCTGGCGCATGTGGCGACCACCGCGCCGCTGCGCTACACGGTCATCGTGTGGTCGCTGCTCGCCGGCTTTGTGGTGTTCGGCGACATACCCGACCTCACCGCGCTTGCCGGCATCGCGCTGATCGCCGGCTCGGGGCTCTATACGCTGGTGCGCGAGCGCCGGCTCAAAGCCCGCCGGGCCGTCAGCCTCCGTAGCGGATGAAGGTGACCACCGTAAGCACCACCGCCCATATGAGGATGCCGTAGCGCAGCACGGTCTGCGGCAGGCGCCGGGCGACGCGGATGGCAACGAAGCCGCCGGCAATGGTGCCGGCCATGACGGCAATCGCGTGCGGCCAGGAAATCGTCCCGCTGGAAATGAACACCGCCACCCCGACGATCGAGAACACGGTGATCAGGGTGTTCTTGACGGCATTGGCCTCGTGCAGGTCGTCATGGCCGAAGATGTTGAGGGTGGCCAGCAGCACCACCCCCATGCCGGCGCCGAAATAACCGCCATAGATGGCGAGCAGGAACTGCAGCGGATAGGAGATCTTCTTCCAGTTTCCCCCGTCGAAGCCGGCGATGCGGGAAAGGCGCTGCTTGAGCCAGGTGCCGAGCGCGAACAGGATGGTGGAGGCGAGGATCAGCCACGGCACCGCGTGGGCAAAGCGCACCTCACCCGACCACAACAGCAATTCCGCGCCGATGAGACCGCCGACGGCGGAAATGACAATAGGCACGGCGAGCCGGCGGCCGACACCCGCCAGTTCCCGTCGATAGGCGAACATCGCCATGATGTTGCCGGGGGTGAGCGCCACGAAATTGGTCATGTTGGCAGCAAGGGGATGCAGGCCCGCCGCCAGCAGCAGCGGAAAAGTGAGGAAGCTCGATCCGCCGGCCACCGCATTGACCACGCCGGCAACGAAGCCGCCGGCCGCCAGGATCAGCCATCCGAGAATATCCAAGCATACCCCCTTACCGCCTTGCGCGGACGAACCGATTTAGCCACGATGCCGGCACCTGTCCATCGCGGACCAGCAAGGGGCACCCATGCGGCTTGAACATATCTACCGCCATCCGGTGAAGGGCCTGACGCCTGAAGCGCTTGAGCGCACCTGTCTTC
Source organism: uncultured Rhizobiaceae bacterium (assembly GCA_964568825.1). Lineage (GTDB taxonomy): Bacteria > Pseudomonadota > Alphaproteobacteria > Rhizobiales > Aestuariivirgaceae > CAVVDT01. Next base: position 1,597 of record CAZMSA010000092.1, on the reverse strand, counting down.
AGGCGGGAGCCGGCATCCCCTTCGACCGGTGTTGCGGCTTTACCTCGGGCAACCTGCCCGATGCACCGATCGCCGGCGGATGGGTGCCGGCGCGCACCTTCATCCAGTTGACCGTCTATCCCGAGCTTGCCCGCTTTCGCACCCGTCTCGATGAGGAAAACCACACCTTCACCCTCAGCGCGCCGGACGGGCAAAGCATCAAGGTGGGTCTCGACGACGGGCGCGGGAGTGCCGTCGCCAACGCCCTCATCGCCCAACATTTCGCCGCCGGTTCGCACGGCGCGCCTGCTCTGCATGTGCAAACCCGGCCGCGCGGCCATTGGGATTTTAGCGACAGCGGCGTCTCGATCCTCAACCTGGCATCGCTGAGGGCGCTGGAAGCGGCATCCGGTGTCCGCATCGATGCCCGGCGATTTCGCGCCAACCTGCACATCGACGGCCTCGAGCCATGGGCCGAATTCGGTCTCATGGGCGGGCGCTACCGGTTCGGGCAGGCGGTGATCGACGTTGTCCGCCCGGCCATGCGCTGCGCTGCAACGGCGGCCGATCCCGACAGCGGCGATACCGGCCTCAACGTGCCGGCCCTGTTGCGCCAGGCGACGGGCCATCTGTTCTTTGCCGTCTATGGCCGGGTCGTCGAAGGCGGCAAAATCAGGTGCGGCGATCACATCGAGCGCATCGCCGACATGGCAACGCCACCGGATCAGGATCTGCCGCCGCGCGCCCCCGATCCGCGGCAATGGCCGCGCGTCTACAGCGCCCATCCAGATACCGGCGGCACCCTGCGCCTCACCTCATCGGTTGGCGCCTGGCCGCTACCGGCGGCAGCGGTGGACGATGAGATGGTGGTACATCGCGGCCTCGGCCATGCCAGGGTCTATCAGCGGATAAAGATCGTCGAAGCCAACGCCGATTCCATCTCCATTGTGTCGCCGCTACAAGGGGTGCTGGATAGCGAATCCGCCCAGATCATCCTCACCGGCCCGCTAGCGCGGGGAAAATCGTGATCGGCACGCGCGCGCCGAAAACCGGCCTCACTGGTGCGCCAACGGTTCCGCAATGCGGCGATCGTGCCTCTTGTTGCGGTGCAACAATGCGCCTATAGGACGACGCCGCCGAGCCGAAAGGCTGTCCGGCGTGACGGCTTTTGCCGATCATCGGGATGACGAGATGACTGACCCCGAACCGTTGCCTGCCGATGAGAGCACCGGCACGCAAGGCCCCTCAAAGCGCCGCTTCTGGCAACTGACGCTAGGCACCACCGGCGTTGTCTTCGGCGACATCGGCACCAGCCCGCTGTATGCCATGCGGGAATCGCTCAACACCGTCGCCGCCGACGGCGTCAGCCGCAGCGAGGTCATCGGCGTGGTGTCGCTGCTATTGTGGGCGCTGATGATCGTCGTCACCTGCAAATACGTATGGTTCCTGATGCGCGCCGACAACCGCGGCGAAGGCGGCGTCATGTCGCTGATGGCGCTGTGCCAGGGCGTGGTGAGGCGCGGCAGCGGAGTCGTCTTCGCGCTTGGGGTGATCGGCGGATCGCTGTTCTTCGGCGATGCGGTCATCACCCCGGCCATCTCGGTGCTGGCGGCGGTGG
>CAZMSA010000091.1:0-15035 GCA_964568825.1 uncultured Rhizobiaceae bacterium | reverse complement strand
TGGCATCCGGTGATCCGTTCATGCCTGATCCCTTTCGAGTACAAGGAGACAGTGTCTTTCATATATGGCACGTAATCTCTGTTCGAGTGGCGAACGCAAAACCTGCGCTTGCGACCGCTGCTCGATAATAAGCAATGCTCACCTGATTGCGGCTCAGCCAATTGACGCAGACTCCGCGTGATGCGGGTGTGCCGATGACGTTGTAATACCGCCCCGGCACGCCCCACATCCACCATGCATGACTTTGGGCCTGCATGCAGCCGGTGCTATGTCGACCGGCCTGGTGAGCTGCGAACGGGTTCGCCGCCACCCCCCACCCCCACGATCGATCCACCTGACAGTGCAGCGTCTCCCGTCGTCCCCGCGCTTGTCGGGTCACCAGAGACAAACCTGCGAATCCCGGTCCGCTGGCACAAGGAGAGTAACAGTTCAGCGTCACACACAGCGAAGGGACGGGAAAGGATAACGCTGAATGACGTGCCTGCGACAGTTGGCCGACCACACCATATCGATTAACCGGGCACCAGTGCTGACCCTTTGGGCCAGCGTCGTCGCCGAACGGCTAGGCTTTGACCATGATGAGGCCTTGACCCTCGGCCGCGCTGTCGCCGGACTCAACACCTATGCCAAGGGCGTATCCATCGGCCTGTTTCAGCCGTCAACCAGATCAGTGGATGAGCACCGCAAGAAAGTGAAGCATGGCGCTCGCCTCACGGTCGATGTCCTGCATCGCGCAGTGCCGGTTGTGCGAACGCCTGAGGGGCTGAGGGCAATCAGCAAGGACCGGCCGATTTCACCGGCGAGTGTCGAGCGCTACCTGCACGGCAAGTTCGCCGAAGACCTCGATCGGGTAACGCGGGCGATGCAGGAACTCGCACGTTCGTACCCGCCCGAAGAAATCGCTGTGCGCGGCTATCAGCTTTACGAGGGGTTTCGGCCCAAAATCCCGGCTGGCGTGAAGGGGTGAGGTGCAGCAGGCCAGTTGGACCTTGATCAGATCAGGGGTCTCGCGCGCCAATACTGCCCTCACCCAGACCGGATGAGCCAAGTGAGCGCTTCATCGATGAATCTACGGAATCCTATTGGAACGACCAAGCCACCAGCCAAGCTGCAATCACCCCACTTAGCGACGTGGCAGCAATCAGACCAAACAGCAATCCATAGAAGAACTTGACATCGGTGTGATGCTTCGCTCCAACCTTCGCACCCGACCGATGGACTCTGGTCGAGATCGGGCTGGGCGATACCCTATGCGTCATCAACTTGTGCATCATAACCACCCTCCGCTTTGCGCATATATGCCTGCTTCAGCAGTTGTGCATTGAGCCAAGTCAAGATGGCTGTCCCCATTGACGATAAAGCCTTGTTGTTGGCGAGCATGCTTGCTGCAGCAAGTTCGATCTATCGGCTCGCGTCGTCTTGATGATGCCGGTGCGTTTGCTCAATCGAGCGCACGGTGCGTATGACCTCGTCGTCGGACAGGGGTGGACGACAGCGCGTGTGGTTCCACACGAGCATGAGCTCCATGACTACATCAGGATCAACGCCGTGCCATAGCAGGTGCCCTGTGAAGGATGCGAGCACCGTGTTCCGGCGGCCCGCCTCGACGCCTTTGCGCGCCAGGTCGCGCCAATAGGTCAAGGGATGGCCAAGATTGCTGTCGCCACCGAACCGTGGTTCCAGGAGCCAGGCCGGCAGAGGGGCGAGCGCGATCTCCTCGGGTGAATGCCCCTCCCGCCAGCGATAAGGCTTTCCGCTGGGATGAATTGACGGCGGAGCAATAATGATCCCGCCGTCGCCGCGCAGGTCCAGCCCTGGAGCCAGGCCCGTCCGGTTGCATACCTCCGAACCCGGATGGGCGAAATATAGATGCCGTCCCCCTCCGCCGGTCGCTGCTTCAACGGTCCGGGGCATCTCGCCATGCCGCTGCTCGATCGCGGCAAGTGTCTCGGCGCCGCCATGGGCAGGGTCGATATCGAGAACCACCAGCCCGGACACGGCCCCGGTGACGAGCGCAACACCAGCATCGGGCCACTCATCAAACCAGCGCCAGACTTCGTCCTCGCCGGGCATGCGACCCTGGAGATCGCGCCAGGCAACGAGCGGCCGCTTGCTGCGCGGGGCTACAGGCAGAGGAGCCCAACCCCGTGCCAGATATTGTAGCGCTGCGATCAGTGAGAGGTTTCGACAGGGCTCTGCCATCGGTGGACGACGTCTCCGAAGGACGGGGGCCTTGATCAGGGCGTTGACGCTGCGGGCGTTCTCGGATCAAGCTGAGCCGTCCGGGTGACCATGTATAGGCTGGCCCCAATTTCCGAGTGGGCCCAATCCCCTTGTTTCTAAACTATCAAGCTGTAGCAGGTTAGTACGGGTGGATCAGCCGGAACGTGAATGTTTCCCGATGTAGCCAACTCACAGCCGGAGAAAGGCAATGACCCACGAAGCGCTTGATCCGCAATTCTCGCAATTGATCAACGAGCACGAACTGGTGTTGCAACTGGGCTCGGGCTTCAATTTCACCGAAGGGCCGATCTGGCATCCGGTAGATCACTATCTACTATTCTCCGACATGCCCGACGACAAGCGCCGTCGCTGGGACCGCGATGGCGTGCGCGAGATCATGCATCCCTCCAACAAGGGCAACGGCATGACCTACGACGGCGAACTCAACTTGCTGGTGTGCGAGCATGCGACCTCCTCGGTCGCCCGCTTCCGTTCTGACGGGCGCCGCGAGGTGCTGGCCAGCCACTTCGACGGCCGCGAACTCAACAGCCCCAATGATCTGTGCGCCAAATCGGATGGTTCGATTTGGTTCACCGACCCGACCTACGGGCGCATGCCGGGCTTCGGGGTGGAGCGGCCGGTGGAACTGGGCTTTCAGGGGGTCTATCGCATCGCCCCCGGATCGGCCGGCGGCCAACCGCAGTTGATGGTCGACCGTGACACCTACACCCAGCCCAACGGCCTGTGCTTTTCGCCCGATGAAAGGCTCCTCTACATCAACGATACCGTACAGGCCAATATCCGCGTCTACGACGTCGAGACCGACGGTACGCTCAAGAACGAGCGGCTGTTCGCCTCAGGCATCCAGGATAGTCGCAAGCCGGGTGTGCCGGACGGCATGAAATGCGACATGCGCGGCAATGTGTGGGTGACGGCGCCGGGGGGGTTGTGGGTCTATGACCGCTCCGGCCGGTTGATCGGCAAGGTGGCGGTGCCGGAACTGGTCGCCAACCTGCACTGGGGTGGCGAGGACTGGCGGACGTTGTTCATGTGCGCCACCCATTCGCTCTATGCGGTGAAGACAAAGGTCGGCCCGCGCGACGAACCGTTCATGCGGGCAAGGCCGGCGGCCGCTTCGTCACCGGTGACGGCCAGTGGCCAGCTGCGGCTGCAGCCGTTCCGTTCGGCGCTGGTCATCCAGGACATGCAGAACGATGTGGTGATGGAGGGCGGCGCGTTCGCCGATTCCGGGGCGCCCGCCCATTGCCGTGAGCAGAACTGCATCGCCAATATCGCCCGCCTTGCCGAGACCTGTCGCAAGGCCAACGTGCCGGTGATCCACGTTTGGTTCATCGCCGAGCCGGGCACCCACGGCATGACCATGAACGCCCCGCTGTTCGAGGGGGTGCGCGACGCCAAGGCCGTGGTGCGTGGCTCCTGGGGGGCGGCGCCGGTGCAGGGGCTCGAGCCGCAACCGGGCGATCACGTGGTCACCAAGAATCGCATGAGCGCCTGGGAGGGCACCTCGCTCGAGACGGTGCTCAAGGCGACCGGGCGCGACACCATCATCGAGACCGGGGCGTGGACCAACATGTCGATCGAGCACACCGCCAGGACCGGCGCCGACAAGGGCTACCGCATGATCATCCCCGAGAACGCCTGCTCGACCATGAACGCCGACTGGCACAACGCGTCGATCAACTATGCCATGCAGAACGTGGCGACGGTGGTGAAGGTAGATGACGTGATCGCCGCGCTGCAGGACTAGGGTCTGTTGCTGGCGATGGCGATAGTGCCGCCGGGCATCGCAGTTCTCGTCGCCGAACGCGACATGACGCACAGTCTCAATTGGAAGCGGGCGGCGGTTCACGCTACAGTACGCGCTTCCCCATCCAATCGTAAAGAAACGGAGCAAGATCGCCATGGATATTTATCGTGCCGGCAGCCGGCCAAACCGCAAGGCCAACCCTGACTGGTTCGTGGGCAATGTCTGGCAGGAGCCCATTGTCGAGACCCCGGAACCGGCCCGCGCCCGGGCCGTCATGGTGACATTCCAGGCGGGCGCCCGCACCAACTGGCACACCCATCCGCTCGGCCAGACGCTGCAGGTGATGACCGGTGTCGGACGGGTGCAGAAGCTTGGCCAGCCGGTGCGCGAAATCAGACCCGGCGACACCGTGTGGATCGCCCCAGGCGAAAAGCATTGGCATGGCGCCGCCCCGCAAACGGCAATGGTCCATCTGGCCATGCACGAAGCGCTGAACGGCTCTCACGTTGACTGGATGGAGCCGGTTTCGGATGAGGATTATAAAGCCTCGCCGGAGGAGTGACTGACGGCGCCTGAACCATGCCGGCCAGTAAACGGCAATCTCCTCCTTCCGGATCGTCACGCAATTGTCATGCATGCTTCGTACATAGCCGCAAATTGTGGGTTTTCCGGGCAAGGAATCGCGCTTCGCGCGGCAGGCGGGTTGCCCGTGGGGTCTATGGCGAGGCGCAAGTTGTGAGCATGGCGGACAAGGATATTACCGAGCCGTTCAACGTGCTCTTTCTGTGCACCCAGAATTCGGCCCGTTCGATCATGGCCGAGTGCATCCTCAATCGCCTCGGGCAGGGAAAGTTCCGTGCGTTCAGCGCTGGCAGCCAGCCGCGCGGTGAGATCAATCCCCAAGCGCTCAACCTGCTGCGCAAGGAGAATTACCTGGTGGACGCCTTGCGCTCCAAGTCGTGGGACGAATTCGCCCGGCCCGATGCGCCGAAACTCGATTTCGTCTTCACTGTCTGCGATCAGGCTGCGGCAGAGGTCTGCCCGGTCTGGCCGGGCCAGCCGATGACGGCCCATTGGGGCCTGCCCGATCCGGGCAAGGCTCAAGGCAACGAGGCGGAAAAACGCCTTGCCTTTGCCGACACGCTACGCATGCTCACCCAGCGCATAGGCATCTTCGTCAGCCTGCCGCTCGCCTCGCTCGGCCGCTTGTCGCTACAACGCAAACTGGATGAAATCGGCCGGCCGGGCTGATCGCCCAGAGGCTGGTCCCTAGGCGGGCTTGCTCACCGCAAACTCGTCGACGGCACGCATGAGCGGAGTCATCCACATGAAGGCGGGGCCGCCGTGCATGATGACCGCCTGAAAGCCCGCTTCGACGATCTCAGCGGACGTGGCGCCGGCGCGCACCGCGTTCTTCACATGAAAGGCAATGCACCATTCGCACTGGGTGGCCACCGCCAGGGCGATGTTGATCAGTTCCTTGTCCTTCAATGGCAGCGCCGAACCGCTTTCGGCTTCCTTGATGAAGTTGAGGAAGCCGGCCGTCTCGCGCGGAAATTCCCGCTGTAACCGGCGCGTCAGTTCTCCCACTTCGCCGAGCCGCTCCTTCATGGTTGTCATCGTCATTCTCCTTGCCGTTTCGGCGTCCCGCCGCCTGCCCGCACCACCGCGATGGTATGGCGGGCAATCATCAGGTCTTCATTGGTCGGTATGACGAACACCGGGACAGCACTGTCGGACGCGCTGATCTGTGTGCGGTTTGCTTCGTTGGCGGCCTCGTCCAGCCTGACACCCAGCCATTCGGCATGCCGGCAGGCGCGCGCCCTAACGGTTGCGGCATGCTCGCCGATGCCACCGGTGAACACCAGCATGTCAAGCCCGCCCGCCGCGGCGGCGAGCGATCCCAGTTCACGTCCGATGCGATAGGCAAACAGCTCCACCGCCTCCCTTGCCTCTTCAGCCGGGCTGGCGAGGAGCGTGCGCATGTCGTCGCTGATGCCGGAGACCCCCAAGAGGCCGCTACGGCTGTAGAGGAGGTCGCTCAGGGCGTCGTAGTCCATGCCCTTTTCCTTCATCAGGTAGAGGATGACGCCGGGATCGAGCCTGCCGCAACGCCGGCCCATGGGCAGGCCTTCGAGTGCGGTGAACCCCATGGTGGAAGCGATGCTGCGGCCGCCCCGCATGGCGCACATGCTGGCCCCGTGCCCGAGATGGGCGACGACGACGCGGGCCTCGGATGCGGGTCCGGCATGGCGGGGCAAAACGCTGGCGATGTACTCATAGGACAGGCCATGGAAGCCGTAGCGGCGCACCCCTCCTTCTGTCAGGGCGCGCGGCAGGGCATAGGTCGTAGCCAGCGTCGAATTAGTGTTATGAAAGGCCGTGTCGAAACAGGCAACTTGCGGCAGCGATGGAGCGATCTCGGCGAAGCGTCTTATGGCAGCGAGATTATGGGGCTGATGCATTGGCGCCAGCGGGACAAGCTCTTCCAACCCGGCAAGCACGTCGGGGTCGACAAGCACCGGCGCGCTGAAGCGCGCACCGCCATGCACCACGCGATGTCCGGCTGCGACCAGCGAATAATCCCTGGCGTGGCCCTCGATCCACTCCACCACCACCTGCAGGAGGCTTGCGTGGTCCGATGATGCCGGCAGCGCGCGTTCGACGGCGGTTGCACCGCCGGCGTCGTGAATGACGAGCCGCGGCGCCTCGCCGATACCCTCGATTTCGCCATCGGCGACGGGTGAGGGATCGGTGGCCCCGGAGGGACAGATATAGAGAGCGAACTTGAGGCTCGATGATCCGGCGTTGAGGGCGATGACGGCGTCGGTCATGGCCGGCCCCTGAGCCGGTGGTGCTCGACCATGGCCGCGACCGCGCAGGACGCCAGACGGCTCTCGATGCTGTCGGCGCGGCTGGTGAGGATAATCGGCACCCGCGCCCCGACCACCACGCCGGCGGCATCGGCCCCGGCGAGGTATTCCAGTTGCTTGGCCAGCATGTTGCCGGCCTCGACGTCGGGAACCACCAGGATGTCGGCCCGCCCGGCAATGGCGGACTCGATGCCCTTGGCCCGCGCCGCGCTCAGCGAGACCGCGTTGTCGAAGGCCAGCGGGCCGTCGACGATGCCGCCGGTGATCTGCTTGCGGTCGGCCATCTTGCACAGGGCCGCGGCGTCGACGGTGGAGGGAATTTTCGGCGTCACCACCTCGACAGCGGACAACAGCGCCACCTTCGGCAGGGCGATACCCAGCGCGTGCGCCATGTCGATGGCATTCTGGACGATGTCGCGTTTTTCCTCGAGGTCGGGGGCGATGTTGATGGCGCCGTCGGTGATGAACAGCGGACGGTCCTGACCGGGCACGTCGAGCAGGAAGACATGAGAGAGACGGCGCTCGGTGCGCAGGCCATCGGTGCTGCGGACGATGGGATGCATGAACTCGTCGGTATGAAGGCTTCCCTTCATCAACGCCTTGACCTCGCCCTTCTGCGCCATGGCGACCGCCTTTTGGGCGGCTGCATGGGAATGCGCGGTCGCCACCAGTTGATAGGGCGAAAGATCGAGGCCGGCCTCTTCGGCGATGGCGCGGATCTTGTGCTCGGGACCGATCAGCACCGGGGTGATCAGCCCCGCCCTGGCGGCCGCCACCGCCCCGCCCAGCGAGTTGGCATCGACCGGATGGACCACCGCGGTGATAATTCGCTCCAGCTTTTCCGCCTTGGCGATGATCTGGCGGAATTTTTCGCCGTGCTCTTCCACCTTGACGTCCGGCAGGATGATGCGTGGCCGCCTGATCTTTTCGCTCGGGGCGATCACCAGGGCGGTGCCGTCGATCACCACCTTGCCGTTCTGGTTGGCGCATTTGCAGTCGAAGGTGATGCGGTGGTGCTCTTCGTCCTTGTCGCGCGCCTTGACGGTCACGGTGACCGTGTCGCCCAGCCCGATGGGTCCGAGAAAGCGCAGGCTCTGGTCGAGATAGATGGTGCCCGGCCCCGGCAGTTCGGTGCCAAGGACGGTAGAGATCAGGGCGCTACCCCACATGCCGTGGGCGATGACCTTGTGGAACATGTCGGACTTGGCGAAATCGGGGTCGACGTGGGCGGGGTTGACGTCGCCCGACATGACCGCGAACAGGTCGATATCGCGCTGCGTCAGCTTTCGCGTCAGCCCGGCCTGGTCGCCGATCGCAATTTCATCGAAGGTGCGGTTCTCGATTAGGTCGATGCCAGGATTCATCTCGATCATCCTCAACGGCCGCTGAACGCCGGGCCGGGGCGTGCCCTTTGGGCTCTGTATCAAAGGCGGCTCGCCGACGGGCTGGACGCGTATGGTTGGCGCAAGTTCCGTTCAGCCCATGACGTGATAGCCGGCATCGACATAAACGGTGTCCCCGGTGATCGAGCGCGCCTTGTCGCTAGCAAGGAATGAGGCTAACGCCCCGACATCGGCAATGCTCACCAGCCGGCGTTCGGGGGCCCGGGCCGCCGCCTTATCCATCAGGTCGTCAAAGTGCTCGATGCCGGAGGCCGCGCGGGTCTTCAGCGGGCCGGGAGAAATGGTGTTGACGCGGATGCCCTTGGTGCCCAGTTCCGCGGCCATGTATCGCGTGGTGGCCTCAAGCGCTGCCTTGACAGGCCCCATGAGATTGTAGAAATCGACCACCTTATCGGCACCGTAATAGGTCATGGAAATCAGGGAGCCGCCCTCCTTCATCAACGGTTCGGCCAGTTTGGCCATCCTGATGAAGGAATGAACGGAAACATCCATGGCGAGGGAAAAGCCGTCCCTAGAGCAGTCGACGACCCGGCCATGAAGGTCGGCCTTGGGCGCGTAGGCGATGCAGTGGAGGACAAAATCCAGCCGTCCCCAGGTCGCCGCGATGCGCTCGTAGACGGCTTCGAGCTGCCCGGGGATGGTGACGTCACAGGCCATGATGAGCGGGCTGTCCAGGCCTTCCGCCAGCGGGCGGACATGGGGTTCGGCCTTGTCGTTGAGATAAGTGACGGCAAGTTCGGCGCCGTCGGCATGCATGGCGCGAGCGCAGCCATAGGCAATGGAATGCTCATTGGCGATGCCGAGCACGAGGCCCTTCTTGTTTTCGAGACTTGTCAACTGACCCTAGTCCTTGAGCACATAGGTTCCGGGGGCATCGCACAAGGCTTGCAATTCTTTCAGGGGGCCGCCCATCTTCGGGGGCTTTACCTCACCGCTGGAGTGTTCGTTGAGCCAGGTCTGCCAGGCCGGCCACCACGAACCTTCGTGCTCAGGGGTGGCGGCGAACCAGTCATCGGGGGCCACGTAGGCATCGCCTTCATGCCGAGTGGCGATGCGGTGATGACGGCGGGGGTGGCCAGGCTCGGAGATGATGCCGGCATTGTGGCCGCCGCTGGTCAACAGGAACGACACATCGGTATCGGCGAGATAGTTCATCTTGTAGACCGACGTCCACGGCGCGACATGGTCCCTTTCGGCCCCGACGACAAACATCGGCACATGGATGTCGCCGAGCGTGACCGGCTTGCCGCCCACATAATAGCGCCCTTCGGCCAAGTCGTTGTCGAGGAACAGCTTGCGCAGATATTCCGAATGCATGCGGTAGGGCATGCGGGTCGCATCGGCGTTCCAGGCCATCAGGTCGTTCATCGGCGTGCGTTCGCCCATCAGGTAGTCGTGGACAATCCGCGACCAGATCAGGTCGTTGGAGCGCAGCAACTGGAAGGCGCCGGCCATCTGCTTGGTGTCGAGATAGCCCTGGTCCCACATCAGGTCCTCCAGGTAGGAGACCTGGCTCTGGTCGATGAACAGCATCAGTTCACCGGCCTCGGTGAAGTCCGTCTGGGCAGCGAATAGGGTCATCGACTTGAGCCAGTCCTTGCCGTCGCGCCCCAGTGCCGCCGCGGCGATCGACAACAAGGTGCCGCCGATGCAGTAGCCGACGGTGTGAACCTTTTCCTTCGGGACGATCTTGCGCACCGCTTCGAGTGCCGCCGTTACGCCGTTGTCGACGTAATCGTTCATGCCGAGGTCGCGGTCCTCCTCGGTCGGGTTCTTCCAGGAGATCATGAACACCGTATGGCCCTGGTCGACCAGGTACTTCACCAGCGAATTGCCCGGCGACAGATCGAGGATGTAGTATTTCATGATCCATGCTGGAACGATCAACACCGGTTCGGCCTGAACCTTCGCCGTCGTCGGCGCATATTGGATCAGTTCGATCAGCCCGTTACGGTAGATGACCTTGCCGGGGGTGATCGCGACGTCCTTCCCGACCTGGAAATTTTCAGAGCCCACCGGCGGCTTCTGGAGAACCGTTCTTTCCCAGTCCTCGAGAAAATTCTGCAGGCCATGCACAAGGTTCATGCCGCCGCTCTGTACGGTGGCCTTGAGGACCTCCGGGTTGGTCTGCGGGAAGTTGGAGGGCGAGAACACGTCGAGGATCTGGCGGGCCGAAAAGGCGGTGACATCCTGGTGGTGGGTGGAGACGCCCTCGACGCTGTCGGTGGCGTTGTGCCACCACTGCTGCAACAGCAGAAACGACTGGTACCAGGCGGCAAACGGCATCTGCTGCCATTCCGGCGCGCGGAAGCGGTAATCCTGCGGTAACGGCTCGATGCAAGGCTCCTGGCTCTTGCCGGTCATCGCACGCTCCAGATAGGCACTGAAGGTGACGCTCTTGCGCAGCGCCTTTTGCACCAGATAGGCCTGCTTTCCCGGCGAATTTGCCAGATGCACCAACCAGTCCAGATAGGCCGCCGATGCCGAGGCCGGCGACAGACCCGCCGTCAGCCGCGCTTCATTGGCATGGAGGAAGCGGTCGATGGGAAAGACGTGACTGGCATTCGACGGCAGATCGCTCATGGTATTTCTCCTGGGCATGAACCGCATTTCAACCCGCCTCCGGTAAACCGAGCCGCCGGTTCATCGCGCACGACGAGCTTGCCGAAGCAATATACCGTTAAATAGGAAGCGTGATTGTGCATCGCAATATGACACTTCGCCATATTGGGTTTTTTTCAGCCTTTTTGTCGGTGACCTCGTTTTGTTGCGCCGCAGCATGGAAGTTTTTTCAACCCTGTCCGGGGCGGATCAGTCCAGTCTGGTCGCAATGCGTCCGATGTGGCGGGCCTTCTTCGCCCCGCCGTGTCGCATCAGCCGATAGACATAGACCTTGGCGGCGTTCTCGATCGGGACCCAGAGTAGCGCATAGGCCCATATGGCCAGCGCGTATTTCCATCCGATGGGTGTCACCGACCAACCATAAACGGCAGCCAGCGTCCCGAGAACTTGCGTGCTTTCAGTGGTGGCGATGAGCTTCCAGTTGGGCCACGGGCGGTTCCAGAACCAACGCTCGTTACGCGCCACGTACAGTGTGAGATGCCCCGCCACCAGCAATTTGAGGAACATGATGGTCTGAATGATGTCTCTCGGGATCTTGAGATAAGCATCGGCGATCCAGAACAGCAGGAAGGTTTCGATCACGCCGACAACACCCAGCACGATGCTCAAGGTGAGCACGCGGTGCATGTCCCAACGCACCGGGCGCTCGGCGACGGGGGCGTTGTCATAGGCGATCATCATGATCGGGAAGTCGTTGAGGATCGCCAGCAACACGATCATCACGGCGGTGACAGGGTAGAAATTGAACACCAGGATGGACAGCGTCATGAACAACAGCACCCGGATGGTCTCGGCAATACGGAAAACCGCATAGCTGTTCATGCGCTCGAAGATCTTGCGGGCCTCCTCGATGCCCCTAGTGATGACCGACAGGCCAACATCGGTGAGCACCAGATCCGCAGCGGCGCGCGCGGCATCGGTCGCCCCGCTGACAGCGATGCCCACGTCGGCCTGCTTCAGCGCCGGGGCGTCGTTGACCCCGTCGCCGGTCATGCCGACGATATGACCGCGAGCCTGCAACAGCTTGACGATCTTGAACTTGTGCTCGGGGAACACCTGGGCAAACCCGCCAGCCGCTTCGATCCTTTCGTCATCCTGGCTCTGCCCAGCCTTGCCGAAGGCCTGATCAGCGGCGATGATGTTCGTTCCCAGGTCCAGCTTGCCGGCGATTTCACGGGCAATGGCGACATGGTCGCCGGTCACCATGCGCACATCGAGCCCCATGGCCTTGGCCTCATGGATGGTTGCCAGCGAATCGTCCCTTGGCGGATCGAACAGGGCGACGAGGCCGAGATACTGCCACTTGCCTGCGGCGTCGGCGCGGGCAACGCCGAGGGTCCGGTAACCGGTCGCTGCCAGCTTGTCGGTGTGGGCAGTGACCTGCTGCGTCAGATCGGCGCCGGCGCTGCACAGTTTGAGAATGGCCTGCGGGGCACCCTTGGAAACACTAAACTTGCCCTCCTTGCCGGCGATTTCGGCATCGGCCCGCTTGCGCACCGGATCGAAGGGATCGAACCTGACAACCTTGTAGTCCTGCAACGCATTCGCATCTCCGAGCCCCGTCATGATGGCCTGGTCGATGGCATCGGGACTGTCGGTGCGTGAGGCAAGCGCGGCGGCCAGGATGACTTCATGGGGACCCTTTGCCGCGATGACGACCGGGTCGCCGAGCGTCAGTTCGTTCTTGGTGAGGGTGCCGGTCTTGTCGGTGCACAAGATGTCCATGCCGGCCATCTCCTCGATGGAGACCAGCCGCGAGACGATTGCCTTCATGTGGGCGAGCTTGACGGCACCGACCGCCATGGTGACCGACAGGACCGCGGGCAGGGCAACCGGTATCGCTGCCACCGTGAGGATCAAGGCGAAGAGGATAGTCTCCACCAGGGGGTCGTGGCGGAACAGCGCCACCAGGAGGATCAGCGCGACCAGGCCCAGAGTAATAATAATCAGGAAGTCACCGATCCTCAGGACCGCCTTTTGGAAATGCGAGGTGGTCGTGGCGCTTTCCACCAGTTTGGCGGTGCGGCCGAAATAGGTGCCAGCCCCGGTTGCCGTTACCACGGCCTTCATCTCGCCGGTCTTGGTGATGGAACTCGAATAGGCGATGTCGCCGACAGCCTTGTCGACCGGCAGGGACTCTCCCGTCAGTGCCGATTGATCGACGCTGAGATATTCGCCCTCCACCAGCGCGACGTCGGCGGGGATGATGTTGCCGAGGCGCAGCATGATCACGTCGCCTGGCACCAGTTCAGCCGCAGCGATGTCGCGCCATTTGCCGTCGCGCAAGACGTGGGCCTTCAGTGCCAGGTTCTGTTTGAGCGCGGCGATGGCATTGTCGGCCTTGAACTCCTCCCAGAAGCCGACGCCGGCGTTGATCGCCAGCATGATCGCGATGATGGCGAAGTCTTCCCAGCGCTCGACGACCGCCGAGAGGATGGCCGCCGCCTCGATCATCCACGGGATGGGCCCCCAGAAGAAAGAAAGAAATTTAAGCAGCGGGCTGGTATGGCGCTCCTCGATGGCATTGGGGCCATGTTGCGCCAGCCGACGCTGGACCTCGGCCTGGGTAAGGCCGGCTTTCAGGTCGGTATCGGGCAGCGCAGGCGGTTCTTGCCCGGCGCTCGGTTCGGGCGGTGCGGATTGTTCCAATCGAAAACCTCCACTTTTGCCGGCATCGACATGGTCGCTCCGGCCCCGCCCTTGCAGAAGGGTTATTCGCCAACCGGTTGGCGGTAAACCCCTTGTTGGCGGGCAAGCGCGATGACGTCATCGACCGTCACCCTGTAGTAATGCGCGATGCACGCGTTCGACAGGCCTAGGTCCACCAGCGCATTGAGACTTGCCGCCGAAATGGGCCAATCCAAGGCGTTGCCAAAGCATTCGACACGCCGCGGACCCATTGCTGCGGGTGATGCGCGTTGCATAACCATGCCCATGACAATTTCCTCCTTCCTGCAACGCATGCCTGCTGCAGCCTCAATGACTGCAACACCCTTGACGGGGCTCGTATGGCCTTTGGCATGCGGTTTTCATCTCCAGCTTCGGCGCTGGCCCGAGCGGAAATCGGGCAGCGTTCCGCCTTCAGGTCGTAGCGCCAGCCTGCGGCCCGGTTTCACCAGGCTCCACGGCCGCCGCCCACAAACTGGCGGTGTTGCGCACCGTCTGCTCCATGAGCTTCGGCATCTCGGCCATATAGGACTCCATCGCCTGGCGGGCGAAGTCCGACTGAGCTGCGACGGCCTCGTCCAGACTTGCGCATTGCGAGATGGTCTGAAGTAACCCGGCATCGGCCGCCAGACGCTGGCTCGCAAAGCGCGAGAGTTCCTGGTTGAAGGCCATGGCGCCGGCGAGCATGGCATGGCCCAGCTTTGCATGTGCCGCGAGCGGATTGGATGTCAGCGGCTGCGCCTGGAACGGTGGGAATCCGAACCAACCGGTCTCAATCGGTGTAGCTTGTCTCTTCATGGCGGTCATGGGTCAACCCCCTCAAAAGGCCACCTGTCCGCCTAGAACAGATGACACCGCTTACCCCCGCCTTTGACCGACTCTTAGTCGAACGACCGCATCGACGTGTTGACCTATGTCAACCCCGTGTACGTAGCCGCAGAAATGCGCCTAGATCAGGATGACATTGGATCGAATCGATCCAAAGTCATAACCCTGATCGATTCCAGGAAGTTGAGCATGATGCCGAAAAGTGGTTTCCACTTTTCGGCATCATGCTCTAGTTGACCGGCGAGCCGCCTTCGCGCTTGCGCCGCTGCATGTAGTCGTTGAGCGCCCCGACGATGCCCTGATCGATGGCCGGGGGCTGGTAGTCGTTGAGCAACTGGCGCCAGATCTGGTTGGCTCTGGTCACGGCGTCGATGCTGCCGCGCTCGATCCAGGTGTCGTGGTTGTCCCAGTTGGACAAGAGCGGCGCATAAAACGCCGTCTCGTAGCGCTCAAGCGTATGGGCGGCGCCGAAAAAGTGGCCAGCGGGACCCACCTCGCGGATGGCGTCCAAAGCCAGCGTCGCCTCCGAAACCTCGGGTGGCTCACCGTAGGCCGCCATCATCTGCAGCATCTCGGCATCGATGATGAGTTTTTCAAACGAGGCGGTGAGGCCGCCGCCCAGCCATCCGGCCGCATGGTTGATCAGGTGCG
>CAZMSA010000090.1:0-15447 GCA_964568825.1 uncultured Rhizobiaceae bacterium | reverse complement strand
CGGTGATTTCCGAAGCCTTTCGCGGCAAGTCGCGGGTGCAGCAGCACCAGATGGTGTATGCCGCGCTGAAGGGGGCCATGGGTGGCGAACTGCATGCCTTGGCGCTGACCACCGCCGTGCCCGAAAACTGAACCCTGAGACCCAACAAGGCCGAAAGAAAACCGATATGACCACTGTCAGCGAATGGATCGACAACGTCGTGAAGACCAATGACGTCGTGCTCTTCATGAAGGGCATGCCCGAGCAGCCCATGTGCGGCTTTTCCGGTCGTGTAGTGCAGATGCTCGATTTCGTC
The DNA here is from genome assembly GCA_964568825.1 of uncultured Rhizobiaceae bacterium. Classification (GTDB taxonomy): domain Bacteria; phylum Pseudomonadota; class Alphaproteobacteria; order Rhizobiales; family Aestuariivirgaceae; genus CAVVDT01. Next base: position 15,152 of record CAZMSA010000090.1, on the reverse strand, counting down.
GGGGTGGCCTATTCCGGCGTCAATGTGCTGGAGTCCGATGCCCTGCGGCAGGGCATCAAGGACTATTCCAACTGGCCCACCGTCCCCCAACTCTACGTCAAGGGAGAATTCGTCGGCGGCTGCGACATCGTCACCGAGATGTTCCAGTCGGGCGAACTAAAGCAGCTTTTGGCCGACAAGGGCGTCGCGCTGGAATCCGAGACTGCCTGAGCGGATTGCCCATGATGTGCCGCGAGCCTTGATCTCGATCATGGCGGCGGCGGGACGGACGCGGTCTCAATTCCTGCCTCGATGATCGATGGCGGAAGAGGGAGAGGCCAACCGTGCCGAAATTGTCATTACCCCCGGGGCTCACCGCCGACCAGTTGCGCACCGCTTGTGATCCGGCGCAGTTCACCTTCCGCTCCAGTTCCGAACTGCAGCCGGTGCCGCTGCTGATCGGTCAGGAGCGAGCCCTCGATGCGCTGGCGCTTGGCGCTGACATTACCGCCAGGGGATTCAACCTGTTCGTGCTCGGCCCGATGGGAACCGGGCGCCATTCGGCAGTGCGTGCCCTGCTAGAAGAGCGCGCCGTGAAGGCGCCGGCGCCGGCCGACTGGGTCTACGTCAACAATTTCGACGACCCCCGCCGTCCGCTCGCCATCAGCCTGCCGTCGGGCGGTGCGACCGCGTTTCGCGACCGCATGACCGCCCTCATCGACGATCTGGCGACCGCCGTCCCGTCGCTGTTCGAATCCGACGATTATCGCAACCGCCGCCGCGCCATCGATTCAGAGATCGAAACTGCCCAGGAGGCCGCCTTCGAAGAATTGAAGGAAAAGGCCGGCGCCGAGAATATTGGCATCATGCGCACGCCCATGGGCTTTGCGCTGGCGCCCGTAAAGGATGGCCAGGTGGTCAAGCCCGAGGTCTTCAACGCCCTGCCCGAGGCCGAGCGTGCCGCCACGGCTGAAAAGATCGCCCGCCTGCAAAAAGACCTCGAGGCGGTGCTGCAGAAAATGCCGGAGCTGGAAAAGCAGCGCCGCGACCGGGTGCGCGACCTGAATGCCGAACTGGCCGAGGTCGCCATCGGCCGCTCGCTCTCCGAGATCGCCGCCCTTTATGCCGACCACGCGGCCATTACCCGCCACCTGGAGGCGGTGCGCCGCGATCTCATCGACAACATCGCCATATTCCTCAAAGCCGAAGCCGAGGAGCAGGAAACCCCGTTCGCCAAGGTCGAGACCAGCGCGGCGCGCGATCCCCGCTTTCGCCGCTACTTGGTGAATGTCATGGTTTCCAACGGCGCCGACGGCGACGGGCCGGCGCGCGCCCCCATTGTCTCTGAGGATCTCCCGACCCTGGCCAACCTCGCCGGCCGCGTCGAGCACATCTCCCACATGGGGACGTTGGTCACCGACTTCATGCTCATCAAGTCCGGCGCCCTGCACCGGGCCAACGGCGGCTATCTGGTGATCGATGCGTTGCGCCTGTTGCGCGAACCGTTTGCCTGGGAGGCCCTGAAGCGCTGTCTGAGGGCTGGCGAGGTGAAAATCACCTCGGTGCCCGAAGAAGTGGGGCTTCAGACCACGGTGTCGCTGGAACCCGATCCCATACCGCTGTCGGTGAAGGTGGTGCTGGTGGGCGAGCGCACGCTCTATTACCTCCTGGTGGCACTGGAGCCGGACTTCGAGACCCTGTTCAAGATCGCCGCCGACTTCGAGGATGAAGTGGAGCGTACGCCTGAGACCACGGGTCTTTATGCCCGCCTCATCGGCTCCATCGCCAAGCGCGAAAACCTGAAAGCCCTCAATGCAAAAGGCATGGCGCGCATGGTCGAAGAGGCCGCCCGCCAGGCTGAGGACTCTGAGCGCCTTACCTTGAGGATCGGCGTCATGGCCGAAATCCTCACCGAGGCCGACCACTGGGCCGGCGTTCGCGGCGGCAAGCAGATTTCGGCAAAGGATGTGGAGCGCGCTGTTTCCGAGCGGGTGCGGCGCTCGGGCCGTATCCGCGACCGCTCCCTCGACATGATCACCCGTGACATTGTCCTGATCGACACGGACGGCGAAAAGACCGGACAGATCAACGGCTTGTCAGTAATTACCATCGGCAAGGAGCCATTCGGCCGGCCGGCCCGCATTACCGCCCGGGTGCGCATGGGTACGGGCAAGGTGATCGACATCGAACGCGAAGTGGAATTGGGCGGCCCACTGCACTCCAAAGGCGTGCTCATCCTCTCCGGCTACCTGTCGGCACGATTTGCGCTGGATGAGCCGGTCTCGCTGTGGGCAAGCCTGGTGTTCGAGCAATCCTATGGCGGCATTGACGGCGACAGCGCCTCATCGGCCGAACTCTACACGCTCTTGTCGGCACTGGCGGAGGTGCCCATCTTCCAGGGCTACGCGGTTACCGGCTCCGTCAACCAGTTGGGCGAGGTACAGGCCATCGGCGGCGTCAACGCCAAGATCGAGGGCTTTTTCGACGTCTGCAACGCCCGCGGCCTCACCGGCCGACAAGGTGTGCTGATCCCGAAATCGAACATCAAGCACCTGATGCTGCGGGCCGACGTCGTCGCGGCGGCGAAAAAGAAGAAGTTCTTCGTCTGGCCGGTCTCAACCATCGATGAAGGCATCACCCGGCTCACCGGCATTGCCGCCGGTGAGCGCGGTAGCGACGGGCGGTTTCCCGAAGGCAGCGTCAATGCAGGGGTCGAGGCCCGCCTGCAAGCCTTCGCAGCATCGCGCCGCCGCTTCGGCGCCAAGGCGGATGTCGCCTCGCACAGCGAGGAGGGCGTGGAATGAGCCTTCCCCGCCGCATCGTCGTCATGCTTGGCGGCCATGACGAGGCCGGTGCCGCGATGCAGGCAGCCGCCATGCTGGCGGGCGCAACCGGCGCCAGCCTGGCAGGGCTGTTCGTCGAGGACCAGGAACTGCTCGACCTCGCCGGCCTGTCGGGCATGGTGACCGTCACCGGCCATGCCGGCCACCTGACGCTCGATCGCATGGAGCGGGCGCTTCGCGAAGAGGCGCGCCGCTGCCGCAAGGCCATGGCCGACCTGGCCGGCCACGCCAACCTGTCGTTCGAATTTACCAGCGTGCGCGGTGACCGCCGGACCCTATTGGGCACCGCCACGCTGAAAGGCGATATCGTCCTGTGCCAGGCAAGCCTCGGCGGACCCGGTGCCGGTGAAGTCATCGCCTCTGCCCGCCACAGCGCCAGCGCCGCCGCCGGCGTTGCCCTCATCGCTCCCCTCGCCCGCCTGGGATCGGGTCCGGTGGTGGCCATCGACGATGGCGATGACTGCGGCCGCGACACCGTGGCACTGGCAGCCCGCCTCGCCAACCAGCGTCACGCGCGATTGATCGTCATGGCGCTGGCCGATGACCGCGCGGCTGCCGAAGCCATTACCGCTCGCGCCCGCACCATTGCCGGCCACGCTGACTTCAGTACCCGCGTTCTGCCGGGAGATGACACAAGCCGGTTGGCCGAAGAACTGGTTGCAACCCAGCCGTGCTGCGTGGTCGCCGACCTCGAAGGCCGCCCCTTCAGCGACGATGAGACCGTCGCCAGCCTGGCGCGGGCCGCCCGCGCCCCGCTCATCCTCCTGCGCCGGCCGGCCATGTAGCACCGACGCATCAGCCATGTGCTGACGGGGCAGCGGAATCGATTTACCAGCCAGCGCTTCCAGACTATTGTCACGGTTTGATTTTCCGGTGCCACGCGATGACCGTCATCTGCTTTTTTCCGGCCCCTTGATGGCCCGCTTTCTGCCTTTTGCCGCCCTCGTCCTCGCCATGCTGTTCTGGGGCTCGGCGCCGGCCTTCACGCGTTTTCTGGTCACGTCCATGCCGCCAGGTGATCTCCTGGTGATGCGCTTTGCCGTCGTCGGGCCGATCTATGGGCTGTATGTCTTCGGCGTAAGCGGCTGGCGTATCGCCCGCGGCGATCTGCCGCGTCTCATCGCCGTCAGCCTCGTCGGCATGGCCGGCTATAACCTCGCCATGAATTTCGGCCTGGCGCACACCCCTGCCGGGGTTGCCGGATTGATCGTCGCCACCCAGCCGCTGCTCATCATTTTCGGCACCAGCCTGGTGAACCGCGAACGGCCGCGCCGCGCCGCCATCGTCGGCTCGCTGGTGGCGATCATCGGCACGATTGTGCTGTTCGGTGATGCCCTGACTGCATCCGGTAACAGCGGCAGCGTAACGCTTACCGGCGTCGGACTGATGTTTGCAAGCGGTGTGGCCTGGAGCCTTTTCGTCATCGCCGGCAAGCCGCTCATCGAACGCTACGGCTCCATCCGCATCACCACGGCCACGGTGATGATCGCCACCCTGCCGATGCTGTCGCTGGCCACCGCGCAAACCCCCCACACCGTCGCCACCCTGCCCGCTGCGGCATGGCTGGCCTTTGCCTATGTCACTGCCTGCGCGATGATGTGCGGCACCCTGTGCTGGAATTTTGCCGTCGGACGCCTGCACGCCTCGCTCACCGCGCCGTTCCTGTTCTCCATCCCCGTAATCGCCGTCGTCAGCGGGCATGTGATCTTGGGCGAGACCATTTCGACCTCCATGGCCGCGGGCGGCGCCCTCATCATCGCCGGTGTCGCCTGGGCCCAGTTCGGCGGGCGCTACCGCCGCCTTACCGCCCGAGATACGGCAAGGCCGATGCGCGCCAGCTAGGGGATTGGTCCCTTTTTGCCTCACGCAAGCCTCCAGGTCACCTATACGTCAACGGGATTGAACCGAAGCCGCCGATTTATTGAATTGTGCCGGCGTGCATGAGTCACTATGGCTAGATTTCCCTAACGTCCAGTCGGCCGGGACCGCTGCTCAGATGACCACGCCCACCGCCTCAAGCCCAAGCGTTCTCCACCGTCCCGCCGTGGTCATCGTGGCGGGCTGCCTCATCGCCCTCGTTGCCTTCGGCGTGCGCTCGACTGCCGGCCTGTTCACCAGCCCGATCAGCGAGGCCCATGGCTGGGGACGCGAGATCTTCGGCCTCGCCATGGCGCTGCAGAACCTCCTGTGGGGCGTATCCCAGCCGTTCGTCGGCATGTTGGCCGACCGGGTCGGCCCCATGCGGGTGATCATGGGCGGCAGCCTCGTCTATGGCGCCGGCGTCGTCATCATGGCTTTCGCGGCCACCCCCGGCATGCTCTATCTCGGCGGCGGATTGTTGATGGGCATCGGCATCGCCTGCACATCGTTTGCCCTCGTCATGGCCGCCTTCGGCCGCGTAGTGCCGCCCGAACGGCGCTCCTGGTCCTTCGGCCTCGCGACGGCCGCCAGTTCCATGGGCCAGTTCGTGTTCGCCCCCCTCGGCCAGGGCTTCATCGCCGCCTGGGGGTGGCAGACGGCGCTGCTGCTGCTGGCCGCCATCACGCTGTCGCTGATCGTCCTGGCCGTGCCGTTGGGAACCTCGCGCGGCGGCGTCGCTATGGGCGAGACCGAACGCGAGATGACCATGCCCGAAACCCTGAAGAAGGCTTTTGGCCACTCGAGCTACGTTCTGCTGAACTTCGGCTTTTTCGTGTGCGGCTTCCAGATCGCCTTCATCACCGTGCACCTGCCGCCTTATCTGGTCGACCGCGGCGCCTCGCTGGCGCTGGCGGCCTGGGCGGTGGGGATGATCGGCCTGTTCAATGTCGTGGGATCCTATCTTTCCGGCATGTTCGGGGCCCGTGGCTCGCGCCGCGTCGGGCTGTCGGTTATCTACCTTGCCCGTTCGCTGCTGGTGACCGCCTTCCTGCTGGTGCGCTGTCGACCACCTCAACGCTGGTGTTCGCGAGCCTTATCGGCCTCCTATGGCTGTCCACCGTCCCCCTCACCATGGGTCTGGTGACGGTGATGTTCGGCACCCGCTACATGGCGACCCTCACCGGCTTTGTCTTCCTGTCACATCAGATCGGCTCGTTCCTCGGTGTCTGGCTGGGCGGCTATGCCTACGACCACTACGGCTCATATGACAGCGTATGGTGGACATCCGTCGCGCTCGGCCTGTTCGCTGCCCTGGTGCACTGGCCCATCCGCGAGGAGCGTGCCGGCGCGTTTGCCGTCGCCGCGGCCCGATGACCCCGGATGCCGAGGCTGCCACCTGGCCCGGCCACCGGCTGGTGCTGATACTGGCCGCAACAGTCCTCATCGTCTTTCTGGCTGCCATGGCGGTCACCATGCGTGCCGCCGCCCTCGGGCCGGCGGCGACGGGCCCGATGCTCGCGGTGTTTCCAGCCACCAACAGTGATGATCAGATCTTCGCCGCGCTGGTCCGTGCCGGCGGCCGGCCCGATGCGCAAGACCTGGGTTCCGGGCGTGTGGGTGGTGGCGGGCGATGCGGAAGGTTTTGCAGGACGCCTCAAGCGCCAAGGCGCTCTGGCCGCCTACCGTGAAATGCCGTTCTCGCCGCAGATCGTCGGCTGCTTTGCCTATGTCGACCAGAAGGCCACGGCGCTGTTTACGGTGCGCCCTTAGCGTTTCAAGCTGTTATTCCAGCAGGTCGGTGAGACGCTTCTTGAACTGCTTGACCTTGTAATCGGACAGTTCGTACTCCCATCCGGCGACGCGCTTGGTGATGGCATCGGCCTGCTTTTCGTCCTTGCCTTTGGCCAGCACCTTGACAGTGATCCACCCCTTGCCGTCCTCCTCGATGAGGCGGTAGCCGATCTTCAGGCCGTCGGCCATCTCGAGTTCCGCGCGCGAGACTTCCTTGGTCCCCGCCTTCACCGGCCTGACGTTGACGAAATCCACGTTGGCGAGATCGGTAGCGGTGTAGCGCACGCCGATATCGCTCTTGATCTTCTTGCCCGCCGGGATGGCGCCGACGATGTCGAACTTGGCCGTGCCGGCGCTGGTGGTGCCGTTGTGGTAGACTTCCAGCACGTCGCCGTCGGGATGGATGATGCGCGCCCGTTCCACATGGTCGACGCTGAGTTCCATGACCGTGGCATCGACCCAGCGGGTGATGTCGCTGGAGGCATCGACCCGCCCCATCGCCAGCCAGCTGCGCGCCTTGCCCTCGACCCGTACATATTCGGCATCCTTGCCCGCCCCGGCGCGGCCTGGCGCCTGCTTGCCGAGCACGATCGCCGCGATGGTCCTGCCGTTCTTGTCGAGGAGGCTGACGAGATGGGACTTGCTGGCGATCGACGTCGGGTCATCGACATTGAGCTGGCCATATTTGGCCGGTGCCGAGGTCTTGGGCTCCAGCTTCGTCAGTTCCACCAGTGATACCAGGACTTTTTGCACCTTGTCGGGATCGGCGGGATAGCCGCTGCCGGCCACCACCCAACCCTTGTCATGGTGCTCGATACGAATGGAGCCCTTGGCGTCCTTGGTAACGATGGTGGCCACATCGTTCACCTTGTTGACCAGACCCGGCAGCACCCGCTCGCCCTGCGTCACGTCGACGGTGAGGTGATGATTGGCCTGATAGCTCCACACCGCCGCGGCAGTCGAGACAATGGCCATGAGGAAAAGCGCAATGAGGGTGCGCGGCGTCATGACGGAGTCCTCGCTGCATCATCCCCGCGCTTGCCGCGCCCGAAACGCCGGATCAGCGCGAAAACCCCGAGGCCGATGATGATGAGAAGCGGGATTCCGGCGATGTTGACGAACTTCACTTGCGTTTTCAGCCGCTGGATATTGGCGCGCAGTGCCGCCTGCACGCCGCGCAACTGCTGGCGGATGCCGATCACGTCCTGACGGAATCCAAGGATCGCCTGCTTGTCGGCATCGCTCAGCACCACCATGCCGCCCTGGGCCTTGGAACGGATCTCCTTGATCTTCTTCTGGGTCTGGGCGAGCTTGTCGCTGAGGGCCTGCTCGCGCGACCGGTAACGTTCTTCGGCCTGCCGCTGCATGTTGTCGATGAGCATGAAGGGACGCGCCTCGACACCACGCCCACGAAGGCCCGCCAGCGCCTGCCCGCCCGACAGGTTTTCCAGCGCGTTGAGCAGGAAATCGGCATTGTTGGCGCGCGGCACCACCATGTTCCGACCCAGCACCTGGCGGGTCTGCGCCCAGAAGGTGTCGTAGAGCAGGTCGCTGTCAGCCACCAGCACCACGTTGATCTTGCCCGACTTGAGGCCCTTGGCCTTCGACATCTGGGCGGCGCTGTCGGCCACCGGCATGCCGTCCGGGAAGGCCGTTTGCGCCTCGCCCTGCAGCCGTGCGGCCAAGGTGAACGCCGTGCCGGCCGGCTTGTAGGTTTGCAGCAGCTTCAGCGGATCCGGGTGCACCAACTCTTTATCGTTGATGAGCATCGCCTGCTTGCTCGAGCGGATCAGCGGCGTGACGGTGGTCTTGGCGCCCTTGAGCGTGGTGATGGCGCCGGGGCTGGCGATTACCATGTGATCGACATTGGCGAAGATGGCGTCGGCGACATCGAAGCTCTGCTTGTCGAAGTTCATCCACGCCACATAGCTGGTGACGGTCGGCTGGCCCTGCACGCTATATTGCACCCGCCGGGCATGGGCGATATCGCCCACCACCTCGTTGGGCGCGATAGTGACGCCCCACGACTTGAACAGCCGCTCCAGCGCATCGCCCTTCTTGAGGGTGGACTGGCGCACCCGGCCGGTTTCCGAAAAGGCATCGGCAAAAATCATCACCGGTTTGCCGGACAGCGCGAACTGATCGATGGCGTAGGCCGCCTTTTCGGTGAGCTTTTGCGGCGAGACGACCAGCAGCACATCGACATCCGGCGGTACCGCCGACATGTCGGAACTCACCGCCTTGACGTCGAAGAATTCCTTCATCTGCTGGTAGACGAGCCAACCCGGGATCGGCTGGCCGGTCTGCGGGTTCATACTGCCGGCCAGCGGCAGGCTGGTCAAAAGCCCCACCACCTTGCGCTTGGGATCGGCCAGCTTGTAGATGAGCCGCGTCAGGTCGTATTCGAGGAAGTCGGCCCGGTCGAGACTGAGGAACGGGATCACTTCCTGGTTGTCGGTGAGGTTGGTGCCGACCACCCCGAGATAGGCCGAGGTCTGCCCGTCGCCCAGCGAGACGCCCTGCAACCCGGCAGCGACAGCGCGATCCTCGACATCGGTGAACGGCTTGGGATCGTAGTACTCGACCTGCAGCTTGCCGTGCGACAGGCCTTCATAGAGCGACAGGAGATTGCGGATGCGATCGGCGTATTGCGCGTAGGTCGGCACCTTGTCGCCGATCTCGCGGGAATAATAGACTTTCAGGGTGATCTGGTCCTGCAGTCCGGCGAGAACCCGCTTGGTGGCGGGCGAAACGGTATACAGCCCGCCCTCGGTGATGTCGGCGCGCCATTGCCGCAAGCCCTCGTGGGCGAACATGTTGACCGCCACCAGGGTGATCGCCGCCAGCACCAGGGCGATGGCCGCCCGGCTGGTGCGCGAAAGTGAATTGAGCCGGTCCATCATCCCTAGCCCGCCTTCTTCAATTCGATGGCCAGGCCAGTCGCGAACAGCCAGAACACGACCATGGCGACCGCGTAAACCACATCGGCGAGAACGATCACGCCGTGCATCGGCTGCTCGAAGTGGGCGATGACGCTGAGCGATGAAATGGCATCGCCAAGGACGTTACCGCCCACTGCGCGCACCGCATCGAGAACCAGCGGGGTGCCGCTGGTGATGATGAGGAACGACAGCGCCACCGCGATGACGAAGGCGATCACCTGGTTGTGGGTGAGCGCCGAGGCGCAACCGGCCACCGCCAGCAGGACGCCTGCCATGGCGAAGGCGCCGAGGTAGCTCACCAGGATCACCCCGTTGTCGGGAGACCCGAGAATGTTCACCGTCACCCACAGGCTGAAGGTCGCTATCAGCGCCACGCCGATGAACAGCCAGCCCGCCAGCCACTTGCCGATGACCGCCTCGGAGACGGTGATCGGCAGGGTCATCAGCAATTCGATGCTGCCGCTCTTTTTCTCCTCCGCCCACAGCCGCATGCCGACCGCCGGCACGAACACCAGCAAGACCCATGGCACGTAGGTGAAGAACGGCACGAGGTCGGCGGTGCCGCGGCCAAGAAGGTCGCCGACATAAAACGTCATGATGCCGCACAAGATGACGAATACCACCAGGAACACATAGGCGATCGGCGTGCCGAAATAGGCGCCGAGCTCGCGCCGGGCGATGGCGGCGATGTTATGCATCGGCCAACTCCCTGGTCGTCGTCACATGGTGGAAGACATCTTCGAGACTCGACTTGCGCTTGCCGGGAATGAGTTTCCTGAGTTCATCGGCAGTGCCGTCGGCGACAATGCGGCCGCGATCGATGATGATGGCGCGCGAGCACACCGCGTCGACTTCCTCCAGAATGTGGGTGGAAACGACGATGGCCCGCTCCGCCGCCATGTCGCGGATGAGTTGGCGCACATGGTGCTTCTGGTTGGGATCGAGCCCGTCGGTGGGCTCATCGAGAATCAGCACCCGCGGGTCGTGCAGGATCGCCTGGGCAAGGCCAACGCGGCGCTTGAAGCCCTTGGACAGCGTCTCGATGGCGCGGTCGATGACCGACTCGAGCCCGGTGCGCGCGACCGCCTGATCGATCGCGCGGCGGCCGTCGGCACCGGTGAGGCCGCGCACGCTGGCGCAGAACTTGAGAAAGCCCAGTGGAGTCATCTCGCCCCAGGCCGGGGCGCCTTCCGGCAGGTACCCGACCAGCTTCTTGGCGGCAATCGGCGAGGTCACCACATCGAAGTCGCAGATGCGTGCGGTACCGGCATCGGGCGCAAGGAACCCGGAGGCCATCTTCATGGTGGTCGACTTGCCCGCTCCGTTGGGGCCGAGAAAACCCAACACCTCGCCTGCCGGCACGCTGAGCGAGATGCCGTCGACAGCCACCACGGCGCCGAAGCGTTTTTCAAGGCCGTCGAGTTGCAAAAGTCCGGTCATGCACGATGTCCGACGGTCTGGCGTAGCCGCCGATCCTGGAAAGTGAGAATCATTCGCGGGTGGTCCTTAGCCACTGAAAGCCCGCCTGACCATGCGGCGCATTGGCCCACTGGCTGGCAGCAATCATCAAGTAAGGCTGCTAACTGCATGAAATTGCCCGTTAATCTCTGGTTCAGCCAGTTGACGCTATCATCGGCATCGTTAACATGGGAATCGACAGCGAGGACAGGAACACCGCACTTTTTGATTGGAGGAGTTTGGTTCATGCCATCGAAAGAGTTGGAACTGCTGCTGAAAGGTTGGAGTCTGACCACCGCGGAGATTCTCTACCGCATGCCCGATCATCACGACCTTCTGCAAAGCTACGTGTGGCAGGAATATGACCTTGCCCCGAAGTTTCCTCGCCTGATCAAGTTCCTGGATTTCTGGAGCCACAACCTGGAGGGTCCTTTAGCCTCGGTTCGGGTTGCGCACAATCCCCTGGTCGGACCCGCCGAAATGCGCCTGGTGGGCGCCGAGTGGCGGATGCACTGAGGGGCGCCGAAGTGTCACTCGTCTAAACCAGCACGCCCTTTTCGGTGACGATGACCTGCATGGGGATGTCGTGCGGCTGGGGATGGATGGTTTTCAATTCGGTGGCCGAATAGCCGATGCCGATGACCTTCGGCGCATGAACGCTCAGAGCCTCGAGGGTGCGGTCGAAGAAGCCGCCGCCATGGCCCAGCCGGTAGAATTGCCTGTCCCACCCGACCAGCGGCACGATGATGACGTCGGGGATCACATCTTCGCCTTCCGCCGGGGCCGGTATGTTCCAGATGCCGGGTTGCAGCTTGTCGCCGAGCTTCCAGGCACGGAATTTCAGCGGCAGGCCATGGTCGACGATCAGCGGCAGCGCCGTCTTGCCGCCATTGGCCACGACGCGCGCCGCCCACGGCCTGAGGTCCGGCTCACCGCGAAACGGCCAGTAGAAGCTGACCATGAGGCCCTCGACCTTGCCGATGACCGCATCGATGCCGGTGGCGATGCGGCCGGCAAACTCGGCGCGGGTTGCGGCTGGAATGTCCAGCCGCAGATGGATAAGCCGCTCGCGCTCGCCCTTGCGCCATTGATCGACGTCAGCCCAAGTCCACGCGTCCGACTCTGTCACTCTCGACCTCCAGTTGCTGGCGGTCACAATACCCGTAAAAGTTTAACAAAGCGCAGCCTATCCGTATGGATTGGCAGACACTGCAGTTTTCAGGTGGTGTCGGAGTTCCCTTAGCGCGAGTAGAACTCGACCACCAGATTGGGTTCCATGTGCACCGGATAGGGCACTTCCGCCAGACCAGGCTGGCGCACCAGCTTCGCCGTCATCTTGGAATGATTGGCCTCGACATACTCCGGCACGTCGCGTTCGGCCAGTTGCACGGCTTCGAGCACGATGCCGAGTTGCTTGGCCTTGTCCGCCACCTCCACCAAATCGCCCACCTTCAGCCGGTAGCTCGGGATGGTGACCCGGCGGCCGTTGACCTTGACATGGCCATGGTTGACGAACTGGCGGGCGGCAAACACCGTGGGGACGAACTTGGCCCGGTAAACCAGGGCATCGAGGCGCCGCTCGAGCAGGCCGATGAGATTCTCCGAGGTATCGCCGCGCACCCGTGAGGCCTCGTTGTAGATGGCCAGGAACTGCTTTTCCGAGATGTTGCCGTAATAGCCTTTGAGCTTCTGCTTGGCCTTGAGCTGGGTGCCGAAGTCCGACAGCTTGGACTTGCGCCGTTGGCCGTGCTGGCCGGGCCCGTATTCACGCTTGTTGACGGGGCTTTTCGGGCGGCCCCAGATATTCTCGCCCATGCGGCGATCAAGTTTGTACTTCGAGGATGCACGCTTGGTCATCGTTCGCTCACTCCAAAATCGTTCAATATGACTGACCGGCAGGACACCCCGCCGGCCCGGATATGAAGCCCGCTCTCCTAGTCACCGGTTTCCCGGCCGACAGAACCGTCAACCATGCCGAAATTGGCATCACTGACGCTCCGCAAACAGGCAATAGGTTAATCACAGCAAAACCCGTCGCCGGGCCCGCCGCGCGCGAGGGTCATTACACCAGCCACGCCACGCCGTCAAATGGGCACTTCGATGACTTGCACGCTGACAAAGCCCAGGCTGCGATAGCCGGCCAGCTGGTCGGGGGCGGTGCCGCGCCGCGCGGTAAAAATAGCCGTATCGGCAGCCACCTTGCCCGGCCGCGACGCGGCCTCACCCCGTCCGCCCATCAGCGATACCACCCGCCGGGCAATCGCTGGAGCCGGATCGACAAAACTGACCGGCCACGGCGCCGCCGCGGTGATCTCGTCGAGCAGCAGCGGGTAATGCGTGCATCCCAGCACCACGACATCAGTATGGTTGCCGCCGCGCCGCCGGAACACCGGGGCGATCTCGGCGGCGATGGCATCGGCCTCCACCGTCTCGCCCCTCAACTTGGCTTCAGCCATCGCCGCCAGGTGAGGTGCGCCGTGCAGCAACACCTTGCAGTGATAGGCGTAGGTATGGATGAGCGCACGGGTATATTCGCGCGCCACCGTCGAGGGCGTCGCCAGCACTCCGATGACCGCTGTCTTCGTCATCTGCGCGGCCGGCTTGATGGCCGGCACGGTGCCGACGAACGGCAGGCGGAATTCCTCCCTCAGCACCGCCAGCGCCAGCGTCGAGGCGGTATTGCAGGCTACAACCACGCAGTCCGGCTCGACCTCGTCGATCAGTCGCCCCATCACCGTCACGATGCGCCGCACGAGCCTGGCCTCAGACCAGTCGCCATAGGGAAAGGCGGCATTGTCGGCGGCATAGACCAGATCGGCACCCGGCATCGCCTCGCGCACCGCCCGCGCCACGGTGAGCCCGCCCGAGCCCGAATCGAACATCAGGATGCGGGGGCCGCCGGTCACTCCCCGTCACCCTTCGTCCGGCGCGTCACATGGGCGCGGGTGAGCGAGGCCACCATGCCGCGCAGGGTCTGGACCTCCTGCTCGGTGAGGTCGGCGCGCTGGAACAGGTTGCGCATGTTACGCACCATGCCGGGCTTTTTCTCCACTGTCTTGTAGAACCCGGCGGCATCGAGCTCGCCTTCCAGGTGTTCGAAGAACCCCATCACCTCGGCCTGCGTGGCGGGGCGGGTGTCAGGGGTCCTGAGGCCGGGTCCTGAAAGGGCCGCCAGTTGCGCTGTCGCCTGCCCGAGCGATGGGGCGATCTCCTTGAACCACTCATAGCCCACCAGCAGCACGGCCTGGGCGATGTTCAAGGAGGCGAAGGCCGGATTGACTGGTGCGGAGATGATCTGGTGGGCAAGCGAAACCTCGTCGTTGTTGAGGCCCCAGCGCTCACGCCCGAACATGAGCCCGAGCCTTTCGCCACGCTCGATGCGCCGGTGCATGTCGGCGCCGGCGGCTTCGGGCGTCACCACCTCCTTGATCATGCCGCGCGGGCGGGCGGTGGTGGCATAGACGTGGTGGAGGTCGGCGAGCGCTGACTCGAGGTCGGCAAAGATCGCCGCTCCTTCGATGATCCAGTCGGCGCCCGATGCGGCACTTTTGGCCTTGGGGTTGGGCCAGCCGTCGCGCGGCTCGACGATGCGCAGATCGCTGAGGCCGAAATTGGCCATGGCCCGTGCCGCCGTGCCGATATTCTCGCCAAGCTGCGGGTTGACGAGGATGACGGCGGGATGCGGCCCAAAATCGGCTTTGAGGGTGGTATCGGTTCCGGCCATGATGAAGAGCGCATAACGCCTTGCGACCCCGAGGGGAAGATGGCTATTGGAATTGATCGCCACATCGCGACCGACAGGAAAATAACATGCAAGCCTCCGATAAGGGTTTTCGCGCCGACCTGGCCGCCATCCTTGGGCCCGAGGGGGTGCGCGATGAAACCCGCATGGACGAGATCGACCCCGGCCATCACCCGGAAAACCTCGCCGCCGGCCTCCTCGCCCTGCCCCGCACCACCGCCGAGGTGCAAGCCATCGTGCGATTGTGCGCCCGCCATGGCGTATCGATCGTCGCCCATGGCGGTCTGACCGGGCTCGCCGGAGGGGCGGCAAGTGCGCCCGGCCAGTTCATCGTCTCGCTGTTGCGGCTCGATGCCATAGAAACGGTCGATCCTCTGGAGGCGGTCGCGATCGTAGGCGCTGGCGCCCGACTGGAGAAGGTGGAGGAAGCCGCCAATGCCCACGGCCTTTGCGTCGGCATCGACCTGGCGGCGCGCGGCTCGGCCACCATCGGCGGCATGATCTCCACCAACGCCGGTGGCATCGAGGCCTTCAGGA
>CAZMSA010000089.1:0-15547 GCA_964568825.1 uncultured Rhizobiaceae bacterium | reverse complement strand
CCACCGCCGTCTCGCCGATGACGATGGAATGGGCATGGTCGATCATGATGCCGCGACCAATGCGGGCAGCCGGGTGGATATCGACGGAAAACACCACCGAGGCCCGGCTTTGCAGATAAAGGGCGAAGTCCTTGCGCCCCATCTCCCACAGGCGGTGCGCCATGCGGTAGGTCTGCAGGGCCTGGAAACCCTTGAAGTACAACAGGGGCTCAATGGCCCGGTCGCAGGCCGGATCGCGGTCGACCACGGCAATGATATCGGCCCGCGCCTGTGCCCCGATGTCCGGCTCGACCTCCAGCGCGTCCTCGAACGCCTGGACCACGAAATCCGCGCCGAGGTCGGCATTGCCGAGCCGCTGGGCAAGGCGCTGATTGAGGGCATCCTCGAAGCGGCGATGATTGAGCACGGCGCCGAAGATGAACCCGCCGAGGCTGGGATCGTTGGCGATGACCTCGTCGGCCTCGCGGCGAATGCGGTCCCACAAAGGGTCCAGCGCGCGGAGCGTCTTGGCGACGGGGTTTGAATGCGGCATGGCAAAAACCTCTGACGTCTGGCGCCGGCAGCAAGCCGGCCATGCCCGACAATATGGCAATCCATGCCGGCCTTGCAAAGGCTGCGCCGGTTCGATTTTCCTTAACTGGCGATCGCCGCGACACCGGCGTGGCGCTTGACGAAATCCGCAACCGCTGCGGTGAAGGCATCGTTGCGGTCGCCCGCCACCATGTGCCGGGCACCGCTCACGTCAGCCAGTTCGGCATGCGGGCAAAGGCGAAGGAACTCTGCCGCCTCGGCCTCGCCCACCAACTCGCTTTCGCGCCCCCTGACCAGCAGCACAGGAATTTTCAGGCGCTCAGCCGCCGCGCTCTGGCGCGCCTGCAGGACATGAGCACGCTCCACCGCGTCGGCCCGGTGATCGAGGAAGCGCGGATCCCAGTGCCAGCGATAGCGCCCGTCTTCGCCGCGCCGCAAGTTCTTCGACAGCCCCGAGAGATCACTGGGCCGCGGCCGGTGCGGCAGATAGGCCGATATGGCATCGGCGGCGTCTTCGAGGCTGGCAAAGCCCATTTTGGCATCGGCGGCCATGAACGACAGGACGCGCGCCACGCCCTCGGGTTTGACGCGCGGCGTGATGTCGACCAGCACCAGCGCCGAGAACAGGCCGAAACCACTCTCCCCCGCCGCCAGAAGGCTGGCGATGCCGCCCAGCGATGCCCCGACCGCCACCGGCGGGGCCTCACCGCCGGCACAAAGCGCGCGCGCCACCGCCGCCATGTCGTCGGCATAATCATCGAAGGTATAAGCGCCGTTCGCCACCCAGTCGCTGTCACCATGACCGCGCTGGTCGAAGGTGATGGCGCGAAATCCCGCCCGCGCCAGTGCCTCGGCGGTGCCTTGCCAGGAATGCCGCGTCTGGCCGCCGCCATGCGCCAGGAGGACGCTGGGGCCACGATTGCCCTCGAGCAGAAATTCGTCGCCGATCAACCGGTTGCCGGCGGTTCCTGCGAAACTGATGCGGTGGCGGATAACGGGTATTGAATCGTCGCTCATTTGCCGACTATGGCCGACGATGGCGGCACTGGCAAGTTTGCGTCAGGGTCAACTATTGTCGGAAAGTTCGAGAAAATCCGCCACGGCGCGCTTGTAGCCCGGCGCCCCCACCGCTTTCATGTGGTCCTTGCCAGGAAGCGTCACCCCGCGGGCGCCGGGAATGGCAGCAACGAGCGGTTCCACGGCACCGGCAACGGCATCATCGCCACCCGCCACCACCAGGACCGGCGCCTTTATGGTGGCCAGGTCCTCGACCGAGATGCGCTGGCGGGCCGCGCGCATGCACGCCGCCAACGCCTTCAGGTCCGAGCCGGTCTGCTCGGCGAACAGGCGAAAGCCCTTCACGCCCGCGTCGGCGATGTCGTCGGGGTTGTCGGCCTCCAGCGCCTGCGCGATGGCTTCCGCCCCGCCAAGGCCGCGAATCATGTTTTCAGCCAGCCCGCCCAGCACCACCCGGCGCACCCTCTGCGGGTGGCGGATGGCGAGGAAGGCGGTGATCCGCGCACCCATGGAATAGCCCATGACGTCCATGGCCTCATGGCCCAGATGCTCGATCAGGCGGCGCGCATCCTCAGCCATCTCGGTGGCGGGATAGGCGGCCGGGTCATGCAGCTTCTGGCTGAAACCGTGGCCGCGATTGTCGATGCTGATGACCTGCCGGCCGCGTTCGGCTAGAAACTTCACCCACCCCGTCGCTGTCCAGTTGATGCGGCCGTTGGAGGCAAAGCCGTGGATGAGCAGAATGGGCTCGCCCTCGCCTTCCACCGCGTAGGCGATCTCGACACCATCTGAATCGAAAACCTGCACGCCTTCAACCTCCCGCCAAAGCCTGGTTTGAAACGGCGGCGACGTTATGCTATTCGCGGAGCCAGCGAAACCCGGCACGACATTCTCAAAGAGGGCACCAGCATGACGACCAGCCACACGCCGAAATTCCACAACGATCTTGGCGTGGCCGCCATCGACATCGGCGCCCGCGAGTTCGAATGCATAGGCGCCCTGCCGCCCTTCGACCACCCGCACGTCTATATCGACATGGGCGATGCCAATGAGGCGATCTGCCCCTACTGCTCCACCCTTTACCGCCACGATCCGTCGCTGAAAGCCGATGAGGCGCGTCCCGCCGGCGCCATGGTCAAGGCAGACGCCGCCTGAACCAGCGGCGCGCCGGATGCCCGAAAAGAAAGCGGCGGTGCGCCCCCACGGTCGCACCGCCACTTTTTTCGCCCCTGAAAGTGCCGTCTTGCTGTCCCCCGCAACCCCCGTTGCGGCATGACGGCGGGCGTCCTCCCCTTCGTAAACGGACTCTAGAGCACTTGGGTTATCGCCGCGCTCGCTGCAGCGCGCGAACCATCATGAGAACCGACCTCCGCCGCCAGCGCCATGCCCGACATGACCTTCAGTCCCAGCAGGCTGACAATCGCGATCCAGGCGATATCCTTGCTGAGCATGTTGTTTCCCATCCACCTTGTTGCGGCCGGCCGGCAAGCGCCATTTTGACCATCAGGGCGATACTATGCGCCTCGACATCGGCAATGAAAATTTGAATCGAATTTTGCGGTAAAGCGATGGTAAACGCGCACTCGGCCGCGCGATGCCCGTATCTCCCGGCATGCGGGTGGACAATCGCCCGCCGCATCGCCATAGATGCCCGATCAACCCGAGCGCCGCCGCCCATGAAACCGCCTTTCACAGTCCGCCCGCGGCCGTCGCTCCGGCCACGCGGCGAAGGAACAACGACCATGCGATTGAAGGGAAAGACCGCCATCGTCTCCGGCGGCGCCTCGGGGTTCGGTGAAGGCATCGCCCGGCGTTTCGCGGCCGAAGGCGCGTATGTGGTGGTCTGCGACATCGAGGAGGCAGGCGCCGTCGCCGTCGCCGAGGCCATTGCGGAAAATTCCGGCCAGGCCCATGCGGCGGTGTGCGACGTCACCGTTTCCGGCGACATCGCCCATCTAGTCGACGAGACGCTTTCCACTTTCGGGTCCGTCGACATCCTGGTGAACAATGCCGGCGTGCCGCAGGTCAACGGCCCCATGCTCGAGGTCGACGAGGAGACTTTCGACCGCATCTTCGCTGTCAATGTCAAATCCATCTACCTGATGGCCCGCCACGTCGTCCCGGTAATGCGCCAGGTGGGTGGCGGGGTCATCATCAACACCGCCTCCACCGCCGCCTCGCGACCGCGCCCCGGCCTCACCTGGTACAACGGCTCGAAGGGCGCCGTTGTCACCCTTACCAAGTCGATGGCCGTCGAACTGGCGAGCGATGGCATCCGCGTCAACGCCGTGTGCCCGGTGGCCGGCGAGACGCCCATGCTCGGGGCCTTCATGGGCGGGGCGGTGACCAGCGAGATGCAGCAGAAATTCATTTCGAGCGTCCCTCTGGGGCGCCTGTCGAGCCCCCGCGATGTCGCTAATGCGGCGCTCTATCTCGCCTCCGACGAAGCCGATTTCATCACCGGCGTCTGCCTCGACGTGGACGGCGGCCGCTCGATCTGATGGCAGCCGGCAACGACAGCCTGAGCCATGAGGAAGCCCGCCGCCTGGCGCTGGCGGCAACCGGCCTTGCCTCAAGCCCGCGCCGCAAGGGCAAGGCATCGTGGGCAAGGCTGGCGCCCGTCATCGAGCGCCTCAGCCTGTTGCAGATGGACTCCGTCAACGTCCTGGCGCGCGCCCATTACCTGCCGCTGTGGTCGCGCGCCGGTCCCTACGACCAGAAAACCCTCGATGCCCGCGCCTTCGACAACAAGAAACGCGCCTTGTTCGAATACTGGGCGCATGAGGCCAGCCTGTTGCCGTTCGCCCTGCATCCGCTGTTGCGCTGGCGCATGGCCGATGCCGCGCGTGGCGTCGGGCTCTACAAGGACCTGGCGAAGTTTGCCCGCGACAAGCGGCAATATGTGGCGGAATTGCTGGCGCGGGTGGGCGCCGAAGGCCCAGTGAGCGCCCGCGACCTCAGCGAGGAAGGCGGCCGCACCGGCGCCTGGTGGGGCTGGCACGATGCCAAGATCGGCCTTGAATACCTGTTCTGGGCGGGCGAGGTGACGGCCGCCGGCCGAAAAGGCTTCGAGCGCATCTACGACGTGCCGGAACGGGTCATCCCGGCGGAAATCCTCAGCCTTAAGACCCCGCCCCGCGCCGAGGCCATCCGCCAACTCGTCGCCCTGTCGGCGGCAGCGCTGGGCATCGCCAGCGAGCAGGATCTGCGCGATTATTTCCGCCTCGCCGTCGCCGACACGAAAAAGGCCATCGCCGAACTGGTGGAGGCGGGCGCGCTCATCCCCGTCGATGTCGAAGGCTGGCGCCAGCCCGCCTTCATGCCCGCCGGCACCGAGCCGCCGGCTCGCGCCGCGCCGACCACGCTTTTGTCACCATTCGATCCGTTGGTGTGGAACCGGGCGCGCACCGAGCGGGTGTTCGGCTTTTCCTACCGCATCGAAATCTACACCCCCGCCGAAAAGCGAGTGCACGGCTATTACGTGCTGCCGTTCATGCATCGCGGCCGCTTTGCCGCACGCGCCTGCCTGAAGGCCGACCGGGCGGCGGGCGTCCTCAGGGTGAACACCGCCCATGCCGAGCCTGGCACCAAACTCGGCGAAGTGGCCGAGGCGCTGATGCCCGAACTCGGCGCCATGGCCGCATGGCTGGGGCTTGAGCGGGTGGAGGTCGCCGGTGAAGGCGATCTCAGCCCGCTCCTCGCCGTCAGAACAGCCGCGGCTTGGCAGCGGAATCGAGCTTGAGGCCCGAGCGGGTCAGATCATCGGCCACCTCGGTGATCGAGGCTGCCAGCGTGTCGACCATGAAGTCGGCCTCATCCATGGTGAGGATGAGCGGCGGCGACATGACGTCGAGATGTCCCAGCGGGCGCACCAAGAGCCCCTTGGCCTCGCAAGCATCGGAGATACGCCTGGAGATGTTGGCCTCGGCCGGCAGCTTGGCGCGGCTCTTCTTGTCGGCCACGTATTCCACGCACATCATGAACCGCCGCCCGCGCACATCGCCGACCAGCGGCAGATCGGACAGCGCCTTCAAACGCTCCTCGAAATGATCGCCGACCCGCTTGGCATTGCCTAAAATGTCCTCGCGCTCGATGATGGCGATGTTTTCCAGCGCCACCGCGCAGCCCACCGGATGCCCCGAACAGGTAAAGCCGTGGGTGAACCAGCCGTTGGGATCCGGCGCCGAGATCACCTCGTGGATCTCTTCGGAATAAAGCGTCGCCCCCATGGGGAAATACCCCGAGGTGATGCCCTTGGCACAGGTAATGATGTCGGGGACGATGCCGAATTCGGATTCCGAGGCGAACCAGTGGCCGACCCGCCCGAAGGCCGACACCACCTCATCGGCGATGAACAGGATGTCGTTTTCCCTGCACAGGGCGTGCATGCGCTTGAGGTAGCCGGGCGGCGGCACCACGACGCCGCCAGACCCCTGGATCGGTTCCGCGATGAAGCAGGCAATGTTCTCCGCCCCGACCTGTTCGATCTTCGCCTTGAACTCGTCCACCAGAAAATCGGTGAAGGCCTCCAGCGTCATGCCTTCGGGACGGCGATAGGGATAGGGCGCCGAGAGATGGTGGACGGTATCGGTGAGGTACTGGAATTCCGGCCGGGTGTCGCCCTCGCGCTTGCCGATGGAGGCGGTGAGAAAGGTCGAGCCATGATAGGAGTTGTTGCGCGAGATGATATGGCGACGCTTGAGGTTGCCTTTGCGGCCATGATAATAATGCGCCAGCCGCACCGCGCCCTCGTTAGCCCCCGAGCCCGACAGCGCGAACATTACCCGGTTGAGCGAACCCGGCGAAAGGCTGGCCAGCTTGGCCGAAAGCATGGCCGCCGGCGGGTTGGTCACGTCGACGAAGGTGTTGCAATAGCCGAGCTGTTCGGCCTGCTCGGCCATGGCGCGGCCCAGTTCCTTGCGCCCATAGCCGGCATTGACGCACCACATGCCGCCGATGCCGTCGAGATAGCGGTTGCCCTTGATGTCGGTGACATAGGCCCCCTCGCCCTTGGCGAGGACCAGCGAACCGTCCTTGCGGAATGAATCGAAATGCGTCCACGGGTGGACGAAATGGTCATGGTCGGCCTGCCACAGGGCATCGCCGTCGAACTGGTTGTGCAAGGGATTGAGCATGGGTCTTTCTCTGGTTTTGATTGAATGTTCATTCAATACGAATGCCTATGCCAGATTTCGCGCGCAATGGCAACGACCTTTGTTGGCGGCCGGTTGATGATGGGCGTTGATTCAATCTGCGAGGCGCCACCCGCAAGCGACTCTGGCGGTTGGCATTTTGGCTACCGTCATGGCTCCACCTCACTTACAACCCGTCACCCCGGCGAAGGCCGGGGTCCATTCCGCTGGCGTTGCGGCAGGCTGTGAGGGCGGCGGAATGGATCCCGGGATCAAGTCCCGGGATGACGGGGGATGGGAGGTGGTTCCCTGCTTACAACCCGTCACCCCGTGGCTTGACCACGGGGTCCATGCCGCTGGCGTCGCAGCAGGCTGTGAGGGTGGCGGAATGGATCCCGGGATCAAGTCCCGGGATGACGGAGGATGGGAGGTGGAGGGGGGCATGTGGGGGCCGCCGGATCATGCGATGCCCAGGGCCTTGCGGGCGGCGGCGGTGACCGTTTGCGGGGTGCCGACGGCATCGAGCCTTGGCCATGCGATCTCCCCGGTGTCGTAGGACAATTGCATGTCCACCACCCGCTTGTCGGCATCGGAGGCATCGCCGCGACGGTTGCCCACCCGTGCGCGCAGCACTTCCGGCGGGGCTTCGAGCCACAGGGCGTGAAACGCAGCACCCGTGTCGCGGGCGACGGCCTCGATGGCGGCGCGCTCTTCGGGGTGGGCGAAGACGGCATCGACGATCACGGCAAAGCCGCCGGAAAGTGCGACACCGGCGCGCTCGTAAAGGCGGCGGTAGACGGCGGCACTGGCCTGCGGGGTGTAATGGGTGTGATGCAATTTTGCCGTTTCGGGCAGGCCCGCCATGGTCTTGCGCTCGATGTCGGAGCGCAGGTGCAGCGCCCCGGCCGGCCGCGCGAGAGCGGGGGCCAGACCGGCGGCCACAGTCGACTTGCCGGTGCCGGAAAGCCCGCCGATCACCATGAGGCGGGGGCGGTGTTGCGCCATCAGATCGCAGGCGTGGGCGAAGGCGATACGCGCCTGCCTGGCCTTGGCTTTTGCCTGACCGCCTGAAAGCTGCACCGAGCGGTCGGCGGCCACCAGCCCCCTGATGCCGGCCCTGAGCGCCGAAAAGGGGGCGAGGCATCCAAGCGCCGCATCGTGTTGCGTCCTGCCCCCCACCTTGAGCGCCGTCGCCGTCAGGTAGCGGTTGAGCACCAAGTTAGCGGCCGGGCGCTGGCCGCGCGCATCGAGGTCCATCAACAAGAAGGCGAGGTCGTAGAGCACGTCGATGCGGGCGAGGCTTTCGTCGAACTCAAGGGCATCGAAGAGGCGCGGACGACCGCCCACCATGACGATGTTGGCCAGATGCAGATCGCCATGGCAGCGCCGTGTCGCCCCCTCCCCGGCCCGCTTTAAACGCAAGGCCTGAGAGGCCGTGAGGGTGGCGGCAAGGGCGTCATTGAGTGTCTTGGCGGAACCTGAATCGAAGATCTCGGGATGCCGCGCAAAAGCCTCCGCCAGTTGCCGTGCCACGCGATCCGGCGCCTCGGCGGCAAAAACCTCGGGTGCGACGTCGGCGCGGGCGTGGCTGGCGGCGACCGCATCGGCCAGCGCCAGCGCCAGCGGACGCGAAAGGGGACCCGCCGCCGCCACCTTGTCGAGCACGTCTTCAGGCTTGAAGCGCTGCATCACGACGCACCACTCCACCGCCGCCCCCTTGCCGCCCAGCCTGAAGCGACCGGCGGCATCGCGGGTCACTGCCTTCACGCTCAGGTAGATGGAAGGCGCGTTTGCCCGGTTCACCTCCCATTCGCGTCGGCAGGCGGCCTCGCGCTTTTCCAGGGTGGAAAAATCCAGATAGCCGAGATCGACGGCCTTTTTCACCTTTATCGCCCGGTTCCCCGCCAGGAAGACGAAGTTGGCATGGGTCTCGATCACCTCGACGTCACCCGTTTTCAGGCCATGAAAGCCCGGGTCCTTGAGGGCATCGATCACCTGGCGCTGGTCGCTGACTGTCATGCCATCCCGCTTCGTCGGACCATCGATGCTATGCCGCTGGCGCAAGGCTGCCTTGACCCACGTCATGCTCACTTGCCGCGACCGGTGTCCTGGGCCAGCATGGCGCCATCCTCGCGCCAAGGCCACACCCCCCGGGAGTTTTGATGTCCGCCACCACCGATCCCCTGCTCCAGCCGCTCACAATCCGCCACCTCACCCTCAAGAACCGCATCATGAGCACCAGCCATGCCTGCGGGCTGGAGGAAGGCGGCATGCCGAAAGAGGCTTACCAACTCTATCACGAGGAAAAGGCCAGGGGCGGGCTGGCGCTCACCATGTTCGGCGGTTCCTCCAACGTGGCGGTCGATTCACCCAACGTCTTCCGGCAACTAAACGTGGGCGTCGATGCGGTGATCCCCTGGCTTGAGCAATTCTCCGAACGCATCCACCGCCACGACTGCGCCCTCATGGTGCAGATCACCCATCTGGGGCGGCGCGGGGAAAGCTTTTCCGGCGAGCATCTGCCCACCATCGCCCCCTCGCCCATCCGCGAAACCCTGCACCGCTCGTTTCCGCGCGAGATGGATGAACATGACATCGCCCGCGTGATCAAGGCCTACGGCGATGCCGCCTGGCGCTGCAAGCAGGGCGGCCTCGATGGCATCGAGACACTGGCGGGCGCCCATCTCATCGGCCAGTTCCTGTCGCCCTCGACCAACAAGAGGACGGACGGCTATGGCGGCTCGATGGAGAACCGCTGCCGCTTCGGGCTCGAGGTCTATGACGAGATCAGGCGCCGGGTGGGCGATGATTTCCTCGTCGGGTTCCGCTTCGTGGTGGATGAAGGCCACGCGGCGGGACTTTCCTTCGATGACTGCGTGGCCATCGCCCAGCGCTTCGAGCGCTCGGGCACGCTTGATTTCTTCAACGCCGTTTATGGCCGCATGGATACCGCCCTCGGCCTTGCCGTCGACAACATGCCGGGCATGGCCTCACCCATGGCGCCATGGCTGCAAAAGGCCGCCGCCTTCAAGCGCGAGGTCAAGTTGCCGGTGTTCCATGCCGCCCGCATCGCCGATGTGGCGACCGCCCGCCATGCCATTGCCGACGACCTCATCGACATGGCCGCCATGACCCGCGCCCACATCACCGACCCGCATCTGGTGGAAAAGCTCATGCGCGGCGCCGAAGCGCGCATCCGCCCCTGCGTCGGCGCCACCCACTGCATGGGCGTGACGCGGCCGGCGTGCATCCACAACCCGGCTTCCGGGCGCGAAGGCCGCCTCCCGCACGTGATCGCCCCGACCACGGGAGCAAAGCGCAAGGTGGTGGTGGTGGGCGGCGGGCCGGCGGGGCTGGAGGCGGCGCGCGTCGCCGCCGAGCGTGGTCACCAGGTAACGTTGTTCGAGGCCGCCGGCCGACTGGGCGGCCAGGTGCTGCTGGCGGCGACCGCCTCATGGCGCAAGGACCTGATCGGCGTCGTCGACTGGCGGGCCAGCGAACTGGAGCGCCTCGGTGTCAACGTCCATCTCAACCGCTACGCCGAGGCCGATGATATCAGGGGAGAAAAACCCGACGCGGTGATCGTGGCATCAGGCGGCATCCCCGACCTCGAATGGATCGAGGGCCACGAGCACATCACCAGCGTCTGGGACATCCTTTCGGGCGCGGCCGAACCGGCGGCCTCCGTCGTGGTGTGGGACGGCACCGGCCGCCACGCCGCGGCGACGGCGGCTGAACGCTGCCTCAGGGCCGGCAGCAAGGT
This sequence comes from uncultured Rhizobiaceae bacterium, assembly GCA_964568825.1. Classification (GTDB taxonomy): domain Bacteria; phylum Pseudomonadota; class Alphaproteobacteria; order Rhizobiales; family Aestuariivirgaceae; genus CAVVDT01. The sequence continues at coordinate 5,104 of CAZMSA010000089.1, read as the reverse complement.
GCAGTTCGTTGCCCTCGACGACATGCTGGCGGTGGAAATGAGCTATGCCGAACGGGTGATCTGGAAAAAGACACTTTACGAACTGGGGCTGCCCCAGACCTTCGACCATCGCCTCCTGGCCGTGGAAAAATCCGGCAACCGCCTCACTGCCCGCTTCGCCAACGAATATAGCGGCGCCGAATTGCGACTCGAGGCCGACCAGGTGATCGTCGAGCACGGCACCATCCCCGCCGATGCGGTGTTTCAGGACCTGCGCGCCGCTTCTTCCAACGACGGCTTTACCGATATCGAGGCGCTCGTTGCCGGCACCCCGCAACCTGAGGGGCCGAACGGCGGCTTCGCGCTGCACCGCATCGGCGACTGCCAGTCGAGCCGCAACATCCATTCCGCCGTCTACGACGCCCTGCGCCTGACGCTGACGTTGTAAACGAATCGGTTGCATACGGCCGCGACTGGCCGTTGAATACCTGACGCTAAGGAAGCGGAGGGCTGACAATGGCTGACGAACGCAAGGTATCGCATCTGAGGATCGTGGCAGCGGCGGTCCTCGATTTCTTCACGATATTCTTCGTGGGCGGCTACATCATCGGCAAGCTCACCGGCAACATGACCGAAAGCGGCTTCAGCCTCAACGGCATGCCGGCGCTGCTGCTGTTCGCGGCGATCATCGTCTATTTCGTGGTCGGCGCCAAATATGCCGGCGGCACCATCTGGCAGCGCGCTCTGAAGACCAGGGGCTGAACCGCAAGTCATACGGCGGCGACACCTTATTAAGCCAAATCCGCTACGTCTGGGCTGTTTGCGACAGTTTGCAACACCATAGCCTGTGCTTCAGGCTGCGGATCCGCGCAACTTCAGTTGGATGAGACATGGCAATTACCGCCCAAGGACGCAACGAGGGCCTGGACATGTTGCGCGGCATTTGCGCCGTCGCCATTGCTGTCTATCACTACCTGGCCTGGGATCTCGACACCGTCATCCAGAGCATGGGCTCTTTCAGTGTCTATGCCTTCTTCATTCTGTCTGCAGTCACCATGATGATTGCTTACGCGGAGCGGTTTAAAGGAGTCATCACCGTCGCCGAAATACAAAAGTTCTATGTAGCCAGATGTGCCAGGATTATGCCGTTGTTGATTGTCGTTTCAGCGGCATCTGCAGCATTGGCGATCTATGATGGCAGCGCTATCGGGCTCTCGATCAGCAAATTCTATATGACCGCGACGACCTTGTTCGCGCTGCAACAACCCGGCTTCGTGTCCAATTCGGCCGGCGCCTGGTCGTTGGGCATAGAATCCGGCTTTTATGTTGTGTTTCCGATCCTTGCCATAGTGGCCGTCCAGGCCAAGCTCAGGTCCATGGCGTGGTTCGTGCTGTTCATTGTCAGCGGCCAGATCGCCCTACTCTTCATCGTTGCCGACAAGGCCGACCCGGAGCACTGGGATTATTACGTATCGCCACTGACATTCGCGCCGTATTTCCTCATTGGCATGTTCATCTATCGATTGGCACCACGCAGAACGGCCGCCAACACGGTGTTCGCGCTCATTGGGCTGCTCGTTATGTTCACTTTTTCCATGGTTGTTCCGGTCGATCTGTTTCGGGTCATTCCCGCCCATCTGTTCTTGATGGCGGTCACCAGCGTGGCGGTCTATTTCGCCTTCGCTTCACGCCTGCCGCTTTGGTCGATGCCGATTGCGGTGTTTCTGGGCGAAATAAGCTATGCCCTTTATCTCACCCACCCGTTTTCCAGCAGGCTCGCCAGATGGCTTGTAACCCAGGGGCTCCCCGTCGTTCTGCAGCCCTTGACGTATGGCATGATCGCATTGCTGGTCGCCTATGCGACCTACAGGTTCTTTGAACACCCCATGCGGCAATGGATACGCCAAAAAGCGCCGGTGGCGCGGCCGATCGCCATCAAGGAACGCGTGTCAACGGCATGACCGCCTCTCGGCGATGCCCGTCCGCATGGCAGCCGTCCGGCGCGCGTTTCTGAAGACCAGGGGCAGAACCGGCCCGCGCCGTTTCAGCCTTGCGCGGGGTAATCCGACAGCTCCAGCCGATCGGTGAGGCTGCGCCCCAGCGACATCTCGGCAACCAGCGGCAGCCCGAATGCCCTTGTCAGCAGACGCGCCAAAGTGATCCCGAAGCGCGTGCGTGGCGCAAACGAGGCGGCGAACCGCTCGGCCGCCTTGTGCTTGCCGGCGATGAAGTCCATCAGCACCCCCTCATAGCGCTCAAAGGCAATATCGGGTCTGCCCGCCGCTGAGGCGATTTCGCCCGCCAGCACATACGCCGCCGCCATGGCCAGCGCCGATCCCTGCCCCGCCATGAGCGACGGGCTAAAGGCGGCATCGCCCAAAAGGCACACCCGCCCGGCGGACCATCGGGGCATACGGATCTGGCTTACCCGGTCGAAATAGATGTCGCTGCATCGATCGAGCGCGGCGATGATGGCATCGCACTCCCAGCCCGCGCCGCCGAACGGGGCCGCGATGACGGCCTTCTGGGCGGCAAGATCGTGCGCCGCCGGCCATTGGCGGACGGGATCGGCGAAGACGGCAAGGATCAAGGTGGTGTCGCCGCGCATGGCAAAGCGCGCGATCTGCCTTCCCGGAACCATATAGCTCACATAGACACCCTCATCGCGCGGCCGGTAGCCGGCGATCTCGAAGGCGGCGACGGCATAGCCGAGCGGGTGCTCGAATTGCGCTTGCGGGCCGAAGACGAACCGGCGCACCTGGGAATGCAGGCCGTCGGCGCCGATCACCAGCGAAAAGCGCCTTTGCGGAGCCTTGTCGAAGCTGACCGTCACGCCCCCGGCGTCGGGATCGAGGCGGCAAATGCTGTCGCCGAAAATCGTTTCGCAGCGGCCTTCGATGCGCTGCACGATGAGGCGCGCCAGATCGCTTCGCTGCAGGCTGATGTAGCGTCCGCCGGTGAGACGGGCAAACACCGAGGCATCGAACCCGCCGACCCGCCGGCCCTTCTCATCCACCATGCGCAATTCGCTGACGGTGTAGCCCTGGCGCCGGAGATCGGGCTCCAGCGCCATGCGCTCGGCGACGTCATAGCCGACGCCCCAGAAGTCGATGATGTAGCCGCCGCTGCGCACAGCCGGCGCCTTTTCGACCAGCGTCACCTCGAAACCGTACTTCAACAGCCACCAGGCCAGCGTCGGGCCGGCGATGCCCATGCCGGAGATGAGGATCGAGCGATCATTCATGCGGGAAGGATTAATCGCTGATTCGCATCTAAACCAGCATCTTCGCAGGCGGCCCTACGGCCTGGCGATATGCCAAACACCCTTGAAGCCGTCGCCCATTGCCTGACCGGGCTTTTTGTCCTTGGAAAAGATATAGAGCGGCATGCCGTCATAGGCCCACTGCCTGGAGCCGTCGGCGCGCTTGACAATCGACCAGACGCCCATGGCCACTTGCCCGGGCTGCACCTTCAAAGGCGGCCAGAAGGCGGCGCAACCGCCATTGCGGTTGGATTTGTTGTTGCCGTCCTTGGCGAATGCATAATGGGTCATGCCCTTGGCATTGACGAAGGTCTGGCTTTGGCGCCTGACATGACCCAGCGGCTCTCCCTGCAAGCCATGAAGGCATGAAAAAGGCCCGGCATGATGGCCGGGCCGGATTAGCGGATCAGCAAGGTGCGGATCGGACCTATTTGCCGGAACAACGGCTACCCTTGGGATGCCAGACACACTTGGGTTGAGCCATGCAGGCCGATCGACTACTCAAATCCGGGCAACGCTTCTTGGCACTAGCCAGGTTTGTATTGTTCGAATGGAGTCCGGCGGCAATGGCGGGCAAAGTGGCTTCTGAATATAAAATGGCCAGCGACAGGGCACTCAGAATAAGTATTTTTGCCATGGTATCCTCTTCGTGGCTTGCTCGCGTGTGCAGTTCTTCTCCTTGGAATTCCGTCAGCGTGGGATTGCGCTTCAGGACAATTGGAAATCATACGGTCCAGAGGCCAAGATTGCAAACAACGCAGCGCGGCAACGGCTGCGGGCTCTCTCAGGGAGGTTGAGGGAGGCGAAAGGGGTTGGCCGCTATGCCGACATGGCATTGATGCCTGACACGACCCAGCGGCTCCCGCTGCAAGCGCCTGCATGGCTGTTCGGACTAGCCAGGGTCTGTTGAGTATCGCGGTTGCGGCGCTGGCGTGGCCCATTTTGTTTCTGGCTAGCTTTGAGGGGCGCCGCAGGGCCCACCCCTTCAAGCCGCTCAAAGTGACGTCCAGAGGCAAAATGGGCCACGTCCCTTCGGGATTTGACAGGATTGGCCCATCTTCACGCGGCTTCGTCGTCGAATATGCTAGTCTGCTAACGGTGGGATAGGCTTATGAAAGCAGCGGAGGCGAAGGCGATGATGAAGCGTCTGCTGATTGCGGGCATCCTGGCATGGAAGTCCGGCGCCGCCATGGCGGGGCCGTATGAAGATGGGAAGGCAGCTTATAACCGGGGCGACTATGCGACGGCATTCAAGCTGTGGCTGCCTCTGGCCGAGCAAGGAGATGCAACGGCGCAATACAACATCGGCGTCATGTACAGCAAGGGGCGCGGTGTGCCACGCGACTACGTATATGTGTTCGCCTACAGGTGGTTCAACTTAGCGGCAGCACAAGCAACAAGGAAGCGGCATACAACCGTGACTTTATCGCCAAGTTCATGACTCCAGAGCAGCTTCTCGAGGCCAAATACGGCGGTGGAGCGGAAGCCGAAGGGGTAATCGGCGCGACTGACCTTACGCATCAAAACCCGTAGCCGAGCCTCTCAGGGAGCCAAGGAGAGGCGAAAAGGGCTGGCGGCTGTGTCGATATGGCTTTGATGCCTGACACGGACCAGCGGCTCACGCTCACGTCTCATTAGGCGCCGGCGTTCAATGCTTCGTCCAAGACCTTAACCACGGCCTTCACGTTCGACTTGACGACAACCTGATGCGGACACGATTTTGAACGGTTGCGTCCGTTAGCTGTTTATTTCCATCTAACACATTGATTTTACTGGTGCGGACGGTGGGACTTGAACCCACACGGGATTGCTCCCAACGGATTTTAAGTCCGTTGCGTCTACCGATTCCGCCACGTCCGCATA
>CAZMSA010000088.1:0-15774 GCA_964568825.1 uncultured Rhizobiaceae bacterium | reverse complement strand
TGGTGGGGCGCGGCTCGTCCGACCCGGACGCCAATTCCAACGCCTCCAAGGTCATGCGCATGCTGTGGGAGGGGATCGGCTTCGGCTGGGGGGAGACGCTTTATTCCGGCGTCACCTTCCCGCTGGTCGAGCCGGGCCTGCGCCATGCCGTTCGCCTCGGCTTCAAGCGTATCGTCGTGTTTCCGTATTTCCTGTTCACCGGCGTCCTCGTCAATCGCATCTACCAGCACACCGACCTGGTGGCCGCCGACCACCCGGAAGTCGAGTTCGTCAAGGCTGGCTATCTCAACGATCACCCGGACGTCGTCTCCACCTTCATTGAGCGGGTGCGCCAGACCCGCGAGGGCGACACCGCCATGAACTGCGGCTTGTGCAAGTACCGCGCCCAGGTGCTGGGCTTCGAGGCCGATGTCGGGCTAGCGCAGGAAAGCCATCACCACCATGTCGAGGGCATCGGCGAGGGCTGCACCCTGTGCGAGGGCGAATGCACCGGTGCTTGCCAGCAACAGGCTCACGATCACGAGCACCATCACGACAATGGGCATAGTCACGACCATGGGCACCATCACGACCATGACCACGATCACAGCCATGGCCACGACCATCATCATCCCCCCTATCCGCATGCCGACCACCCGCTCGGGCCCAAGAGCCTGAAGCGCTAGCCATGACCCGACTGATGGACCCGGATGCGATCTACCGGCAGTCGTTCGCCACCATCCGCGACGAGGTCGATCTTTCGGGACTGGCGCCAGCGGCCCAACCCCTGGCGCTGCGGCTCATCCATGCCTGCGGCATGACCGACATCCTCGCCGATCTGGTGATCGATGCCGGGTTGCCGGATGCAGTGCGCTCAGCACTTGCCGGCGGCGCGGCCATCCTCGCCGACTGCGAGATGGTCAAGGCCGCCATCATCCGCCGCTTCCTGCCCGCAGGCACTTCGGTCATGTGCACCCTCAACGATCCCGCCGCCGCCGAGATCGGTCGGGCGAGAAGCATCACGCGTTCGGCAGCGGCGGTCGAACTGTGGCGCCCGGTCCTGGAAGGCGCTGTCGTGGTCATCGGCAATGCGCCCACGGCGCTTTTTGCGCTTCTCGACATCATCGACGGGGGCGGCCCCAGGCCTGCCGCCATCATCGCCTTTCCGGTCGGCTTCGTGGGCGCGGTCGAATCGAAGGCCGGGTTCGTCGCCGATCCGCGCGGCATTCCCATCGCCACCCTCAAAGGACGGCGTGGCGGCTCGGCCATGGCGGCGGCCTGCTTCAATGCCATCTTCGCGAGACAGCTATGAGCGCCGGGTGGCTCACCATCATCGGCATGGGCGAGGACGGCCTTGCCGGCCTCGGCGCCGAGGCCCGGCGCGCCCTTGAGAATGCCGACTTGGTGATCGGTTCCAGACGGCTGCTGGCGCTCATCCCCGGCCTCGGTGGCGAACGGCGCCAATGGCCCTCGCCGTTCGATCCTCTGGTCGACGAACTGCTCGCCAACCGCCATCGGCGGGTGGTGGTCGTCGCCTCCGGCGATCCGCTCAATTACGGCGTCGCGCGCCGAATTCTCGCCCGCATCCCCGTTGCCGAGGTGCGTGTCATCCCGGCGGTTTCGGCCCTGTCGCTGGCCGCTGCCCGCATGGGCTGGTCACTGCCCGACTGCGACACCCTCACCGTGCACGGCCGCTCGCCTGCCAATGTCGAGCCCTTCATCCAGCCCGGCGCCCGCCTCATCCTGTTGACCGATGGCGATGAAAGCGTGCGCGAGGTCGCCCGCCGCCTGGTGGAGCGCGGCTTTGGCGCCAGTCCCATGACCGCCCTTGAATCCCTGGGCGGCAGTACCGAGAAGCGCATCGACTTCATCGCCGGTAGCGTGTCGGAAGAGCCTTTCGGCGGCCTCTTGAGCCTTGCCATCCATTGCAAGGCCGGCCCCGGCGCCCGCGTCCTCGCCCGCACCCCCGGCCTGCCGGAGGATGCCTTTGAACATGACGGCCAGATCACCAAGCGCGAGGTACGCGCCGCCACCATCGCCGCGCTGGCGCCCGCCCCCGACCAGCTTTTGTGGGACGTGGGGGCCGGTTCCGGCTCCATTGGCATCGAATGGATGCGCAGCACCCGCGGCGCTCGCGCCATCGCCTTCGAGCGCCATCCGGGCCGCCTCGAAGCCATCGCCCGCAATGCCGACCGTCTCGGCACCCCGCGTCTGCACATCGTCGCCGGCCCGGTGCCCGCCACGCTTGCCGGCCAGCCCCAGCCCGATGCCGTCTTCCTCGGCGGCGCGGTTGTTGACGACGCTGTCTTCGCGGCCGCGTGGGCGGCGCTCAAACCAACCGGACGGCTCGTCGCCAATGCCGTGACGCTGGAGGGCGAGGCTCGCCTGATCGCCCGGCAAGCCGCACATGGCGGCGATCTGGTGCGCATGGCGATGGAAGACCTCACCGTCATCGGCGGCCGGCATGCCCTGAAGCCGCGCATGGCGGTGCTGCAATGGCGGGTGATGAAGTGAGCATCTGGCGCGGCACTCTATACGGCCTCGGTGTCGGCCCCGGCGATCCGGAACTGATGACCATCAAGGCCTGGAAGCTCATTTCGCGGCTGCCGGTCATCGCCTATCCGCGCCCCGATAGTGGTGAGAGCCTGGCGCGCCGCATTGCCCGCCCGTTCGTCCCCGAAGAGGCCATAGAGCTTGAACTCGCCATTCCCATGCGCATCGAGCGGGGGCCCGCCCGCGCCGCCTATGACAAGGCGGCGGCGGCCATCGCGGCGCATCTGGATGAAGGCAGGGACGTCGGCTTCCTGTGCGCCGGCGATCCGCTTTTCTACGGCAGTTTCATGTACTTGCTGGAGCGTCTGAAGGATGACTATCACACGGTCATCGTCCCCGGCGTGACCTCGCTGACCGCCAGCGCCGCCGCCGCGTGCCGTCCACTGGCGGCGCGTGCGGACGTGCTGAAGGTGATCCCCGCCACCGCCGGCATGGAGCGGCTGGAAAGCGAGCTTGAAACGGCCGATGCCGCCGTCATCATCAAGATCGGCCGCCATTTCGACGACGTGCGCGCCGTGATCGAACGGGCCGGTCAGGCGGAGCGGGCCTTTATCGTCGCTTCCGCCTCGGGCGGCGATGAAATCGTCGCGTCGCTTGCCGATTTGCAGGCGGGCGAAAAGCCCTATTTCTCCACCATCCTCATCTACCGGGGGAGCGAGCCATGGTGAGCCGACCCCTCATCATCGCCTTTACTCCAACGGCGCATGCGCTGGCCGAGCGACTGAAAGGACCCCTTGCAGCCGACATCGCGCCCTCGCACGGCAAGGCCTACGAGCGGGTGGTGGCGGCCTTTTGTGCCGGCCGCCCCATTGTCGGCATCTGTGCGGCAGGCATCCTGGTCCGCTTCGTTGCCCGGCATCTCGCCGACAAGGAGAGCGAGCCGCCCGTCGTCGCGGTGGCCGAGGACGGCAGTGTCGCGGTGCCACTGGTGGGCGGCCACCACGGCGCCAACGATCTGGCCCGCCGCATCGCAGCCCTCACCGGCGGCGTACCGGCCATCACCACCGCGTCCGACCTCGCCTTCGGCATCGCGCTGGATGAATCCTCCGCCGGCCATACCCTCGCCAATCCCGCCGACATGAAGGACTTTTCCATGGCGCTGCTGGCCGGCGAAGGCGTCACCTTCGAGGGTGAGGCCAAATGGCTGGACGGACTGCCGAAAGGCGAAGCGTTGCGCATCACGGTGACGCCGCGCCGCCTGCAGGGCGACCCACTCCATCTGGTTTACCATTCCAGGACTCTCGCCATTGGCGTGGGCTGCGAACGGGGTACCGATGCCGGAGAACTCATCGCGCTTGCCGAAGAAACGCTCGCCCGTCACGACCTCGCACCACAGGCGGTCGCCGGGGTCTTCTCCCTCGACCTCAAGGCCGACGAGCCGGCCATCCATGACCTTGCCCGCCATCTGGGCGTGCCGGCCCGCTTCATTGCCGCCGATGCCCTCAAGGCGCAAGAAGCCCGGCTTGCCAATCCCTCCGAAGCGGTGCGGCAGGAAGTGGGCGTGGCCGGCGTGGCCGAAGGCGCGGCGCTTTGCGTCACCGGCGCCGACGGCAAGCTGCTGGTGGAGAAGGTGAAGGCCAGCCGCTCGACCCTCGCCATCGCCGAAGCCCCCCATCCTCTGATCAATCTGCCGGGACAGGCGCGCGGTTGCCTCGCGGTGGTCGGGATCGGGCCCGGCGACCCCAACTGGATGACCCCGACTGCCCTCGAGGCCCTCGATCATGCCAGCGACTGGGTGGGCTATGGGCTTTATCTGGATCTCGTCAACCGCTTTCAACATGAGCAAACCGAGCACCGCTTCGCCCTCGGCGAGGAGGAGGCGCGGGTGCGCCATGCCATCGACCTTGCCGCCGAGGGCCGTACCGTGGCGCTGGTGTGCTCGGGCGATGCCGGCATCTATGCCATGGCAAGCCTCGTCTACGAGGCGCTCGCCTCGGCGTCCCTTTCCCCGCAAGCCCGCCGCATCGCGGTGGAGGTGGTGCCCGGCATTTCGGCCTTCCAGGCTGCGGCGGCCAAATCCGGCGCCCTCATGGGCCATGATTTCTGCACCATTTCCCTGTCCGACCTCCTCACCCCGTGGGCGGTGATCGAAAAGCGCCTCAAGGCGGCGGCGCAAGGCGATTTCGTTGTCGCGTTCTACAACCCGCGCTCGGCTCGGCGCGGCGACCACCTCGCCCGCGCCATGGCCATACTGTCCAGCCACCGCCCGCCCGACACCCCCGTCGTGATCGCGTCGAATCTCGGCCGCCCGGCGGAAAGATTGGAAATCGTTGATTTTTCTGCGTTCAATCCCGAGATTGTCGACATGCTGACCATCGTTTTGGTGGGCTCCAGCCAGTCCCGCCAATTCAGGCGTGGCGACGGCAGCACGCATGCCTTTACCCCGCGCGGCTATGCCGCCAAGACCGGAAGCGCCTTATGACCGTTCATTTCATCGGCGCCGGGCCCGGCGCGCCCGACCTCATCACCCTGCGCGGCCTGAAACACATCGAGGCGTGTCCGGTCTGCCTTTACGCCGGCTCGCTGGTCCCGGCCGAGGTGGTGGCCGCCGCGCCTGAAGGCGCCCGGGTCATCGACACCGCCCCCCTCACCCTTGATGAGATCATCGCCGAAATCGCCGACGCCGATGCCGCCGGCCACGATGTCGCCCGTGTCCATTCCGGCGACCCGTCGCTCTATGGCGCCATCGGCGAGCAGATGCGGCGCCTCGATGAGATGGGCATCGACTACGACGTCACCCCCGGCGTTCCGGCCTTTGCTGCCGCCGCGGCGACGCTGAAGGCCGAACTCACCTTGCCCGAGGTCGCCCAGACCATCATCCTCACACGCACCGCCATGAAGGCCTCCGACATGCCGCCGGGCGAACGGCTGGAGGAACTGGGCCGGGCGCGCACCACCCTTGCCATCCACCTGTCGATCCGCAATCTCGCCCATGTGGAGAGGGCGCTTAGCCTCCACTACGGCGCCGACTGCCCGGTGATCGTGGTGTTTCGCGCTTCGTGGCCCGACGAGCAGGTGATCCGCGGCACCTTATCGACCATCAAGGCGAAGGTGCGCGCGGCAAAACTCACCCGTACCGCCCTGATCCTCGTCGGCCCGGTGCTGGGGGCCAGCGGCTATCGCGATTCCGCGCTTTATGACAGTGCCCACGAACACGTGCTGCGCAACCTCAAGACGTCCAGGAAACAGAAGCTTACGGCAAGCTCTTGAATTGACTCATCAATTCGTCATGAGACCAGCGATAGTGTCGGACAGGCTCCTGGGGATGGTGATGCCGGTTTTGGGTGCTTCTTTGCGGTTGGCATAGCGCCGCATGCCCGGCAGGCGCGCGCCCTCCTGTGCCGCGATCGCCGCAAACAGCTTTTCACCGTGAGCCTGAAAGCCGTCGGCGTCGCCGAAGCGGGCAGGATCGAGGGCGAGGATGAGTTCGCCGCCGTGCGGGGCGGCCTTGGCGCCGGCATCGTCCTTGAGAGCCTCGATGCTCAGCATGTCACCGATCAGCGGCCCGGCCAGCAATTCCACCATCATGGCCAGAAGGGCGCCCTTGTAGCCACCGAAGCCGAGCTGGGCGCCTTTGAGGATTTCATTGGGATCGGTGGTCGGATGGCCGGCGGCATCGATCCCCGCGCCTTCCGGCACCTTGTGGCCGTCGCGGGCGGCAATCATGATCTCGCCACGCGCCATGGCGGCCGAGGCCTGATCGAAGATGACCGGCGGCTGTTCCCCGCGCGGCCAGCCGAAACCGATGGGATTGGTCCCGAAAAGCGGCTTGGTTCCGCCCGCCGGGGCCACATAGGGGAGCGAGGCGGTAAAGGCGAAGGCCACCAGCCCTTCGGCGACCAGCGCCTCGATTTCCGGCCATAGGGCGGCGACGTGGTACATGTTGGTGTAGGCCATGGCTGCGATGCCGTTTTCACGCGCCGCAGTGATAAGGGGCTCGCGCCCGACGCGATGGCCGAGCGGGGCAAATCCGCGATCGCCATGCACCTTGATGACGCCACTAGCCAGCCTCTCGATCCTTGGCTTCGCGGTCCCGTTGGCCTTGCCGGACCTGAGACTCGATACATGCCAGGGCAGCCTGAAGAGGCCGTGCGAGGCGCAGCCGTCGCCTTCGGCCAGCGTCATGTTGTCGGCCGAGGCGGCGGCGTTGTCATCGTCGCAGCCGTTGGCCTTGAGGCACTTAAAGGCGAGATCGCGCACTTCGTCCAGTGTCAGCTTCACCGCTGTCATGTCGTCATCCCTTCAATGATCCCTGTGATTTCATCCATCCCCGCCAGCGTCGGCATCTCGGGCTTTGGCGGTCGCTCGATGATGATCACCGGCAACCCCAGATGCCGCGCCGCTTCAAGCTTTGCCGCGCCCGGCCCGCCGGCATTCTTGGTCACCACGACGGTGACCCTCTCTCTGCGCATCAGCGCCCGTTCGTCGTCTACACTAAACGGCGGGCGGGCCAGCACAAGCCGCCAATTTTGCGGCAAGGTGACTACTGGCGCCTCGATCATCCGCGCTACCACGCGGATATCGCGGCGCGCGGCAAAGGCCGCCACTTCCTTGCGCCCGATGGTCACCAGTGCCGCGGCGCCGGCCGGCAGCGCGGCCACCGCAGCTGCCGTATCGGGCACCGAAATCCACTCATCCCCCGGCCCCGGCGTCCAGGCCGGGCGCTCCAGCCGCACCAGCCTGACGCCTGCACGCCCTGCCGCTGAATGGGCATGGGCCGAGATATGCGCCGCGAAGGGATGGGTCGCATCGATGAGCCAGTCGAACCGCTCAGCTTCCAGGTAGGCCGTCAGCCCGTCGATGCCGCCAAAGCCGCCCGTGCGCACCTCGCCGGCCGGCAGCCGCGGATCGCTGGTTACCCCGGCCAGCGACGTCACCACATGATGGCCGCGCTCGATGAGCCGCGCTGCCAGCGCCCGGGCATCGCCGGTGCCGCCGAGGATCAGCGCCCTAGCCGGCACGGCCGATGACCTCGCCGTCGCGCCCCACCACCACGATGTCGAGCGTCACGTCGGCCCCGCGCAAGATGCCGCGCCCGGTTTCCAGCGCGTCCTGGGCCACCGCGTCGGCCAGGGCCTTGGAGTGGTCGCCGGCGAGGCGCAGGACCTCGAGTGCGCTGTTGGCGTTCGCCGCCTGCCCGGCCAGGGCTTCATCGCCGAGCACCCGCCGCACCAGTTCGGCCAGATAGGCGAAATCCACTTCGCTGCGTCCCGAATGGAGATCGAGGGCACCTTGCGCCATCTTTGTCAGCTTGCCGAACCCGCCTGCCACCGTTACCCGCCGAAGCGGGTGGCGGCGCAGGTATTTCAGCATCCCGCCGACAAAGTCACCCATGTCGATCAGCGCCGACGGGTCGAGGCCGTAAAGCGCGGCCACCGCCTTTTCCGAGGTCGATCCGGTCGCCCCGGCCACATGCGAAACGGCACCAGCCCGCGCCACGTCGATGCCGCGATGGATGGAGGCGATCCACGCCGAGCAGGAAAACGGCCTGACGATCCCGGTGGTGCCGAGGATCGAAAGCCCGCCCATGATGCCGAGACGCGGATTCCAGGTGCGTTCAGCCAGCTTTTCCCCGCCGGGTATGGAAATCTCGATCTCCACATCGCCGGCATCGCCATTGAGCGCCGCCAGTTCGGCCACCACATCGCGCATCATCTGACGCGGTACGGGATTGATCGCCGGCTCGCCCGGCGCAATGGGGAGGCCCGGTCTGGTGATGGTCCCCACGCCCTCGCCCGCCCTGAACACCACGCCCGAACCAGGCTCACCACGCCTCACCTCGGCGATGATGGTGGCGCCGTGGGTGACGTCGGGATCATCGCCGGCGTCCTTCACGATGCCGGCCCGCGCCCGTCCGTCTTCCAGCCCTTCGAAAGCCAGCGCGAAGGCAGGGGTTTCACCCTGCGGCAGGGTGATGGTGACGGGATCGGGGAATTCTCCCGTCAGCAACGCCGCATAGGCCGCCTTGGTTGCCGCTGTCGCACAAGCCCCGGTGGTCCAGCCGCGTCTAAGTCCAGCCTTGCGTTGCGGTGTGGTCTCGCCCATGACCGCCATGTATAAGGCCTTTGGGGCTGCGTTGAAGAGGTGAATGCGACCATGCCGGTCAAGCCGTCGGCAGGCACGAGCACATGGCACGGACCGGAGGGCTTTGCGCGCCTCGATGCCGAACCGTTCCCGCCGTTCGAGCCGGGCACCGTGTGGCTGGCAGGGGCCGGCCCCGGCGCGCCGGGCCTTTTGTCGCTGCTCGCCTACCATGCCCTGCAGTCGTGCGACGTGGTGGTGTACGATGCGCTGGTGAATGCCGACATCCTGCGCTGGGTCAAACCCGGCGCGATCCATGAATATGCCGGAAAGCGCGGCGGGCGGCCGTCACCAAAGCAGCGCGACATTTCCCTGCGGCTGATCGAACTGGCACGTGAAGGCAAGCGGGTGCTGCGCCTCAAGGGCGGCGATCCGATGATGTTCGGGCGCGGCGGCGAGGAGGCCCAGATGCTGCATCGCGCCGGCGTGACGTTTCGCATCGTGCCCGGCATATCGGCCGGCATGGGCGGGCTTGCGTACGCCGGCGTGCCGGTCACCCACCGCGATCTCAACCACGCGGTGATCTTCCTCACCGGCCACGATGCCAGCGGTTCGATGCCCGGCAATGTCGATTGGGCCGCTGTCGCCACCGCTGCTCCGGTCATTGTCATGTACATGGCGGTCAAGCACATGGGCGAGATCGCCCGTGCGCTCATCGCCGGTGGCCGGGAGACTTCAGACAACGTGGTGTTCGTCTCCAACGCCACCCTGCCGCAGCAGACGGTACTCTCCACCACGCTCGGCGAAATCGACTCGTTTCTTGCCGAAAATACACCCGATACACCGGCCATCGTGGTCGTAGGACAGGTGGAACGCTGGCGCGACATCCTCGACTGGTATGGAGCATCGTTGCGGGAGAACCCCATTGGCTAAAGCGCTTGTGGTCGCCGCACCCGCCTCCGGTGGCGGCAAGACACTCATCAGCATGGCGCTGGTGAGGGCGCTCAGGATGAAAGGCCTGGCGGTTGCTGCTGCCAAGGTCGGTCCCGATTATATCGATCCGCGCTTCCTCGAGGCCGCGAGCGGGGGCCCCGCCTACAATCTCGATCCCTGGGCCATGCGCGGCGCCACTGTCGACGGCCTCGTCGACCTGATGGCCCACGATGCCGATCTCATTGTGATCGAGGGGGTCATGGGGCTGTTTGACGGCCCTCCTCGTCAGCGCGGCTCCACCGCCGATCTGGCCGCCCGTCTCAATCTGCCGGTGGTGCTGGTGATGGATGTCAGCCATCAGGCCCAGTCGGCCGCCGCACTGGCTCGCGGCTTTACCGATTTCCGCCACGACGTTGCGGTGTCGGGCGTCATCCTCAACCGTACCGCCTCGGAACGCCATGCCGAGACCTGCCGGTTTGCCCTGCGCGAGGCCAATGTCACGGTGCTCGGCGCGGTGATGCGCGATGCCGCACTGGCGCTTCCCGCCCGGCATCTGGGGCTGGTGCAGGCGGGCGAGCATCCAGCGCTCGAAGCCTTCATCGCCAATGCGGCGGAAAAGCTGAAGGCCGCCGTCGATCTCGATGCCATTGTGCGCCTGGCCCGCGAGCCGCAAGGGGGGTTTCAGGAATGGCAACCGCTTGCCCCGCTTGGCCAGCGCATCGCGGTTGCTTTCGATGCAGCCTTCGGCTTTGCCTATCCGCACCTGCTCACAGGATGGCGGCGGGCGGGCGCCGATGTCATGACATTTTCCCCCCTCGCCGATGAAGCCCCGCCCGGCAGCGCCGATGCCGTGTTCCTGCCCGGCGGCTATCCCGAGCTGCATGCCGGAAAACTGGCCGCCAACACCGGCTTCCTCGCCGGCCTACAGGCGGCAGCGGCGCGCGGCGCCCTCGTCTATGGCGAATGCGGCGGCTATATGATGCTGGGTCGTGGCCTCATCGACGTCGAGGGCCATCGCCATGTCATGGCAGGACTCCTGCCCAACGAGACGTCGTTTGCCGAGCGCCACCTGTCGCTCGGCTACCGCCACGTGGCGCACTCATCGCCGCTGCCCTTCGCCTCGCGTCTGCGCGGTCACGAATTCCATTACTGCATCGAGACCGGCGCGGCCGGTGAACCGCTGTTCTCGGCCACCGATACCAGCACTAACGAGCACCACCACCATGGCAGCCGCGCCGGCACCGTCATGGGCTCGTGGCTGCACGTCATCGACGCCGAGGCGATTGCGTGAATGCCCGCGCCATCATGCTGCAAGGCACCGGCTCGGACGTCGGCAAGTCGCTGATCGCCGCCGGACTTGCTCGCGCCTTCACGCAGCGCGGCCTCAGGGTCTGCCCGTTCAAGCCGCAGAACATGTCCAACAACGCCGCGGTTACTGCCGATGGCGGCGAGATCGGCCGCGCCCAGGCCTTGCAGGCGCTTGCCGCCCGGCTGCCGCCCAGCGTCCACTTGAACCCGGTGCTGCTCAAGCCCGAGACCTCGACCGGTGCCCAGGTGATCGTCCAGGGCAAGCGCCTTGCCAGCCTCAAGGCGCGCGACTACTTCGCCCGCCGGCGCGACTTCCTGCCCGCCATCCTTGACAGTTTTTCCCGTTGCTGTGCCGAAAGCGATCTGGTCATCGTCGAAGGCGCGGGCTCGCCTGCCGAGATCAACCTGCGCGACGGCGATCTTGCCAACATGGGCTTTGCAAGTACCGCCGGGGTGCCGGTGGTCCTCATCGGCGACATCCATCGCGGTGGCGTCATCGCCTCGCTCGCGGGTACCTTGCAGATACTGCCAGAGGCAGACCGGGCGATGATAAAGGCCATCATCGTCAACCGATTCCACGGCGACATCGAGCTTTTTCGTGAGGGTGTCGCGGCCATCGAGAGCTTGACCGGTCGGCCCTGCCTCGGCGTCGTCCCGTATTTTCCCGGTGCCGCGAAGCTGCCGGCCGAGGATGCCGTGGCGCTTGAGACAGCCGCCACCAGCGGGTCGGGTGAGTGCGTCATCGCGATCTTGCGGCTTTCACGCATCGCCAATTTCGACGACCTCGACCCCTTGAAGAACGAGCCAGGGGTCAAGCTGGTCATGGTGCAACCGGGCGAGGCGGTCCCCGGCGATGCCCGCCTGGTCATCGTGCCCGGCTCCAAGTCGACCATTGCCGATCTCGCCTTCCTCAGGGAACAGGGCTGGGACATCGACATCGCCGCCCATGTCAGGCGTGGCGGGCATGTGCTCGGCCTGTGCGGCGGCTACCAGATGCTGGGTACGCGCATCGACGACCCGCAAGGGCTCGAAGGCCCCGCCGGCTCGGCGCCGGGCCTCGGTCTGCTCGATGTCGAGACGATGCTTGGCGGCGACAAGACGCTCACCCGCACGAATGCGCGCCACGCGTCCACCGGCCTTGCGCTTGAGGGCTATGAGATCCATCTCGGACGCACCAGTGGTGCTGATTGCGACCGCCCCTTCGCCCATGTCGACGAGCGCCCGGACGGCGCCATCGCCCCCAGCGGGCGCATCTGCGGCACCTACCTGCATGGCTGCCTCGCCAGCGACGAATTCCGCCGCGCCTTCCTGGCAGAGATCGGCGCGGCCCCGGGCAACCAGCGCCACGCCGATGTGGTGGAGACAACGCTCGATCAACTGGCGCGCCATCTTGAAGTCCATCTCGATCTCGACCGCCTGCTGGCGCTGGCCGAAGTGCCCACGCCAGCACCACAACCGTGATACTCAACAGACCCTAAGCACCCATGCACCTCGCCATCACCTTGCCGATCGCGTTCGTCGCCCTCGTCATCGAGCGGGTGACCGGTTATCCGGCTTTGTTGCAACGCCTCATTTCCCACCCCGTTGTGTGGATCGGGTGTCTCATCGGCTTGCTCGATGAACGCCTCAACCACCCGGGCCACCAGCGCCTGAAGGGCGTGCTCTGCCTTTTCCTGGTGCTGGCGGCGGTCGCCATCGTCACCGTGCCGCTCACCGCGCTGCTGCGCGCCCATGCCTGGGGCTGGGTGGTGGAAGCTGTCATCGCCACCGCCTTTCTCGCCCAGGCGAGCCTTGCACGCCACGTCACCGCCGTGGCCGAGGGCCTCGACCGCTCAATCGACGCCGGCCGCACCGCCGTCAGCCATCTGGTCGGGCGCGATCCGCAGGCGCTCGATCAATCAGGCGTTGCGCGGGCCGCCATCGAAAGCCTTGCTGAAAACACCGCCGACGGCATCGTCGCCCCATACCTCTGGCTGGCGCTCTTTGGCCTGCCGGGCATTGCCCTCTACAAGGCCATCAACACCGCCGACAGCATGATCGGCCACAAGGATGCCCGCCATGGCGATTTCGGCTGGGCATCAGCGCGTCTCGATGATCTCGTCAACCTGCCGGCGGCACGCCTCACCAGCCTCCTCATCGCCCTGGCCGGCCCCAGCACAACGGCGTTGCGGGCCATGCGGCGCGATGCGGCGGGTCATCAATCGCCCAATGCCGGCTGGCCGGAAGCCGCCATGGCCGGAGCGTTAAAAATCCGCCTCGGCGGCCCGCGCAGCTATGAGGGGCAAACGGTCGATCTGCAATGGATGGGTGATGGCCGCGCCGACCTCGAAGCCGCCGATATCCGCCGGGCGCTCAGCCTCTACGGTCGCGCCCTCAGCCTGCTGGCGGGGCTTGCCGGCCTGGCGGCGATTGCCGCCCGCGCCCTCACTTGAGCTTCAGCGGCAGCCCGGCGGCGATGAACACCACCTCGTCGGCAGCCGCCGCCAGGCGCTGGTTGGCGAGACCCGCGGCGTCGCGAAAGGCCCGCGCCAGCTCATTGTCCGGCACGATGCCGAGGCCCACCTCGTTGGACACGATGACCAGCCGCCCGGCAACGGTCGCCATGACCTCCGCCAGCCTTGCCACTTCGGCATCGACATCTCGGCCCGTCGCCATCAGTTTGGCGACCCACAAAGTCACGCAGTCGAAGAGAATGAAGGTTTCAGAGCCATCATGGCCGGTGATGGCGGCAACCACCTCCAGCGGGGCCTCCAGCGTGGTCCAGTCGGCGCCGCGCCGCGTCCGGTGAGCGGCAATGCGCGCCCGCATTTCGGCATCGCCCCCTTCGGCGCTGGCGATGTAGATTCTTGGACCGCCATGCGCCGCCGCCAGTTGTTCGGCATGGCGGCTTTTCCCTGAGCGCGCGCCGCCCAGCACCAACGTCGTGCGGGGGTCGGTCATGGCAAGTCCTCACCTGAGGCCGGCAAGCGGGCGATGAAATGTCCGCGCATGCCTTCAGGCCATTGCCGGAATGCCACCCAACCGGCCTCGCTTTCACCGTGCAGGTCGAACCACTGGATGATCGCCTCGGCGCTGGACGCCTCGGGGGCAAAGTCTCCGGCCAGATAGCTGAAGCGGTCCGGGTCGTGGAGCCACACGTTGCAATGGCGCTTGCATGACCACAGGCACTCCTGGCGCCTGACTGCGATGTCCGAGCGCCCCGCCCGCTCGAGCGCCGCCTCGGCATGGCGGGCCAGCCGCTCGCCGCCGGTCAGGCCGTCGGGGCCGAGCTTTTCCTCGGCTGAATGGCGGCAGGTGGTACAGAAGATCAGGGCGCGCATGGCGATCCTTCGATCAGGGCCTTGACGAATTGCCGGGTTGCCTCGGCGAGAGCTTTCACTTAGCTCTTCATTCGGAAACAATAGCGCAAAGTCAATGGACCGGCCGCGGGGCAGCTTTCATCATGGACCACCACCATATCGGCTTCATCGCGTCCGATGCCCCGGCGGCGCGGCGTGCGCGGCGCGAACTCGAGCGGCGCTACGGCAAATGCCCGCCTGAAGAGGCCCGGATCATCGTGGCACTGGGCGGCGACGGCTTGATGCTGCAGACCATGCACGCCTTCATCGATTCAGGAAAGGCGATCTACGGCATGAACCGCGGCTCGGTCGGCTTTCTCATGAACGATTACGACAAGGATGACCTGCCCGAACGGCTGGCCAATGCCGAGGCAACTGACATCCGCCCCCTCGACATGACCGCCATCGACAGGAGCGGCGAGACCCACCGGGCCATTGCCTTCAACGATGTCTCGCTGCTGCGCGAACGCCACCAGGCGGCCAAGCTGCGCATTTCGGTGGACGGCAAGGTACGACTGAAAGAACTCATCGCCGACGGCATCATCGTGGCGACGCCGGCGGGCTCGACGGCCTACAACCTTTCGGCCCACGGCCCCATCCTGCCGATAAACTCGCCGCTCCTGGTGCTCACCCCGCTGTCGGCCTTCCGCCCCCGCCACTGGCATGGCGCCATCCTCGACCACAAGGCGAAAGTGCTGATCGAGGTGCTGGAGGCGGAAAAGCGCCCGGTCGCGGCGGTGGCCGATCATCACGAGACCCGCGATGTCACCTCCGTCACCGTCGCCGAGGACCGCACCCGCAGCGTGCGCCTGTTATTCGGCGCCGGTCACAACCTGGCCGAACGGGTGCTGACGGAACAATTTCACTACTGAGCCCACGGCGCTCGGCCGGCGCCCCAGCCGTCAATAAAAAATTGTCCGCCTTCGTCGCAATTGGCTGTTCGCTTAGCAATACATTAAGCAAACCCGGCTTATCTTCGCGAGCGTTAGTTGCGTAACCGGCCGTGTCCGGCCGACCGAGTTGGGGTGTGCGGGGCAATCGTCCGGCACACCCTTTTTCTTGGTGGGACAGCGCCTGTGCACCGCTGCGTGCTGACAGCAGCGCTCACAGCACCATCTTGAAGCCCGAATGGCTGGCGGTGAAGCCGAGGCTTTCATAGAAGCGGTGGGCATCGGGGCGTGTCTTGTCGGAAGTGAGCTGGGCCAGGAGGCAGCCGCGCGCCTTTGCCGCATCAAGGGCATGGCGCATCATCGCCCGCCCGATGCCCTCTCCCCGCCGGTTGCTGGCCACCCGCACCGCTTCGATATGGGCGCGCTCGTTGCCTCCACGCGACAGATAGGGGATGTAGGTGACCTGCCAGGTGCCGACGATGCGGCCTTCGTTCTCGGCGACAAAGAGATGGTTGCGCGGATCGGCCTCGATGGCGGCGAAGGTCTGCAGGTAGCGCGCAAGGCCCGCTTCGCTCAGGTCCTCGCGGGTGCGCCCGAGATCATCATCGGCCAGCAGGGCACGGATCGCCGGGACGTCCTCGACGGTGGCGATGCGCAGCTTGAGGCTCATTCCACCCCGAGCTTTTGCTTCACCAGGGCGTTGACCGCCTGCGGGTTGGCCTTACCGCCGGTCGCCTTCATCACCTGGCCGA
>CAZMSA010000087.1:0-15821 GCA_964568825.1 uncultured Rhizobiaceae bacterium | reverse complement strand
AACTGAGTGCAGATCAAGACCGGGTCGCTCGCCCGTTAAGACCGGCTGGCCAAGTACAACCAGCTCATAAGCATCGAGGAAGAACTGGACGGGCAGGGACGGTTTGCCGGTCGCGATGTCCTGAAGGCGGGCTGAGCAAGACTGCGGCCGCGCGCCCCCTCGGGTTTGCGTCTTCCCATCGCGGCACCTGCCCAATAAGGTGTTGAGCCTGATCGATGAATTCGGGGATTCCATCCGCTTCGCAAATGGCTGTAACCGCGCGGCAATGACGGGAAGGCAAGGGCATGAGCGACACCAGTTTCGACATCTTGATCATCGGTGCGGGGCCGGGGGGATACGTGACGGCCATCCGCGCCGCGCAACTGGGCTTCAGGACCGCCATCGTCGAGCGCGAGCACCTGGGCGGCATCTGCCTCAACTGGGGATGCATCCCGACCAAGGCGCTTTTGCGCTCGGCAGAAATCTTCCATTACATGAACCACGCCGGCGATTACGGGCTCAGCGCTGAAAAGGTCGGGTTCGATGCCGCAGCCGTGGTGCAGCGCTCGCGCAAGGTCTCGGGCCGGCTCAACGGCGGCGTCGGGCACCTCTTGAAGAAGAACAAGGTGACGGTCATCTGGGGCGAGGCCAAGGTGACCAAGCCCGGCGAGGTGGTGGTATCCAAGAGCGCCAAGAAGCCCATGGAGCCGCAACATCCCGAGCCCAAGGGGACATCGGGGCCGGGCACCTATCAGGCCAGGCACATCATCATCGCCACCGGCGCACGCCCGCGCGTGCTGCCCGGTCTCGAGCCTGACGGCAAGCTGGTGTGGACCTATTTCGAGGCCATGGTGCCGCCCGCCATACCGAAATCCCTGCTGGTCGTCGGATCGGGCGCTATCGGAATCGAATTCGCCAGCTTTTACAACGCCATGGGCGTCGATGTTACAGTGGTCGAGATCGTCGACCAGATCATGCCGGTTGAAGACACCGAGATCGCCGGCATCGCCAGGAAGCAGCTTGAAAAGCAGGGGCTGAAAATCATGACCGGCGCCAAGGTGGCGGGACTGAAAAAGGCCGCCAACAGCGTCACCGCCAGCATTGAGGACGCCAAGGGCCAGAAATCCGAGCTTGTCGTCGACCGGGTGATCTCGGCGGTCGGCGTGACCGGCAACATCGAAAAGCTCGGGCTGGAGACGCTGGGGGTAAAGACCGAAAAGGGCTGCATCGTCATCGACGGCTACGGACGCACCAATGTCGCCGGGCTCTATGCCATCGGCGACGTGGCCGGCCCGCCGATGCTCGCCCACAAGGCTGAGCACGAAGGCGTCATCTGCGTGGAAAAGATCAAGGGATTGCCAAACGTCCATCCCATGAAGAAGGAGCACATCCCCGGGTGCACTTATTGCCACCCGCAGGTGGCCTCCGTCGGCCTCACCGAAAAGCGCGCCAAGGAGGCCGGTTTCGAGGTGAAGATCGGGCGTTTTCCGTTCCTCGGCAACGGCAAGGCGATTGCGCTGGGCGAGGATCAGGGGCTGGTCAAGACCATCTTCAACGCCAAGACCGGCGAGCTTCTGGGCGCCCACATGGTAGGGGCGGAAGTGACAGAGCTCATCCAGGGGTTTGTCATCGCCATGGGACTGGAGACCACCGAGGAAGACCTGATGCACACCGTCTTCCCGCACCCCACCCTTTCTGAGATGATGCATGAAAGCGTGCTTGATGCCTATGGACGGGTGATCCATATGTAGCGCTGTGCTTTTTGCGGGAGTAACGGTCATGGATACGCGCAATCTCGTCATCATGTTGTTCATCGGCATCATTGCCGGCTGGCTGGCGAGCTTCGTGGTCGGCGGCGGCGGGCTCATCCGCTACCTGATCACCGGTCTCATCGGGTCGTTCGCCGGTGGCTTCCTGTTCAGTTATTTCGGCATCTCGCTCGGCATCCACAACATGATCGTGCGCGAGATCGTCGTGGCGACCATTGGCGCCATCCTGGTAGTGCTGGCGGCGCGGTTGATTGCCTGATTGCCGGAACGTTGGTGCTTGTACTTGCGTATCGTGCCATATGAGACTGCGGTTTCTAACCTGAGGAGGTTGAAATGGTCGGATTTGGCTGGATTATGACCATCATCATCGGCGGGCTTGCCGGCTGGATTGCCGAAAAGCTGATGAAGTTCGATACCGGTTTGATCATGAACATCGTGCTGGGCGTGGTCGGCGCCATCGTGGCGAACTATCTCTCCGCCAAGCTGCTGCACGCGGTTTACACTGGCTTCATCGGCCAACTCGTTGCCGCCATCATCGGCGCCTGCATCCTGATCTTCGCCTACAAGCTCATCAAGGGACGCGCATAGGAACCCGGTTTGGTCATTGTTCTTGAAAAAACCGGCAAACGGCCGCGGCATCCTGAAAAGGTGAACCGGCCCGATACGCCGATGCTGCGCAAGCCAGCGTGGATCCGCGTCAAGGCGCCGGGCTCGCCAGTCTACAACCAGACCCGCGCCATCGTGCGCGAAAACAATCTCGTCACCGTATGCGAGGAGGCGGGCTGCCCCAATATCGGCGAGTGCTGGTCGAAGAAGCACGCCACCTTCATGGTCATGGGCGATACCTGCACGCGGGCTTGCGCCTTCTGCAATGTGAGGACCGGGTTGCCCGGCCCGCTCGATGCGGCCGAACCGGAAAAGGTCGCCGACGCCGTGGCCCGCATGGGGCTCAACCACGCGGTCATCACCTCGGTTGACCGCGACGACCTCGACGACGGCGGGGCAGGGCACTTCGCAGCGGTGATCCGCGCGCTGCGCGCCCGCACCCCGCAAACGACCATTGAAGTGCTGACGCCTGATTTCCTCAAGAAGAACGGTGCTCTGGAAAAAGTCGTCGAAGCGCGGCCCGATGTCTTCAACCACAATCTCGAAACCGTGCCGGGGCTTTATCCGAAGATCCGTCCCGGGGCGCGCTATTTCCATTCCCTCAGGCTGTTGCAGCGGGTGAAGGAACTGGACCCGCAGATGTTCACCAAGTCGGGCATCATGGTGGGCTTGGGCGAGACGCGCGAGCAGGTCCTGCAGGTGATGGACGACATGCGCTCGGCGGCAATCGACTTCATCACCATCGGGCAATACCTGCAGCCCACTCGCAAGCATGCCGCCATCGACCGCTTCTGGACGCCGGACGAGTTCAAGGGATTGGAACGAACCGCCTTTGCCAAGGGCTTCCTGATGGTCTCCGCCAGCCCGCTGACACGTTCGTCGCACCATGCCGGCGACGATTTTGCCCGCCTCACGGCCGCGCGGCTGGAGCGAGCCGGCGATAGCGCGAAAGGCTGAGCCTGTTGCCGTCCATCAGACTGACCACTGAAAGTGCCTACAGCCCGCAGCAGATGTTCGCCATCGCCGCCGATATCGAGCGCTATCCCGAATTCATCAAGCTGATCACGCGGGCAACCGTGAGCGACCAGCGCCTGGATGATCAAGGCCGCGACACGTTTCGCAGCGAAATCACCATCGTCTATCCGAAGCTCGGCATCGATCAGACGTTTGCCAGCCGGGTGATCGTCGATGCGGAAAACCTCAACATCCGCTCCGTATCGAACGAAAAGCCGATGAAAAATCTCGACAGCCGCTGGCAGTTTCGCCCGCTGCCGGACGGCGGCTCGGCCATCGACTACAGCGTCGATTACGAGATGGCCAGCCGGATGCTGCAGTTCGTCATGAACAAGACCCTCGATTTCGCCATGGGCAAGGTGGTCAAGGCCTTCGAGCGCCGTGCCAGGATGCTGTATGGCCGGCAACCGGGCGCCGGGCATGCCCATTGGGCCGGATAAAAAGGCATTCAGGCGACAAGGCCGCCTTCGCCGACCGCGGCGATGACCATCTGCAGCGCGGTTGCGACCGATAGCTCGCGGATCCTTTCACGGCCCTGGTCGCCGAAGCGCATGACGGCGGCGTGGGTGACGTGCTGGCGCCGGGCGGTGGCAAAATGTACCAGGCCAACCGGCTTTTCCACGCTGCCGCCGTCAGGCCCGGCGATGCCGGTGACACTCACCGCGATATCGGCATGCGAGCGGGCAAGCGCCCCTTCGGCCATGGCACGGGCCACCTGCTCGGAGACCGCGCCATGGCGCTCGATGAGGTCCATGGGCACGCCCAGCAACTCGGCTTTGGCCTGGTTGGAATAGGTAACGAAGCCGCGCTCGAATACCGCCGAGGACCCGGCGATGTCGGTGAGCAGGGCGGCTACCAGCCCGCCGGTGCAGCTTTCCGCCGTGACGAGCTTCAGGCCACCGTCGCGGCAGGCATCGAGCAGGTGCTTGGCCGCATGGATCAGGGCGCGGTCAAACATCACCGCTCTCCGGCGACCCCGGCAACCGCACCGTAGCGAGCGCATAGGCAACCATGCCCTCGCGGCGGCCGATAAACCCCATGTTCTCGTTGGTGGTCGCCTTGACGGCGATACGGCCGGGATCGATTTTCAGCATTTCAGCCAGCCTGGCGCGCATCGCCGCGACATGCGGGGCGATCTTCGGGGCCTCGGCGACCAGGGTTATGTCGACATTGGCCAGCCGGCCTTCGCGCGCAGCAAGCAGCTCCATGGCCTTTGCCACGAAGACTGCACTATCGGCGCCCTTCCATTGCGGGTCCGAGGGCGGGAAATGCACCCCGATGTCGCCCTCGCCCAAAGTGCCGAGAATGGCATCGGTCAGGGCATGCAGCGCCACATCGGCATCGGAATGGCCTGACAAGCCGTGGTCGTGCGGTATCTTCACCCCGCACAGAGTGATGTGATCGCCGTCACCGAAGGCATGCACGTCAAAGCCGTGGCCGACCCTCACATCGTTCAAGGCAAACGCTCGTTCCATCGCCATGCGGTTTTCCGCCTCCTTCAGGTCATCGGCCGTGGTGAGCTTGCGGTTGCGCACCGTGCCGGGCACGATCGCCACCTCGAGGCCCGCCCATTCGGCAATAGAGGCATCGTCGGTAAAATCGACGCCGGCGGCATCGCCGGCGAGGCGGTGGGCCTCGACGATGGTGGTGAAGTGAAACCCCTGCGGGGTCTGGGCCGCCCACAGGCCTGCCCGCTCGGCGGTGCCCTCGACGATGTTGGCGGTTGCCTTCTTCAAGGTATCGCTCACCGGCAGGGCCGGGATGACGGCCTGATGGCGGTCGAGATAAGCAAGCACATGGGAAATGGTTTCAGGCGCAACGAACGGCCGGGCGGCATCGTGGATGAGTACCAGCCGCGGGGGCGCCTGCTCCAGCGCTTCCAGGCCGCGCCTCACCGATGCCTGGCGGGTGGCCCCTCCGGTGACCGGCGGCGGCAGCTTCAGGCCCTCAACCGCTGCCTCGTAGAGGGCCTCGTGGCCTTCGCCGATCACCACCTGGATGCTGGCGATGCCAGGATGCGAAAGGAACGCCTCGATGGTGTGCCGCAACACCGGCTTGCCGGCCAGCAAGCGGTATTGCTTGGGCACCTCGCCGCCGGCCCTGATACCGGCGCCGGCCGCCACGATCACGACGCTGGCCGTCATTCATCTGCCCCCTTTGTCAAGATTCGATGTTCGTGTAAGGCCTCGGGCGACCGCCGGCAAGCTAAAGGCAGCTTGCCACGGCGAAAACATCTGCTATGTTGCACAAAACTTAGGCATTCAGTCGGAGCGCCATAATAGTGGGCATCACCATCGGATCGGTTGCCACCCGCAACCGGGTCTTCCTCGCCCCCATGTCGGGGGTGAGCGATGAACCGTTCCGGGGGCTGGTGCATGGGCTCGGGGCAGGGCTTGTGGTCACCGAGATGGTGGCCAGCGAGGAACTGGTGCGCCAGCGCCCCGACATGGTGCGCCGCGCCGCCCGGGCCGAGGCCGTACGGCCATTCGTGGTGCAGCTTGCCGGGCGCGAGCCGCGATGGATGGCCGAGGGCGCGGCGATGGCCGAAGCCATGGGCGCCGATATCATCGACATCAACATGGGATGCCCGGCCCGCGAGGTGGCGGGAAAGCTTTCAGGCTCGGCGCTGATGCGCGAGCCGCAGGTGGCCGAACAACTCATCGCCGCGACCATTGGGGCGGTGCGAGTGCCAGTCACCGTCAAGATGCGCCTCGGGTGGGATCATTCCAGCCTCAATGCGCCTGAGCTTGCCGCCCGCGCCGAGGCGCTGGGGGCGGCAATGATCACCGTGCACGGCCGTACCCGCTGCCAGTTCTACAAGGGCCAAGCCGACTGGACAGCGATTGCCCGGGTGCGCGAGGCGATCTCCATCCCGCTCATCGCCAATGGCGACGGCGCGACATCGGGCGATGCCCGCGCCATGCTCGCCCGCTCGGGTGCCGACGGCATCATGATCGGGCGCGGCGCCTATGGACGACCGTGGCTGCCGGGGGTGATCGCCGACGACCTCGATCCCGGCAGCGGGCGACAGGTTCCGGGGCGCAAGGAGCGTCACGACATCATCGCCGGGCATTACCGGGCGATGATCGCCTTTCACGGGGTGCCGCACGGGGTAAGGATAGCCCGCAAGCATGTCGGCTGGTACCTGGCGGCAGCGGTCGAGGACGGCGTCGTCACCCCCGCCACGGCAGCCCGCTGGAAGCCGGTTCTCATGCGCGAAGCAGAACCCCAGCGCGTTCTTGACGGCCTGCAAACGATCTTCGCCGATGCCGCAAACGATGAAGACCGGGTCGCGGCATGATGGACCTGAGCGATGTTCAGCCGGGACCGCCGGCGCACTCCATCCTCGATGCGCTGCCCAGCCCGATCATCGTGGTCGACGGGGCCAATCGCATCGCCTTTGCCAATGCGGCGGCTGAGGAATTCTTTGCCACGAGCGCCTTGACCCTCAGGCGCTCCGGCCTCGACGACATCGTGCCGTTTTCCAGCCCCCTCGGCGACCTCATCGAGCAGGCCCGCCGCGGCGCATCCAGCATCAACGAATACGGCGTTTCCATCGGCACCCCGCCCTCGGGCGGCGAGCGCAGCATCGATATCCAGGTGGCGGCAATGCCGGAACGGGCCGGCTGCGTGGTGCTGGTGCTGCAGAAACGCTCCATGGCGCAAAAGATCGACCGCCAGCTCACCCACCGTCACTCCGCCCGCACCGTCACCGGCATGGCCTCGATGCTGGCGCACGAGATCAAGAACCCCTTGTCGGGCATCCGCGGCGCTGCCCAGCTCCTCGAGCCCACCCTGTCGGAGGACGACCGGGCGCTGGCCGGCCTCATCTGCGCCGAAACCGACCGCATTCGCGACCTCGTGGACCAGATGGAGGTGTTTTCCGACGAACGGCCCATCCAGCGCGCGCCGGTCAACATCCACGACGTCTTCGACCGCGTAAAGATGCTGGCCAAGTCGGGCTTTGCCAGTGGTGTCGCCATCCGCGAACACTACGATCCCTCACTGCCCCCCGTCCTCGGCCACCGCGACCAACTCATCCAGGTGTTCGTGAACCTCGTCAAGAACGCCGCCGAGGCCATCATCGATTCAGGCGGGAAGGGCGAGATCACCTTGCAGACCGCCTTCCGGCCGGGGGTCAGGCTGACCATGCCGGGGACGGCCGAGCGCCTGTCGCTGCCACTGGAGCTCAGCGTGCACGACACCGGTCCGGGCATTCCCGAAGACATCGGCACCGACCTGTTCGATCCCTTCGTCTCCACCAAGGCCAATGGCAAGGGCCTGGGCCTGGCGCTGGTGGCCAAGATCGTTCGCGACCATGGCGGCGTGGTGGAGTGGGAGCGGTCCGGCCGCACCACCGTTTTCCGGGTATTGATGCCCATGCATGACGAGGCCTTGCGGCCCGCCGGGGAGGAGCAACAGGCATGAGCCGCACGGTTCTTCTGGCCGACGATGACGACGCCATCCGCACGGTGCTCGCCCAGGCGCTGATGCGGGCGGGCTACGAGGTGCGCTCTTCCGGCACCGCCGCCATGCTGTGGCGCGCCGTGGCGGGGGGTGAGGGCGACGTGGTGGTTTCCGACGTGGTGCTGCCGGACGAGAACGTCTTTGAGTTGCTGCCGCGCATGAAGAAGGTCCGCCCGGAATTGCCGATCATCGTCATGAGCGCCAAGAATACCATCATGACGGCCATCACCGCAGCCGAGCGCGGCGCCTTCGACTACTTGCCAAAGCCGTTCGATCTCAATGAGTTGCTCAACCTGGTGGGCAAGGCACTGGAACAGACGAGCCGCAGTGCCCGGCAATCGCGCGCCAGTGCTGCGGGCGAATCATCCGAGCGCCTGCCGCTGATCGGCCGCTCCAGCGCCATGCAGGACATCTATCGCATCATCGCGCGCATGACGCAGACCGACCTGACGGTGACGATTGTTGGCGAATCGGGCACCGGCAAGGAACTGGTGGCGCGCGCCCTGCATGACTATTCCAAGCGCCGACGCGCCCCGTTCGTTGCCGTCAACATGGCGGCGATCCCGCGCGAACTGATCGAATCGGAGCTTTTCGGCCATGAAAAGGGCGCCTTCACCGGCGCCACCCAGCGCTACGCCGGCAAGTTCGAGCAGGCGCAAGGCGGAACCTTGTTCCTCGATGAAATCGGCGACATGCCCATGGAGGCTCAAACTCGTCTCCTCAGGGTGCTGCAACAAGGCGAGTTCACGCTGGTCGGCGGCCGGGTGCCGATCAGGGCCAATGTGCGCATCATCGCCGCCACCCACCGCGATCTGCGCGGCTTGATCTCGCAGGGGAGCTTTCGCGAGGATTTGTATTTCCGTCTCAATGTGGTGCCGGTGCGCCTGCCGCCGTTGCGCGAGCGGCTCGAGGACATCGAGGACCTGGTGGCGCATTTCCTCGATCAGGCGGTGGCGCGCGGACTGCCGCGCAAGACCCTCAACCGCGATGCCCTCGATCGCCTGAAGCGCTATCGCTGGCCGGGCAACGTGCGCGAACTGGAGAATTTGGTGCAGCGCATCTGCGCGGTCTACGTGGAGGACGTGGTGGGGGCCGATGCGGTGGAGGCCGAATTGCGCAGCACCCGCAGCGAGGCCGAGCCGGCGCTGGTGGCGGGCGGTGACAACATGACCCTGTCGGCCTTCGCCGAGTCCTGGCTCAGGCGCTATTTCGCCTCCTTCGAGCCGGAACTGCCGCCGCCCGGGTTGTACCAGCGGGTGCTACGCGAAGTGGAAGCCCCGGCCATCCTCGCCGCCCTGGTCTCCACCGGGGGAAACCAGCTCAAGGCTGCGGAATTGCTGGGAATCAACCGTAACACGCTCAGAACCCGCATCCGTGACCTGGGTATCAACATGCGCCAGGCCCGGCGGCCGGACTAGCGGCCTGCCGCTGCCCGTATGCCCTTCCCGGGCCATAAAAGTCCACTGAACTCCTGGGGTTTCAGCCGTTTTGCGCAATGACCGGTCAGGCGTCGGCAGCGGTCGGCGGGTTTTGCCCCAAAACTGTCACACTTTTACAACACAGGTGTTGACTATTGGCCACAGAGGTCTTGGAATCGGGCGGTTTCCATTGTTCCGGGTAATGTGTCTTGCCGGCGTGCGTGGTTTCTCACGCGTGTGTCTGGTGACGGCAAAAGGATAGACAAAATCTTCTCATGACCGCCGCAGTGGATCTCCAGAAGGCCGGGCTTGCCGGCGCGACCGCCGCGCCTTCGTCCGTCCGCCGCGCCCGTGCCAGCATCCGCTGGTCGACTCGTGTCGGCCTGGTGATTGCCTTGCTTGCCGTTACCACCGGCGTCGGCACCTTCATGATCCTGACCGGCCTGACGCCGATCAAGCCGGTGCGCTATGTGATCATCGACCTGCTGGTGGCCAACCTGGTGTTGATGGCCATCATGGCCGGGCTGGCCGGTTGGCAGATCGTCGATTTGTTGATGGCGCGCCGCCGCAGCAAGGCCGGGGCCTCGCTGCATATCCGCATCGTCGTCCTCCTCAGCCTCTTCGCCGTTGTGCCGGCGGTTATCGTCGCGGTGTTTGCCAGCGTCACGCTCAACCGCGGCCTCGATACGTGGTTTTCCGAACATACCCGCTCCATCGTCGATACATCGGTGGTGGTGTCCCAGGCCTACGTCGACGAGCAGGCCAATCTGGTGCGCGCCGACATCACCGCCGTCGCCAACGACATCAACGGACAAAAGCAGCTGTTCGACAGCGATCGCCAGGCCTTCAGCCAACGCATGGCGGCGATTGCCGGTCAGCGCGCGCTGGCCGGCGTATTCGTCATCGACGCAGAGACCGACCAGGTGGTGGCCAGCGCCACTGTCAATGACCGGGTCACCTACCACTCGCCCAGCGGTGCGATGATGGCAGCCGCCAAGCGCGGTGAACTGGCCGTCACCGGTCCCGGCAACGGCAATGTCATGCAGGCCCTCGGCAAGCTGCCGAGCTTTCCCCACCACTATCTCTACGTCTACCGGCTGGTGAACCCGGCGGTGGCCCAGCAACTGATCAAGGCGCGCAACGAGCGGCGCGAATACGACAAGCTCATGGCCCAGCGCACCGGCGTGCAGCTCACCTTTGCCGTGATGTATGCCGGGGTGGCCTTTGTCTTCCTGCTGGCGGCCATCCTGCTCGGCCTGAGGGTTTCGGACCGGGTCGTCGAACCGGTGGTCGGACTGGTGGCGGCGGCGCGGCGGGTATCGGAGGGCGATCTCGATGTCAAGGTCGACGTTGACGAGGGCACCGGCGACCTCGCCACCCTCGGGCGGACCTTCAATCAGATGACCGACGAGCTCAAGGTGCAGCGCGCCGAACTGGTCGATGCCAGCCACCAGATCGACGAACGCCGGCGGTTCATCGAAGCGGTCCTGTCAGGCATCTCGGCGGGCGTTCTGGGCCTCGACAGTCATGGCGTCATCCGGCTTGCCAACCGATCATCCAGGACCCTGCTCGGGGTCACCGCCGGCAACCTCATCGGCCGCGCCGTGGGGGATGTGCTCGGCCCCATGCAGCCGCTGCTCACCCAGGCTCAGGCGAAGCGCTCCGGTACCGCCGAGGCGCAGATCTCCATGGACGTCGGCAAACAGGACCGCACCTTCTTCGTGCGCGTCACTACCGAACATTCCAACGAAGACGACCACGGTTACGTGATGACCTTCGACGACATCACCGGGCTGGTCGCGGCGCAGCGCAATTCGGCATGGGCCGATATTGCCCGGCGCATCGCCCACGAGATCAAGAACCCGCTCACCCCGATCCAGCTTTCGGCCGAGCGTCTAAGGCGCAAGTATGAGCGTGAAATCGTCTCCGATCCGCAGGTATTCGAGCAATGCACCGCCACCATCATCCGCCAGGTTGGCGACATAGGACGCATGGTGGATGAATTCTCCTCTTTCGCCCGCATGCCCACGGCCCAACTCGAGCCCAACGATCTGGTAGCCGTCGCGCGCGAGGCGCTGGTTCTGCAGCGGGTATCGGCCGACGACATCACCTTCGACATCCACCTGCCGGAGAACGAAAAGTTCACCTTTGACTTCGACCGCCGGCTG
The DNA here is from genome assembly GCA_964568825.1 of uncultured Rhizobiaceae bacterium. Lineage (GTDB taxonomy): Bacteria > Pseudomonadota > Alphaproteobacteria > Rhizobiales > Aestuariivirgaceae > CAVVDT01. The sequence goes on along the minus strand of CAZMSA010000087.1, from coordinate 4,400 downwards.
GTGACCCAGGCCATCACCAACCTGGTGAAGAATGCCCGCGAATCCATCGAGCAAAGGCTTCAGGGCGAGCCGGAGCCGCCCGGTGCCATCCAGGTGGAAGTGATGCGCGACGACGGTGGATTCGTCTTCGCGGTGGCCGACAACGGCATCGGCCTGCCGACGCAAAACCGCCACCGCCTCACCGAACCCTACATGACCACCCGCGAAAAGGGCACCGGCCTCGGCCTTGCCATCGTCCAGCGCATTATGGAAGAGCATGGCGGACAGGTTGTCCTCGCCGATGCGCCGGCCGACTTCCACGGAGGGCGCGGGGCGCTGGTGAAACTGGTGTTCGGCGCCCCTTCGGGCAAGGAACCCGCCGTCGCGGAGGGCAAGGCCAAAAACACCGGAAAAGCCAAGAAGACCGGAGTGACCGCAGATGGCAGCTGACATTCTCATCGTCGACGACGAGACCGACATCCGCGAACTGATCGGCGGTATCCTCGAAGACGAGGGCCATGAAACCCGTCTTGCCGGCAACAGCGACACAGCGCTGGCGGCCGTGGAGGAACGCCGACCGTCGCTGGTCATCCTCGACATCTGGCTGCAGGGCTCGCGCCTCGACGGGCTCGACGTCCTCAAGCAGATCAAGGAAAACCATCCCGACCTGCCGGTGGTCATCATTTCCGGCCACGGCAATATCGAAACGGCGGTGGCGGCCATCAAGCTCGGCGCCTACGATTATATCGAAAAGCCGTTCAAGGCCGACCGTCTGGTGCTGGTGGTGACCCGGGCGCTGGAAACCTCGCGCCTGAAACGTGAAAACGAGCAGTTGCGCGGCCGCGCGGGGGTCGAAACCGAACTCGTCGGCTCGTCGGCGATCATGCGGCAATTGCGCCAGAACCTGAAGCGTATCGCGCCCGGCAACAGCCGCGTCATGATCTTCGGACCGCCCGGCAGCGGCAAGGAGATGGCAGCGCGCTCGCTGCATGGCCTGTCGAGCCGCGCCGAAGGCCCGTTCGTCATCCTGCAGGCGGCCACCATGGCGCCGGAGCGCATGGAAGAAGAACTGTTCGGCATCGAGGACGCCGAAGGCGGTGCCCGGCGCATCGGCGCGCTCGAGGAAGCGCACGGCGGGACCCTGCTCATCGACGAAGTCGCCGACATGCCGCTGGAGACGCAAGGCAAGGTCTTGCGCGTCCTCGTCGAGCAGACCTTTCAACGGGTGAATGGCGGCAAGAAAGTGCGCGTCGACGTCCGGGTGATGTCGTCCACCAGCCGCGACCTGCACCAGTTGATCGAGGCCGGGGCCTTCCGCGAGGACCTTTATCACCGACTAGCCGTGGTGCCGGTGGAGGTGCCGCCGATGGCTGAACGGCGCGAGGACATCCCTGAGCTCATCAGGTATTTCGCCCGGCATTATTCGCAACAGGCAGGCCAGCCCTTGCGGGCCATCGGCGAAGATGCCGTCGCCATCCTGCAGATGCATGACTGGCCCGGAAACGTGCGCCAGTTGCGCAATAACGTGGAGCGCCTGCTGATCCTGGCCGGCGGCGAGCCCGACAGCGAGATTACCGCCAGCATGCTGCCTTCCGAAATCGGCTCGCCGGTACTCGCAGCGGCCAATCCCGCCGGCAACGAGCAACTCATGGCGCTGCCGTTGCGCGAGGCGCGCGAAATGTTCGAGCGTGATTATATCATCGCCCAGCTTTCGCGCTTCGGCGGCAACATCTCGCGCACATCCAATTTTGTCGGGATGGAGCGGTCGGCCCTGCATCGCAAGATCAAGCTCTTGGGGATCACCGCCACTTCACGCCTCGACGAAGCCGAGGCCGGTTGATAAGGATGGTCGCCGATACCATCAGGGGAGAGCCGCCCGATCGACCGGCGGCCGCGCATTCATGAAGATTATTATCTGCGGTGCGGGACAGGTCGGCCGCGGCATTGCCGAGCGGTTGGCCGGCGAAGGCAACGATGTGACCGTCATCGACGTCTCACCGATCCTGGTGCAGTCGATCTCCGATAGTCTCGATGTACAGGGCATCGTCGGCCATGGCGCCCATCCCGACGTGCTGGAGCGGGCAGGGGCGCGCGAAGCCGACATGATCATCGCCGTCACCTTCATCGATGAGGTCAACATGATGGCATGCCAGATCGCCCATGCCATCTTCTCCATTCCCACCCGCATCGCCCGTGTGCGCGATCAATCCTACCTGCAGCCGGAATACCGCGACCTGTTCTCGACCGACCACACCGCCATCGACGTCGTCATCTCGCCGGAACTGGCGGTCGGCGACATGGTCCTGCGACGGCTGGAACTGCCGGGGGCGTTCGAGACCATCTATTTTGCCGAAGAGCGCATCGTCGCCATGGGCATCAACCTGCGCGATGACTGTCCCATTGTCGATACGCCACTAAAGCAGCTCACCGAACTGTTCCCCGACCTCAACGCGGTGGTGGTCGGGCTGGTGCGCGACGGCAAGCTGATCGTGCCGCGCGGCGCCGAACAGATGCAATCGGGCGATCAGGTCTACGTGATCGGCGAACGCGGCCAGGCGACAAGGGTGCTCGGCCTGTTCGGTCACGATGAACGTCCGGCACGCCGCGTCCTCATCGGCGGCGGCGGCAACATCGGGCGCTATGTGGCGCACAAGCTGGAAGAGCGCGACCGCAACATCCGGGTGCGGATCATCGAATCCGACCGCGAACGCGCCGAGATCATCGCCGAGGGCCTCAAGCGCTCCATAGTCCTGCACGGCAGCGTGCTCGACCAGCAGATCATGCGCGAGGCTGGTATTGGCCAGACCGAGGCATTCATCGCGCTCACCAATGACGACAAGGTCAACGTCCTGTCGGCGGTGTTGGCCAAGCAGGAAGGCGCGCTGCATTGCATGGCGCTGGTTTCCGCCCTCGACGTAGGCCAACTCGCCGGGCCGCTGGGGGTGGACTCGTTCATCGACCCGCGCTCGGTGACGGTGTCCAGCATCCTGCGCTACGTACGCCGCGGTCGCATCCGCGGGGTTCATCCGGTGCGAAATGGTGAGGGCGAGGTGGTCGAGGCCGAGGCGCTGGAGACCTCGCCGCTGATCGGCAAGCCGTTGCGCGAGGCAGATTTACCCGACGGCGTGCGGCTTGGCGCCGTGGTGCGCGACGACAAGGTGATCATTCCCAACGGCTCCACCGAAATCCGCCCGCGCGACCGCATCATCGTCTTCGCCCTGCGTGAGCAGGCCAAGGAAATCCAGCAACTCTTCCGGGTGAGCATGGAATATTTCTAGAGCATGATGCCGAAAAGTGGACACCACTTTTCGGATAACATCATGCTCAGCCTTTTGGAATCGATCAGCTTTTATGCAATTGGGTGTCACCACCCAATTGCATGCTGATCTAGCCGTATTTCCAAGCCGGCGCGGCGCATCCGGGTCATCGCCGAATGGCTGTCGCTGCGTTAGTTGAATTGTGTTAGCTTGCAGACGTGGAACCGGGCCGGGAAGAGGCACCCCGAGCTCTGGCGGATGAGAGCAATAGCCTCGCGACAGATCGGCCGCGTTAGCTAATGACGGCAGGCCGCAATAACCCCCGAGAGGGCATAAAATGGCACAAGACAAGCCCCAGAACCTGCAAGACACCTTCTTGAACCATGTTCGCAAGAACAAGATTCCACTGACCGTGTTCCTGGTGAACGGCGTGAAATTGCAGGGAGTCATCTCCTGGTTCGACAATTTCTGCGTGTTGCTGCGGCGCGACGGCCTGTCGCAACTCGTCTACAAGCACGCCATCTCCACCATCATGCCCGGTCAGCCGGTCAACCTTTACGACGAGGACGCCGCTGGCACCGATTGACAGGGGATTTGGCGGCAGCGCCGGCAACCACGGCAGCGAGACCGCTCCGCCGCGCCGCGTATCGGCGCGCGCCATAATCGTGCACCCGGCACTCAAGGGCGCCAAGGGTGCGCGCTTGCCCGAGGCCAGGCTCGAAGAAGCCATAGGGCTGGCGCAGGCCATCGATCTGGACATTCGCGCCAGCCTCATCGTGCCTTTGCTGCGGGTGACTCCGGCGACCTATATCGGCAGCGGCAAGGCAGAAGAGCTTCAGCGCCTGGTGGAACAGACCCGGGCTGAACTGATCGTGGTCGACACGGCCCTGTCGCCCGGCCAGCAACGCAACCTGGAGCGCGCCACAAAGGCCAAGGTGCTTGATCGCACCGGCCTGATCCTGGAAATCTTCGGCCGCCGGGCGCGCACCAGCGAAGGGGTCCTGCAGGTGGAACTGGCCCATCTCGGCTGGCAAAAGAGCCGGCTGGTACGCTCGTGGACCCATCTGGAGCGCCAGCGCGGTGGCTTCGGCTTCCTGGGCGGCCCCGGTGAAACCCAGATCGAGGCCGACCGCCGCCTCATCCAGGAACGCATGGCGCGCATCG
>CAZMSA010000086.1:0-15864 GCA_964568825.1 uncultured Rhizobiaceae bacterium | reverse complement strand
GGTTGAGCAGGCAGAGATAGTTCTCGCGGCCCTTGCGCACCACGATGCGGTGGCGCCGCTCGGCCGGGTCGGGGACCAGGCGGCGGCTTTCCTGTTCGAGCTGGCGTTGCAGGTTCTTAGTGTAGGTGGAAATCCACACCGGCGCCTGATTGCGTCGGGCCCACAGCCAGGCGGGCGCCAGGTAGCCGAGCGTCTTGCCGAGACCGGTGCCCGCCTCGGCCAGCAGCACATGATTTTCCGTTCGGCTTTCGCGCGCCGCAAACGCCCCGGCCGCCTCGCCGCAATAGGCCATCTGCTGCGGCCGCGCCTCGGCGTCGGGGCCTAACAGTTCGGCCAGATAGGCTTGCGCCTCGTCCGGCTCCACCGGCTGATGGCTGCCAGGCGGACGCGGACCGTCATCGGGCCAGTCCTCGATCCGGTCCCACACATTGAGGCCGTTGATGAAAGTGGGGACCTCGATGCCGGGGCTGCCCTGCCGGATGGCGGCGATGGCCACCTCGGCCCATGGCCAGTTGGAGCGTTGCAGGAAGGTCGCGGCCTCGAGAGTCTCGCGCGGCGCCGGCAGATGCGGACTGGCGAGACGGTCGAGGAGGTGGGCGATGAGGCCGGGCATCGCGGCGGCGTCATCGCCAGTGATGGAGAGCCCGAGGGCTGCTGAAAAGCCTTTCACCGTGGGCGTTGCCATGACGGCGGGCTGGGTGAAGGCGAAGAGTTCGGCGACGTCGAAGTGGCGGCGGGCATGGGCGCCGGCAATCAACGCCCTGTCAGCATCGCCGGCATGCACAAGTCGCTCGATCAGGTGCACTGCGTGGCAGACCACATGCGGTGCCGCGGCCAGCCGCTCCAGCGCCGCATCGGCCAACAGGAACTCGGTTGTGCCCGCCGGGTCGGCGACAATCGCTCCGATGCCGTCGGCCACGAGCAGGGGATGGGGCAATGGCGGCGCGGCGGGGGGCATGATCGGGTTTCGAGAACTATCCGATGGTTGCGACTCAAAGGGGGAAGGAGGAAAGCCTAGGCTGCGGCACCGTCGTTGGCGAGGGGCTTGCGGCTTGTACTCCTCCGCCGTTGCGCCCTATAGAAATGTCTCCCGACGATGGATTAGGGTCTGTTGAGTATCACGGTTGCGCCGCAACCGTGATACTCAACAGACCCTAGAGCGAGAAGCCTTCATGATGGCCACAAACGATGAGCGGCGCGAAGCCGAAACCAGCCGCGCCTGGCCCTTCGAGGAGGCACGCAAGATCGCCGAGCGCATCGGCAGGCGCTCCACCGCGCCGGCCGAAGTGTTGTTCGAGACCGGCTACGGGCCGTCCGGCCTGCCTCATATCGGCACCTTCGGCGAGGTCGCCCGTACCTCGATGGTGCGCCATGCCTTTTCGTTGCTGAGCGACGTCCCTACCCGGATCCTGTGCTTTTCCGACGACATGGACGGGCTTCGCAAGGTGCCCGACAACATCCCCAACAAAGAGATGGTGACGAAATACCTGGGCATGCCGCTGATCCGCATCCCCGACCCGTTCGGTACGCATGAAAGCTTCGGCCACCACAATAACGCCATGCTGCGCTCGTTCCTCGACCGCTTCGGCTTCGATTACGAGTTTGCATCCTCTTCCGACTATTATGCCTCCGGCCGCTTCGATGCCGCCCTGGTGAGCATGCTCGAACGTTTCGACGAGGTGATGGCGATCATGCTGCCGTCGCTGCGCGCCGAGCGGGCCCAGACCTATTCGCCCTTCCTGCCCATCCATCCCGAAACCGGCCAGGTGATGCAGGTGGCGATCGATGAACGCAAGACCGAAGCCGGCACCATCGTGTGGCGCGATCCCGAAACCGGCAAGCGCTTCGAGACACCGGTCACCGGCGGACACTGCAAGCTGCAATGGAAGCCCGACTGGGGCATGCGCTGGTATGCGCTTGGCGTCGATTACGAGATGTCGGGCAAGGACCTCATCGATTCGGTGAAGCTGTCGGGAAAGATCTGCCGGGCATTGGGGGGAGATCCGCCGGAAGGCTTCAACTACGAACTGTTCCTCGATGAGACCGGCCAGAAGATTTCCAAGTCGAAGGGCAACGGTCTCACCATCGACGACTGGCTCGCCTATGCCAGCCCGGAGAGCCTGGAACTCTTCATGTATCACAAGCCGCGCGAGGCCAAGCGGCTCTATTTCGACGTCATCCCGCGCGCCGTGGACGAATATTTCGCCCACCTGTCGGCCTATGATCGCCAGGATGAAAAGCAGCGTCTGTCCAATCCGGTCTGGCATATCCACGGCGGCAACCCGCCCACCGTCGACATGCCGGTGAGCTTTGCACTGCTGCTCAACCTCGCCGCCGTCGCCAACGCCGAGACCAAGGACGTGTTGTGGGGCTTCATCCGCCGCTATCGGCCAGGCGTGTCGCCGGAAAACCATCCCGTCCTCGACGAGCTTGCCGGCTACGCCATTCGCTACTTCAAGGATTTGGTCAAGCCGCAGAAGCGCTACCGGCTGGCCGACGAGGGCGAACGCGCCGCGCTCGCCGACCTGTCGGCGGCGCTGGCGGCGCTGCCGGATGATGCAACGCCGGAAGCCATCCAGGTGGCGGTCTACGACGTCGGACGGCGCGACCCCTACAAGACCACCCTCAAGGATAGCTCGACCGGGGTAGCGCACGCCTGGTTCAATGCCCTCTACCAGATCCTGCTGGGTGAGGAGAAAGGTCCGCGCTTCGGCTCCTTCGTGGCGCTCTACGGCATTGCCGAGACCCGTGCGCTTATCGCCCGGGCACTCAACGGCGACCTGGTGAAGGCATCCGACAGCAAGCCTTGAGCTACTGGCTCACCCACACGATGCGGGCGATCCACACCGTCTCCTCGACGGGCAGCGAAATGGTGGAGTGCTCGGGATTGAAGGATGACAGATCGACCGTCTTGGCGGTCTGACGCTCCAGCACCTTGGCCAGCACCTCGCCCGAGCGGGTGCGCACCACTACCCGGTCGCCGCGCCGCGGCTGCGAGTTCGGCGATACGATGACAATGTCGCCGTTGCGGTAAACCGGCTCCATGGAGTCGCCGGTGATCTCCAGCGCATAGGCGTTCTCGTCCTGCACGCCCGGAAAGCCGATCTCGTCCCACGCCCCACCGATCGGAAATCCGGCGTCATCGAAAAAGCCGCCGGCGCCGGCCTGAGCGAGGCCGATGAGGGGGATGGTCTTGACCGGCATCGAATCCACCCCGGCCCCCACCAGCACGGCAACGAATTCATCGAGCCGGGTGCTCGATGCCTCCAGCACCCGCGCCAGGCTTTCCGTTGTCGGCCAGCGCTTGCGGCCATCGGGCGAAATGCGTTTGGACCTGTTGAAAGACGTGGCGTCGAGCCCGGCCTTCTTGGCCAGCGCCGACGTCGACATGTGGCAGCGTTCGGCAATGGTGTCGATCGCCTGCCAAATTTGGCGGTGGGTAAACATTTGGGTGTCGCCTCTTGGTCAATCGCATAAGAAATTAAACATATACGCCTGTACTAGGAAAACAATACCGGAAAACGGACGGCAGTTCAACCTATCCCGGCACTACCGATTTGCCATGGCAATCCGCCCCCGTTTCGCTGAACGGCAAGGCTCTGGCGGTCTCCGGTCAGGGGCCGGGCGCTATCCAGCCGGCGCCCAAATGCGATATAGGCGTAAAATCATGACGAGCGCGACATTCATCTACAAGATCGTTCAGGCGACGGACTGGCACCAGGCCGTCGCCGCCGGTTTCTACGACGGCTCGCCCGATGACCGCCGCGACGGGTTCATCCACTTGTCGACCGGTACTCAATTGGTTGGCACGCTTACCCGGCATTTCGCTGGCAGGGCGGATCTGGTGCTGGTTGCCTTCTCCACCGCCGACTGCGGGGCGGCGCTGAATTGGGAAGCCTCGCGCGGCGGCGATCTGTTCCCGCATTACTATGGACGCCTCGATCCGGCCCTTGCCTTGTGGACGCAACCCATTGGCGATGGCGAGCCCCATGTGCTGCCGCCGCTGGAGCCCGAGCCATGACGGCGCTGTTTGGTCTGCTGCGCCCGCTGTTGCATGGGCTCGATCCCGAAACCGCCCATCGGTTGACCGTCGCCGGCCTCAAGACGGGGTTGGCGTCGGGACCGGGCCCGCTGCGGGCGCCGGGCCTCGAACAGCATCTCTTCGGTCTCGACTTTCCCAATCCGGTGGGCCTGGCGGCCGGCTTCGACAAGAACGCCGAGGTGCCCGATGCCATGCTGGCGCAAGGTTTTGGCTTCGTCGAGGTGGGCTCGGTCACCCCCCGCCCGCAGGCCGGCAACCCGCGCCCGCGCCTCTTCCGTCTCACCGAGGATGAAGCCGTCATCAACCGCATGGGCTTCAACAACGAAGGTGCGGCGGCGGTTAAGGCACGGCTCGCGGCGCGGGCCGGGCGCGGCGGCATCGTCGGCATCAATATCGGTGCCAACAAGGATTCAGCCGACCGCATCGGCGACTATGCAACCGGGGTCGATCAGTTCAACAAGCTGGCGAGCTATCTGGTGGTGAATGTCTCCTCGCCCAATACGCCGGGCCTCAGAGCGCTGCAATCGGCAAGCGAACTGCAACAACTACTGACCCGCGTCGGTGCGGCGCGGGAGGCGGCGGTGGCGCGCGACGGGCGGCGGGCACCGTTGCTGCTGAAGATAGCCCCCGACCTCGGCGACGATGAACTAGCCGATATCGCCCATGTCGCCACCGCCGGCGATATCGATGGCATGATCGTCTCCAACACCACCATCACCCGCCCCGTCTTGCGTTCGAGGTATGCGGGCGAGCAGGGCGGACTTTCCGGCCGGCCGCTGTTCGACCTCGCCACACGCCAGCTTGCGCGCATCCATGGGCTGACCGGCGGCCGCCTGCCGCTCATCGGGGTTGGCGGCGTTTCATCGGCTGACGATGCCTGGGAAAAGGTGCGCGCCGGAGCCAGCCTCGTCCAGCTTTATTCAGCCCTCGTTTATCAAGGGCCGGGCCTTGTGGGCGATATCGTGGCGGGCCTTGCCGCCCGCCTTGCCGAAAGTGGCCATGCGCGGCTTGCCGATGCGGTGGGCAGCGGCGCGGCGGAATGGAAAATGAGGGGAGACAGCGAATGAGCATCGTCATCTGGCACAACCCGCGCTGCTCGACGTCGCGCAAGGTCCTGCAGTTGCTGCGCGATCACGGGATCGAGCCGCAGATCAGGGACTATCTGAAAAGCCCGCCGAGTGCGGCCGAACTGAAGGCGGTGCTGGCCAAACTCGGCAAGCCGGTCGCCGGCCTCATCCGCCGCAAGGAAAAGGCCGCCCTCGCCGAGGCAGGGCTGGATGGCGGATCGCCAACCGAAGCCGACTATATCGCCGCCATGGTCCGCTTTCCGGTGCTGATCGAGCGCCCGGTGGTGATCAAAGGCGACAAGGCCGCCCTCGGCAGGCCGCCGGAAGCGGTGCTGGCGATCCTTTAAAGCTCAGACTCGAAACGCGTCGCGCTCCAGCGCCGGCAGGCGAACCCCCAGCGTTATGCCGCGCATGACGAAGAACACGATGAGCGCCAGCCACAGACCGGTGTTGCCCATCGCCGGCAGCAGCGTGTAGCCGCAGACAAGGAACACCACCACGCTCACCAGCATCATGTTGCGCATGTCGCGGGTGCGCGTCGCGCCGATGAAGATGCCGTCGAGCTGGAAGCAGGCGGCTCCCAGAAACGGTGTCAGCGCCGCCAGGATCAGGTAGTGCCCGGCCATGGCGCGTACCGCTTCATTGACGGTCATGACGGCGATCAGCCAAGGCCCGAGGCCGACGATGATGAGGCTGACGGCGGCAGCGACCACCAGTGCCCACAGCGACGAAATGCGGATGCCGAGACGGTAGCGATCCCTGTCGCCGGCGCCCACCGACTGGCCGGTGAGGGCTTCCGCCGCATGCGCGAAACCGTCGATGAGGAAGGCGCCGAATGTAAAGAACTGCATGAGGACGGCGTTGGCCGCCACCACTGTGTCCGACACCCTGGCCCCCTGGGCGGTAAACCACGAAAAGGCGAAGGTGAGACACACCGTGCGCACCATGATGTCGGCGTTGACGCCGAACATCTTTTTCATGCGGGCACCATCGAGGGCGGCGGCCAGCGACGGCTTCGCCCCGAGGCGGACCATGGTGCGCCATAACATGACGCCGCCGGCCAGCGCCGCGGTCACTTCGGCGATCAGCGTGCCGTAGCCGATGCCGGCCGTCGCCATGCCGAAGCTGAGAACGAACAGGGCATCAAGCGCCATGTTGGTGAGGTTGAGCAGCAGTTGTAGCGCAAAGGCGGTGCGCATGGCGCCGATGCCGATGAACCAGCCGAGGAAGACATAGTTGGCCAGCGCGAACGGTGCCGACCAGATGCGGATGTTGAAATAGATCCGCGCCTGGCGCTCGATTTCGGGCGATGCCTCGATGAGGCGGAAGGCGAGGGTGGCGATGAGCGGCGCGACGATCAGCAACGCCACCCCGATCGCGGCCGCGATGATGAGGGCGCGCGACGCCACGGCCGCCAGCTCGTCGGCATCGCCGGCCCCGAAGGCCTGCGCCGCCAGCCCGCCGGTACCCATGCGAAGGAACCCGAAGCCCCAGTAGGCGAAGGAGAAGATGAGGGTCCCCACCGCCACGGCGCCGATATAGTAGCTTTCAGGCAACTGGCCGATGACCGTGGTATCGACGATGCCGATCAGCGGCTCGGAGACGTTGGCCAGCATGATCGGCACGGCCAGCGCCAGGACCGAGCGATGATTGACAGGAATGAGCCGGGACATGCGAGGCGGGGGACGGAGTGGACGATTGACGCGGACGCATAGGCGGTGATGATCGCTTCGATGTCAACCGCCAGTGCCATTTCCCGATCCGATACCGCGCCGACGGTTCTGCCGGGCCGCTTTGCCGACTGGTTTCAAAGCCGTGGCTGGACGCCGCGCGCCCATCAACTCGAGGTGCTGGCTGAGACCCGGGCCGGCAAGTCGGTGCTGCTGATCGCCCCGACCGGCGGCGGCAAGACGCTCGCCGGCTTCCTGCCCGCCCTGATCGACCTCAGTGAGCGGGGAAGCGGCAAAGACCTCAAGGTGCTCTATGTTTCGCCGCTCAAGGCGCTGGCTGTCGATATCGCCCGCAATCTCGAAGCGCCGATCCACGAGATGGGCTTGTCCGTGCGCGTCGAGACCCGCACCGGCGACACGCCGCAATCGCGCCGTACTCGCCAGAAGCGCTATCCGCCCGATATTCTCATCACCACGCCGGAACAGATCGCCCTGATGATCTCGCATCCGGATGCCGCCGATTATTTCTCGAAATTGAGCTTTGTCGTGCTGGACGAGTTGCACGCCCTCGTCACCTCCAAACGCGGGGTGCTGCTGTCGCTGGGGCTGGCACGACTCCACTGCTTTTCGCCTGCCGCGCGCCGCATCGGCCTGTCGGCGACGGTCGCCGACCCCGAGGGCCTGCGCGCCTGGCTGGAGCCGCAGGAAGACCCTGATGCCGAAAACCTCGCCGCCCTGGTCACGGGCGCTTCGGGTGCTCACCCAGAGATTTCCATCCTCGCCTCCATCGAACGGGCGCCATGGGCCGGCCATTCGGCCCGCTATGCCATGCCCGATGTTTATCAGGCGGTGAAGGCATCGAACCTCGCCCTGGTCTTCGTCAACACCCGCTCGCAGGCAGAAATCGTCTTTCAGGAACTGTGGACGCTGAACGAGGACCACCTGCCGATTGCGCTTCATCACGGCTCGCTCGACGTCGCCCAGCGGCGCAAGGTGGAAGCCGCCATGGCCAGGGGCGCCTTGCGTGCGGTGGTGTGCACCTCGACGCTTGATCTCGGCGTCGACTGGGGCGATGTCGATCTGGTGGTCAATGTCGGGGCGCCGAAAGGCTCCAGCCGTATTCTGCAGCGCATCGGGCGCGCCAATCACCGGCTCGACGATCCCTCACGCGCCCTGCTGGTGCCGTCCAACCGCTTCGAGGTGCTGGAATGCGAGGCCGCCCGGGCCGCTGCCGGCGAGGGCGCGCAAGATAGCGAGCCGGCGCTTCAGGCACGCCTCGACGTGCTGGCCCAGCACATTCTCGGGCGCGCCTGTGCAGGACCCTTCGCGCCCGATGACCTCTTTGCCGAGATCCGTCTCGCCTGGCCCTACCGCAAGCTTTCGCGTGCCGATTTCGACCAGGCCGTCGCCTTCGTCTCCACCGGCGGCTACGCGCTCAAGAGCTATGAGCGCTTTGCCCGCCTCAAATCCCTGCCGGACGGGCGCCTCAGGCTGGCGCACCCGCGCATCGCCCGGCAGTACCGCCTCAATGCCGGCACCATTGTCGAGGCCGAGATGTTGAAGGTTCGGCTGGTCCGGCCCGGCGGCAAGGGTATGGGCGGCAAGGTCTTGGGCGAGGTGGAGGAATGGTTCATCGAGCAGCTCAAGCCCGGCGACACTTTCCTGTTCGCCGGACAGGTGCTGCGTTTTGAAGGCCTCGATGAACTGACGGCGCTGGCCAGCCGCTCGACCGCCACCGACCCCATGGTGCCGTCCTACGAGGGCGGAAAATTTCCGCTCTCGACCTATCTGGCCGCCCGGGTGCGCGACATGCTCGCCGACCCGCAAAGCCATCCCCTTTTGCCGACGCAAGTGCGCGACTGGCTGGCCGTGCAGCGCTGGAAGTCGGTGTTGCCGAAGGCGGACGAAATGCTGGTCGAGACGTTTCCGCGTGGCGCCCGCCATTATCTCGCCTGCTATCCCTTCGAAGGGCGCCTCGCGCACCAGACGCTGGGCATGTTGCTGACCAGACGGCTCGAGCGCTGGGGCGCGCGGCCGCTTGGGTTCGTCGCCAACGATTATGCGCTGGCGATATTCGGGACCCGCGACCTGGGTCTGGCCTTTGATGCCGGGCGTTTTTCGCTGGCCCACCTGTTCGACGAGGACATGATGGGCGACGATCTCGATGCTTGGCTTGCCTCGTCCAGCCTGATGAAGCGCACTTTCCGGACCTGCGCCATCATCGCCGGGCTGATCGAGAAGCGCTGGCCGGGGGCGGAAAAATCCGGCCGCCAGATGACCGTTTCCTCCGATCTCATCTTCGATGTGCTGAGGACCCATGAGCCCGACCATCTGCTGTTGCGCGCGGCTTTAGACGATGCCGCCTCTGGTCTTATCGACGCCCGCCGCCTCGGGGCGATGCTGAAGCGCATCAAGGGCCATATCGTGCATCGCCACCTTGAGGCGGTATCGCCGCTGGCGGTACCGCTGATGCTTGAGATTGGGCGCGAACCGGTTTATGGCGAGGCCGATGACGCCCTCCTTGCCGAAGCCGCCGACAAGCTCATCGACGAGGCCATGCGCCTCGTCTGAGGTGCCGCCCATCCGTCTTGCCGGCATCGACATTGTGCCCGACCTCTCAGGGGTGGCCTTCGTGCCCGATTATGGCGCCCTGCTGGTGGCGGACCTGCATTTCGAAAAGGGATCGAGCCTGGCATCGCGCGGTGTCCACCTGCCGCCCTACGACACTGCCTCAACGCTCGCCACGCTGGCCACCGCCATCGCCCGCTATCGGCCCGAGCGGGTGATTGCCCTAGGCGACAGCTTCCACGACACCGCAGCCGGTGAACGCCTCGGCGGGATCGAGCGCGAAGGCATCTCCCGACTGGCCGATCAATGCGATTGGCTGTGGCTCAGTGGCAACCACGATCCTGTCCTCCCGGAAGGGCTTCCAGGTCATGTGGCCCAAACCCTCAATCTCGGCCCGCTGACGCTCAGACACGAGCCCGGCGGCACCGGGGCGGGGGAGATCGCCGGGCACCTGCACCCGGCGGCGGCGGTGACCAGCCGCGGCCGGCGGTTGAGGTGCCGCTGCTTCATCGCCAATAGCGAGCGCTGCGTCATGCCGGCCTTCGGCGCCTTCACCGGCGGGCTTGATGTGGGATCGGCACCGTTTCAGGCGTTGTTCGGAGAAAGCGGTTTCAGGGTGTGGATGCTGGGTCGCAGCCGCATCCACCTGTTCCCGGCACGCGTCGTCACGGGCGCGAGATCAGCCTGAAATCGGGCGAAGTCGCCCGATTTCAGAAAAGCTGATCGTTTCTGAATCTTGAGCATGATGTTGTCCGAAAAGTGGTGTCCACTTTTTGCACATCATGCTCTAGAGGCTGACGCGCACCAGAAGGCCCAACACCGGCAAGGCAAAGAACGCGGTCTCCAGCATGCGCACACCCGTCCACCAGCCGGGGACGCGGCCCGCATTGCCGTCCGTTACCTCGATGAGCGCCTGCAACAGAAAACCGGCAAGGGCCAGGCTGTAGCCCACCACTGGCGGTGCGAAAAAGATGCCAGCTGAAACGATCATGAAACCGGCGGCGGCGAGGAACGCACGCGCCCGCCGCGTTTCGCCAACAGGGCCGAGCGCGATCCCCAGGCGCACCCCGGCCACGAAGGCCATCAGCAGTGCCGCCCAGGCGAGGCTTGCGCTCACCACCCAGCGCTGGTCGATGCCGGCCATGGGGGCGAGTATAGCAACGGCCGCGGCCCACAGCGGCAGGGCGGCCACCCCCGCCAGAATCAACACCAGTGCCGGCGCCCGGGCGTCGTCATCGAGAGGCGTGGAACTGGTGAACAGGTGGAACATGGTTGCGTTCCTCGGCCTACTGCGCCGCCTGGGCGCGGGTCAGGAGTTGCGACATGGCAGCCCTCAGGGCTGCCGGCTTCACCGGCTTGCGCATGTAGACGACACCCTGGCGGCGGGCATTCTCCTGCACCGCCGGCGAACGGTCGGCGGTCACCAGGATGGCCGCCAGATCGCGCCCGGCTTTCTTGCGGAGGGTGGCCACCACCACCAGACCATCATCGTGATGCAGATGATAATCGGCGACGATAACGTCGACCTGGCCGTTGACGCTGGCCAGTGCCGCCAGCGCCTCTGCGGCACCGGTGGCCGCCATCACCTCGCAGCCCCAGCCGCCGAGCAGGGTGCGCATGCCGGCGATGATCTGCGGCTCGTTGTCGATCACCAGTGCCACCGCGCCGCGCACCGCGCCACCACCGGAAAGCGGTGCCCGCGCCCGTCGCGCCGGCTCCATTGCCGCCGCCGCGGCGATTGGCACGGCGATGGACATGCGGGTGCCGCGACCCGGCCTGGAGGCGAGATCGACGGGGTGGTCGAGCATGTGCGCCATGCGCTGCACGATCGACAGCCCGAGGCCGAGGCCGGGAGACTCGCGGCTGGTTTGCTCCAGCCGCTGGAACTCCATGAACACCCGCTCGCGCTGGTTGTCGGGGATCCCGGGTCCGGTATCGTGCACCTCGATGCGCAACTGGTGACCGATCCGGTGGCAACCAATGAGCACCCGGCCCTGGCGGGTGTACTTGATGGCGTTGGAGAGGAAGTTCTGCAGTACCCGGCGCAACATGCGCCGGTCGGAGCGCACGCTTTGACTCGACCTGACCACCTTGAGCGTAATGCCCTTGGCCTCGGCGACGGGTGAAAACTCGTTGACCAGCGCCTCGATCAGGGTATCGATGCGAAACACCGAGAACTCCGGCTTGATGGCGCCGGCATCGAGGCGCGAGATGTCGAGCAGCGCCGACAGGATGTCCTCGACCGCCTCCAGCGAGGCATCGACGTTGCGCACGATGTCGCCGTCGTGACCGCCACCCTGGCGCTCGACAAGACTGGAGGTGAACAGCCGTGCCGCGTTGAGCGGCTGCAGGATGTCGTGGCTGGCCGCGGCGATGAACCGCGTCTTGCCGAGGTTGGCGGCCTCGGCGGCGGCCTTGGCGCTCTGCAATTCGTCGTTGAGGCGGGTGAGTTCGGCGGTGCGCTCCAGCACCCGGCGCTCCAGCGATTCGTTCACTCTTTGCAGGACACCGGCCGCTTCCACCTTGTCGGTAATGTCGGCGAAGGTGATCACCACGCCGCCGTCCGGCAGGCGGCTGGACCTGACATCCAGCACCGAGCCGTTGTGGGCGAGGCGCTCCTCGTAGGGCTCGCAGTCGCTCACCAGCTTGCGGATACGCCAGGCCACGGCCTCGTCGATCTCCTCGGGTGGGACGCCGGCATTGGCCGCCAGCGCGGTGACCAGTTCGCCCAGCGGCACGCCGACCCGGCCGAAATCGTCGCTCAGGTGCAGAAGGTGGCGGAACTGCCGGTTCCAGCAGATCAGGTCGAGGTTCTTGTCGAATACCGCGATCCCCTGGCGCACATGGTCGATGGCCGACTGCAACAGGTCGCGGTTGTGCTGGATGGCCTGCGAGGCGTCATCGAGGAGTTTCAGCGCGCCGCGCCCGCGCGCCGAATGCCGTTCGAGCAACAACGACAGCACAAGGCGCGCCGATGCCGGGCCGATGGCGCTGGCCAGAAGGTGCTCGGCAAAGCGCAAGAATCGAATGTCGGCCTCGGCATCGCGTTCCAGCGGGCCGCCGCGCTGGGCGGCATATTCATCGAGTGAGCGCTGCGTGCGTTCAGGTCCCAGATAGCGCACCACCGTCGCCTCGATCTGACCGACGGTCACCGCGGTGCGCCACAGGCGGAAATTGGGCAGCGCCTGGGGAAGCTCGCTGGGCGCAAAGGCACTGGCCTGCAAGCGTTCGATCGGCGTCGGCTCGGCCATGAGCGAGACGCCTACATAAGCAAGTATGTTGGCACCAATGCTCCACACCACGCCATGCGTGAGTGGATCAAGGGCGAGGCCGAACAGCATGTGGGGTTTCAGCCAACCGATGCCGAAAGGCCCGTGGGTGACGAACTGGGCGGTGAACCAGCCGGCATCGGCGAAGTTCGGCAGCAGCATGGTGTAGACCCACATGGCGATGCCGGCCATCAGACCGGCCAGCGCTCCGCGTGCGGTGCCATTGCGCCAGACAAGGCCGCCGAAGAAGGCCGGCGCGAACTGCGCCACCGCAGCGAACGACAGCAGGCCCGTCTGGGCCAGGGCAGCGCTCGAGCCGATCATCCGGTAATAGCTATAGGAGAGCACCAGCACCAGGGCGATGGCGCCGCGCCGGATGAGAAGCAGCGTCGGCCCCATGTCGCCGTAAAGGTGTTCGCTGCGCCCGGCCCGGTGGACCAGGACCGGTACCACGATGTTGTTGCACACCATGATGGCCAGCGCGATGGTTTCCACGATCACCATGGCAGTGGCCGCCGACAGCCCGCCGATGAAAGCGATGAACGAGATGATGTGCGAGCCCGCGTGCACCGGCAGCGCCAGCACATAGGTATCGGCATCGACGCCGCTGCCGCCGAGGATCAGCACCCCCGCCATGGCCACTGGCACCACGAACAGGTTGATGGCGACGAGATAAAGCGGCAGCATCCAGGCCGCCCGCTTGACGTCGCCGAGGCTGGAATTCTCGACCACCGTCACATGGAACTGGCGCGGCAGCAGCACGATGGCGCACATCGACAACAAGGTCATGGTGGTCCACCGCGTGCCCTCGAAGCCGCCGGTGAACAGGGCCATGACATCGGGCCGCGACGCCACCCGGTCGAACAGGTTGCCGAGCCCGCCCATCATCGCGAAGGTGACGAAGCCGCCAACGATGAGAAAGGCGGCAAGCTTGACGATCGATTCGACCGCGATGGCGAGGATGAGCCCGTCCTGATGCTCGGTGGTGTCGATGTGGCGGGTGCCGAACAGGGCGGCAAAGCACGCCATGGCCACCGTCACCATGAGCGCCAGGTCCTGCGAGGCGCCCAGTTCCACCACCACCCAGTTGGACGAGGTCAGTGGCAGCATGGTGGTGAGAGCCGTCGACACGGCCTTCAACTGCAGCGAGATATAGGGCACCACGCCGATCACCGCGAAGAGCGCTACCACCGAGCCGAGCAACTGGTTCTTACCGTAGCGCGAGGCAATGAAGTCGGCAATCGAGGTGATGTTCTGCTGCTTGGAGATGCGTACGATAGTCTGCAGCATCGGCCATCCAAGCGTCAGCATCAGGATCGGGCCGACATAGATGGGCAGGAAATCGTAGCCTGAGCGCGAGGCTAGGCCCACCGATCCGAAATAGGTCCACGAGGTGCAATAGATGGCCAGCGACAGCGCATAGATCAACGGCCGCGGCTGGCCCGCCGCCCGCCGCCGTGCCCGCCGGTCGCCATAACTGGCGATGGCGAACAGCACGCCCACGTAGCTCAAGGCGATGCCGATGACGGTCAGCGGCGTCAGCATGGGTTGCGGTCCTTGCTCTCAAGTCGCACCCACTCTAGAGCATGATGCCGAAAAGTGGAAACCACTTTTCGGATAACATCATGCTCAACATATTGGAATCGATCAGCTTTTATGCAATTGGGTGATTCCACCCAATTGCATGCTGCTCTAGCAGATCCGGCGTCAGGGTTGAACGCTTTTGGCTGCTGGTGTCGAGGTGTCGAAAGTGGATCTTTCCTTAGGGCAGGAATCCAATTATGGATTCTGCAGTGATCGAAAACGCAGCGGAAAGTTCATGCTCAAGGAATTCAAGGAATTTGCCATGAAGGGCAGCGTCCTCGATCTCGCCGTCGGCGTGATCATCGGCGCGGCCTTCGGGTCCATCGTCAAGTCGGCGGTTTCCGACATCTTGATGCCGATCATCGGTGCGCTGTTCGGCGGCCTGGACTTCACCAACTACTTCATCGGCCTCAGTTCCGCCGTCAACGCCG
The DNA here is from genome assembly GCA_964568825.1 of uncultured Rhizobiaceae bacterium. Classification (GTDB taxonomy): domain Bacteria; phylum Pseudomonadota; class Alphaproteobacteria; order Rhizobiales; family Aestuariivirgaceae; genus CAVVDT01. The sequence goes on along the minus strand of CAZMSA010000086.1, from coordinate 1,233 downwards.
ACACGCTGGACAAGGCCAAGGAACAAGGTGCTGTGCTGGCCTATGGCAGCTTCCTGACGGCGACGGTGAACTTTCTGCTCATCGCCTTTTTCCTGTTCCTGGTGGTGAAGGGCATCAATTCCATGCGGCGCAAGGAAGAGGCCGCACCTGAGGCTCCCGCCGCCCCGCCCAGGTCGGAAGTGCTGCTGGAGGAAATCCGCGACCTGCTGGCAAAGAAGAAGTAGACAGGGACTGCCCGGCCCTAGATCAGCATGCGATTGGGTGGAATCACCCAATCGCATAAAAGCTGATCGATTCCAATATCTTGAGCATGATGTTATCCGCAAAGTGGTTTCCACTTTTCGGCATCATGCTCTAGCCGGCGGCAACCCCGGTGCCGATTGCGCAGGCGACCCCCGTGCCTCCCAGCCCGCAATAGCCGTGCGGACTCTTGGCGAGGTACTGCTGGTGGTAATCCTCGGCATAATAGAACGGCTTGGCTTCAGAGATTTCGGTGGTGATGGTGCCGCGGCCAGCCCGCTTGAGCGCTGCCTGATAGGCCACGCGGGACGCTTCGGCGGCATCGCGCTGGGCGGGGCTCGTCCAGTAGATCCCTGAGCGGTATTGGGAGCCGACGTCGTTGCCCTGGCGCATGCCCTGGGTCGGGTCGTGGGCCTCCCAGAACACCTTCAGCAGCGCCTCGTAGGCGACCTTTTCAGGCTCGAACACCACCTTGACCGTTTCGGCATGGCCGGTGCGGCCGCTGCACACCTCCTCATAGGTGGGATTGGGTGTGAAGCCGCCGATATTGCCGACCGCGGTGACCCAGACGCCCGGCACCCACCAGAAGATCCGTTCGGCCCCCCAATAGCAGCCGAGCGCGAAATACGCTGCCTCGCTCACCTCCGGGTAGGGTCCGGCGAGCGGCCGGCCGGAGACGAAATGGGTGCGGGCAGTGGCAATGGGGTGCGAGCGGCCCGGCAGCGCCGTGGCCTGGTCGGGCATGGCGATCGACTTGCGCATGAATAATGACATCTTGGCAACCTCCGATAGTCTTCATGTGTGACGTTCGGATATATTTCGTCAAGGGTCTGCCGCAAACGTGATCGAGCCTTGATCAGGCCCGGCGCTTCAGTATAGTGCGCGGCACCCGTCAAGGGTGCCGGAGAGGTGGCCGAGTGGCTGAAGGCGCACGCTTGGAAAGCGTGTATGCGGGTAACCGTATCGAGGGTTCGAATCCCTCTCTCTCCGCCA
>CAZMSA010000085.1:0-15870 GCA_964568825.1 uncultured Rhizobiaceae bacterium | reverse complement strand
TAGCAGCATGGACCCCGTGGTCAAGCCCCGGGGTGACGGTTGTGGGGTGGGTGGCTGTGACTGAGGGGCCATGCCGTGCGGCCCCTGGGTGACAGCGATTGCGGGGCCATGCCGTGCGGCCCTTGGGTCGTCGGGTCACGCCCGACGATGACACTTTGGGGGCGCGGGGTCGCCAACCCACTCATCATCGTCATGCCGGGGCTTGGTGACGGCATCCATCCCGCCGGGGTTACGGCAGGGGCGAGGCGGGCGGCATGGACCCCGGGGTCAAGCCCGACGATGGCACTGCGGTGCAGTGCGTCACGGGACTCGATATTTCCTGAATCGTTGAATCAACGAACTGTCGTTCTATGCCGCCCTCGCTGCCCCGGCCGGCGCAAACCGTCGATAGAAGCTGTCGCCCGACTTTGCCATGGCGGCCACCAGCTTCGAGGGCTTGTAGCGATCGCCGTATTTCTTGCGCAAGGCCTTGCACCTGGCGGTGAAGGCCGCCGCGCCCATGGTGTCGATGTAGGAGAGCGGGCCGCCGGTGTAGGGCGCGAAACCGAAGCCGAGGATCGCCCCCACATCGGCCTCGCGCACGTCGGTGAGGACGTGCTCTTCAAAGCACCGCGCGGTCTCCAGCGCCTGCATGACGAGCAGCCGTTCCTTGACTTCCTTTACGTCGAACTGATCGGCGGGCCTGGGCGGGCAGACATCGGCAAGGCCCGGCCACAGGTGCTTTTTCGCCCCCTCGGGATAGTCGTAAAAGCCCTTGGCGTTCTTGCGGCCGAGGCGTCCGCGCCTGGCGACCATTTCCTCCAGCACATCGTCCATGGGCCCGCCCACGTATTTGTCGCCAAGATCGGCCTTTGTTGCCTGCATGATCTTCCAGGAAAGATCGAGCGCCACTTCATCGTTGAGCGACAACGGGCCGACCGGCATGCCGGCCATCTTGCCGGCGTTCTCGATCAGCGCCGCCGGCACGCCTTCCATCAGCATGTGATGGCCCTCGGCGATGTAGGTGGAAACGACGCGCGAGGTATAAAAGCCACGGCTGTCGTTGACCACGATGGGCGTCTTCCTGATCTGGCGCACGAAGTCGAGCGCCTTCGCCAGGGCTTGATCGCCGGTCTTCTTGCCGAGGATGATCTCGACCAGCTGCATCTTGTGGACGGGCGAAAAGAAATGGATGCCGATGAAATCCTTCGGCCGCTTCACGGCTTGCGCCAGCCCGCTGATCGGCAGCGTCGAGGTATTGGATGAAAGGATGGCGCCCTTGCCCAATTGCGCTTCGGCCTTCGGCAACAGCTCGCCCTTCAGCGCGCGGTTCTCGAACACCGCCTCGATGACCAGATCGGCGCCGGCGAAATCGGCCACGTCGGCGCTGGGGGTGATGCGGGCGAGGATGGCTTGCTTGTCGGCCTCGCTGGCTCGGCCCTTGGCGATGTCACGGTCCATCAGCCCGGCCGAATGCGCCTTGCCCTTGTCGGCGCTGGCCTGATCGCGGTCGACCAGCACCACCTCGATGCCGGCTCTGGCCGCCACGTGGGCGATGCCGGCGCCCATGAAGCCGGCGCCGAGGACGCCGAGCTTTTTCACCGGCGCCGGAGGCTGTCCGGCCGGGCGGCGGGCGCCCTTGGCGAGGTCCTGCATGGATAAAAACAGCGAGCGGATCATGTTGGCCGCCTGCGGACCGCGCACCAGCGAGGTGAAATAGCGCGCCTCGATGGCAAGCCCGGCATCGATGCTCTTCACCGACAGGCCCTCGTAGACGCACTTCAGGATGGCGCGCTGGGCGTCGTAGTTGTCAAAAGTCTGCTTGCGGTAAAGCGCGTTGGCGACCGGCCACAGCATCATGCCCTGCGGCGAGAAGGGAGCCCCGCCCGGCTGGCGAAAGCCCTTTGCATCCCAGGGCTGCTCCGCCTTGCCGCCGCCGGCGATCCAGCCCCGGGCGTTGTCCACGATCTCGTTCGCCGGGCATACGGCATGGATGGCGCCGAGCTTCAGGGCTTCGGCTGCCCCCATGTGCTTGCCGTCGAGCATGCGCTTGACGGCTTCCTCGGCGCCGATGAGGCGCGGCAGGCGCTGGGTGCCGCCGGCCCCCGGCAGCAGGCCGACGCGCGATTCCGGCAAGCCCAGCTTTGTCTCCGCGCCATCCGCGGCGACGCGGTAATGGCAGGCGAGCGCGATCTCGAATCCACCGCCCAGGGCGGTGCCGGGAAGTGCTGCCGCGAACGGGGTACCTGAGGTCTCAAGACGCCGCAGGATGCGCGGCAGGCGGGTCATGGCGTCCATCAGTTCGGCCGTCGCCACCTCGTCTCCGGCTGCGGCGCGGCGCGCGCGATAGCGCTTCGTCGCGGCCTCAAGCATGGCAAGGTCCGCCCCGGCGCAGAACGCCGACTTGCCCGAGGTGATGACGACGCCGCGGATGGCGTCGTTGGACGAGGCTTCGGTGACGATGGCATCGAGGTCGTCCATGACGGCTGGGTCGATGACGTTCATCGAGCGGCCGGCCATGTCCCAGGTGGCAACGGCGATGCCGTCGGCGCCGATGTCGAAGCGGAAATGGGTGAGGGGCTGCATGGCGATTACACTCTCTCGATGATGGTGGCGGTGCCCATGCCGGCGCCGATGCACAAGGTGATGAGGGCGGTGGAGAGGTCGCGGCGCTCCAGTTCATCCAGGACCGTGCCGAGGATCATGGCGCCGGTCGCCCCCAGCGGGTGGCCCATGGCGATGGCGCCGCCCGCCACGTTGACCTTTTCCGGATCGAGGTCGAGATCTTGCATGAAGCGCAGCACCACCGAGGCGAAGGCTTCATTGATCTCGAAAAGGTCGATGTCGCCAACCGCCATCTTCGCCCGCTTCAGGACCTTGCGGCTGACATCGCCCGGCCCGGTCAGCATGATCGCCGGTTCCGAACCGATGTTGGCGAAGGCGCGGATGCGGGCGCGCGGCTTCAAGTGCGCTTTCCTGCCGGCGGCCTTCGAGCCCAGAAGCACGCCCGCCGCCCCGTCGACGATGCCGGAGGAATTGCCAGCGTGATGCACGTGGGTGATGGACTCCAGTTCGGGATAGCGTTGGATGGCCACCGCATCGAAGCCGTATTGATCACCGAGCGCGATGAACGAGGGCTTGAGCGCCGCCAGCGACTGCATGGAGGTGTCGGGGCGCATGTGCTCGTCGGTATCGAGGATGGTGAGGCCGTTGACGTCCCTCACCTTGATCACTGACTTGGAAAAGTTGCCGGCCGCCCACGAGGCCGCCGCCCGCTTCTGGCTCTGTACCGCGTAGGCGTCCACCTGGTCGCGGGAAAACCCGTACTTCGTGGCGATGAGATCGGCCGAGACGCCCTGCGGCAGGTAATAGCTCTTGAGCGCCAGCGACGGGTCCGACGGCCACGCCCCGCCCGAGGCGCCGATGCCGATGCGTGACATCGACTCAACGCCGCCGCCGATCGCCATGTCGTGCTGGCCCGACATCACCTCGCCGGCCGCGAAGTTGACGGCATCGAGGCCAGAGGCACAAAAGCGGTTGATCTGGATGCCCGGCACCTTCTGGTTGAACCCGGCATTGAGGGCTGCGGCGCGGGCGATGTCGCCGCCCGCCTCGCCGACCGGATCGACGCAGCCCAGTACCGCATCGTCGATGCCGGCGGTGTCGAGGTTGTTGCGGTCCCTGAGCGCGCCAAGCGCCTGTGAGGCCAGTTCCAGCGCCGTCACCGAATGCAGCGCCCCGTCCGGCTTGCCGCGCCCGCGCGGGGTGCGCACGTGATCGTAGATGAAGCAGTCTGGCATGGGGGGATCTCCTTGCGGCGGGGTGCGGAATTACAGCGTCCGCGCGATCAGCACCTTCATGATCTCGTTGGTGCCGCCGTAGATGCGTTCCACCCGCGCGTCGCGGTACATGCGGGCGATGGGGAATTCGTTCATGAAGCCGTAGCCGCCATGCAGCTGCAGGCAGCGGTCGATGATCTTGCACTGCAGATCGGTCAGCCAGTATTTGGCCATCGACGCCGTCGCCATGTCGAGGTCGCCCTTCAGGTGCTGCTCGATGCAGTGATCGACGAACACCCGCCCGACGGCCGCTTCGGTCTTGCATTCGGCCAGCTCGAACTGGGTGTTCTGGAACTCGATGATCGCCTTGCCGAAGGCCTTGCGCTGCTTGACGTAATCGATGGTCACCTCCAGCGCCCGCTCGGCCCGCGAGGCGGCATAGACGGCGATCAGCAGGCGCTCCTGCGGCAGTTGCTGCATGAGCTGCACAAACCCCTGGTTCTCTTCCGCGCCGATGAGCGCCGAAGCCGGCACCTGGACATCGTCGAAGAACAGTTCCGAGGTGTCGTTGGACTTGAGGCCGATCTTGGACAGGTTGCGGCCGCGCCTGAAGCCTTCCACCTCGTCGGTCTCAACCGCAAACAGCGAGGTCCCCTTGGCGCCGGCCTTGGGGTCGGTCTTGGTGACCACGACGATGAAGTTGGCGAGCTGGCCGTTGGTGATGAAGGTCTTGGAACCGTTGATGCGGTAGTGGTTGCCGTCGCGCCGGGCCGATGTCCTCACCCCTTGCAGGTCGGACCCCGCCCCCGGTTCGGTCATGGCGATGGCGCCGATATATTCGCCCGATACCAGCTTGGGGAGCCAGCGCTGCTTTTGCTCCTCGGAGCCGTAATGGATGATGTAGGGGATGACGATGGCGTTGTGCAGCGGCCCGCCCCAGCCGTCGACGCCGGCCCGGTTGGCCTCAAGGGTGATGACCGCGTCATGCGCGAAGGTGCCGCCGATGCCGCCATAGCTTTCGGGCACTTCGGCGCCCAGCAGGCCGGCAGCCCCGGCCTTTTCCCATACCTCGCGGTCGAACTTGCCCTCGGCCTCGAAGCGTTCGTAGTGGGGCACGCATTCCTCGGTGAAGAACCGACGGGCCGTATCGGCGACCATTTCCAGTTCATCGTCCATCCAGCGCGGACGGGCCAGTCCAAGAACCGACATGGGGCAAATCTCCTGCAAGGCGCAACGCACAGCTTCACGCCAAGGCTGGCGTGCCGCAAGATTAGACGCTTCCAGGCCGGTTGGTAAGTGAGAAGGTGTGTTCCAGACGCGTTTCAGGCGGCGCCGGCGAGACGTTCCTTGAGCATGCCATCGACAATGTCGCAGGTACGTTCCAGATCGGCGATCGCCTCTTCGACCTCGACACGCTGGTGGCGCAGGGCATCCAGTCGCTCGCGCATCTTGGCCGATGCGACCTTGAGCTGGGTAAGCTGGCCGTCGCGCAGATTGTAGAGATCGAGCATCTCCTTGATCTCTTCCAGCGCGAAGCCAACCCGCTTGCCGCGCAAGATGAGCTGCAGGCGGGCACGATCACGGTAGTTGAAGATTCGGGTCCAGCCGCGCCGTGCCGGTGCGAGAAGACCTTTCTGCTCATAGAAACGCAAGGTGCGTGGAGTTACGTTGAACTCCCGGCACAACTCAGTGATGGAGAAGGTCTTGTCGCGACCCAATCCCTTCTTGACGTTTGCTGTCATCATGAGTCCTCAATGGCTTACCGCCCGTCAGGCGGCAGCCTCATAATCTCCTTACTGACCATGAGGTCAACACGCATAAGCCCGGGTGCGACTTAATCTCTCACTTGGCGCATTGGTGCGAAGGCGGACGGATTTGGCTGCGCTTAACTGAATATTTACCAAAGCCGTTAACCTTTGAACCGAGGTTAAGGTTCGTCCACCGGCTGAGTCGGGGGGTTCGAGGACGAGCCGGAGGCGGCGACGATCAACAGAAGAGAGCCGAAATGAAGCCGGGCATTCCGTGGAGCGTAAAGGGAATCGAAGCTGAAGCCCGCGAGGCAGCGAAGTACGCGGCGCGACGCTCCGGCATGACACTGGGGGAATGGCTCAATTCCATGATCCTCGAACGCGCCGACGGCAACGACGATCTCGATCGCCGTTACGGGCGCCGCCATCCGGCGCCAGCCTCCCGCCACGGGATGGGCGATGCCGACGATCTCAAAGTGCGCCTCGATGCCCTGGCCGAGCAACTGTCGTCGCTCAATGTGCGTGACCAGGATACCGCCACCGGCCGCTACCTGTCGCGCTCCATCCAGGACCCCGAGGCCGATCCGGCGCTCAAGTCGGTGATGCGCCGCCTCGACAACAACGAAATCCAGTTCACCGATGCCATCGACAAGGTTTCCGAGCGCCTCGACCAGCTTGCGGGCCGACTCGAAGAACCGCGCGGGCCGGTCGTCGATGAACGCGTCGACCAACTCCTGACGCGCATCGATTCCACCGAGCAGCACACCTCCCAGGCCATCGACCGCATGGGCGAGGAACTGGGCAAGCTGGCCCATCAGGTCTCCCGGCTGCCGGAGGTGAAGAGCTTCGAGCGGCCCGAGGACGTGCCGGGCTTTTCGTCGCTGGAAACGGCGCTGCGCAATGTCGTCGACCACATCGAGGTCTCCGAAAAGCGCACCCGCGATACCCTGAAAAGCCTCCAGGAACGCATCGCCGCCACCCAGAAGGCCGCCGAGACCACCCGCCCGGGCCCCGACCAGACAGCAGCACTCGACCGCCTGGAGCGCCAGCTGGCGAGCCTTGCCGAACGCATGGAAAGCCAGGAGGAGCGCGGCGTCAAAGCCGTCAGGGCGCTTGTGGATGAAAAGTTCTCGCGGCTCAGCGAGCAGGTGAGCACCGCCTCCCACAGCGCCGATACACTGGTCGCCAGGGCCGAGACGGCGGCCGAACGCCAGGTGCGCGAAGCCGAACAGCGCCTCAAGACGATGATCGCCGAGATGACCGCCAAGGCGGCGCACGGCGACGATGGCGTCGAGGTGGGCCGCCTCAGGGCCGATGTCGAAGGCCTGGGCCGCCGGCTCGATGCGGTCAAGGCCGAAGCGGCTTCCGAAACCGAGGTGCGCTCGCTCAAGAGCGCTCTCGAAGCGGTGTCCGGCAGCATCGCGCACGCCCCCGACATGGCGCCGTTCGCCGAATTCGAACAGCGCATCGAGGCGCTGTCGAACGAACTGAACGCCCGCTCCGGCGGCGGCGAAATGGACAATCACCTAAGCGCCCTGACGCAGCGCATCGATGAGCTCGACGGCGCGATGCGCGCCATGGCCGAGCCCGCATCCGGCGGCGGCTCGGAAATGGCCAGCCTCAAACAGCACATCGCCGCCGTCGACGAGCGCCTCAGCGCCACCGAACGCCAGCTCGGCCACCTCGAAGCCATCGAGAAGTCGATCGCCCAGTTGTTCGCGGCCGTGGAGCAGAACAAGTCTTCCACCGAGGAGATTGCCGAAGCCACCGCCCGCCGGGTCGCCGACGAAATGGTGGCCCGCGGCGGTTCACCCGCCGCCGCCAACCCCGAGACCGCGTCCGCCATCGAGGCGTTGCAGCAGGGCCTCAGCGCCGTCAAGGCCAGCGCCGAGACGGCCGATCAACGCAATCACGAAACCCTGGAGGCCGTCCACGAGACCCTCGAGCAGATCATCACCAAGCTCGGCGAGCTCGAATCCTGGCACTCCGGCGCCGCCGCCTCGGTGGCCAGAGATGCCGCCGACCAGCGCTCCCAGCCCCAACCTGCCGGCGAAGACACGCTGGCCGATATCGTCGAGCCGGACGATGGCGATGCCGAGGCCACGTCGTGGCAATCGATGCTGCCCGACCTCGAAGGCGAAACGCGCGGCGATGCCGATCACGCATCGGCCGACGAGGATACCCTAACGTCAGGCCTGCCGCCCGTCATGGCGACGTCTGACGATGAACAAGATGCCGCTGTCGACCCGCGTGTCGAGCCGTCCTTGATGGCGCCCCAGATCGACGACGATATCCTGCTGACGGTGGATGAGACCGACGACGCGGCGCCCCCGGCGCACGAGGACTTCATTGCCGCGGCCCGCCGTGCCGCCCAGTCGGCCACCCCGCGCTCCGGCATTTCGAGCGTCGCCGGCTTCAGCCTGTTCTCGCGCAAGAAGGCCGCCAAGGAAAAGGCCGGCAAGCACAAGGGCGGCAAGCACAAGGCCGACATGCAGCCCTCCGGCAACAAGCCGTCCGCCGCCGACGATCCCTCCGATGCCGCCCCGCCGCCGGCCAGGTCGCGCCTGTCGATGGCCTTCCTGAAGCGCAAGGCCAAGGCCGACGAAGCTGTGGCAAGCGCCGAGACGCCGCCCGCCACCGCCGATGAGACCGCCGCCCGTCGCAAGCGCCTCATCCTGGTGGGCGCGGTTCTTCTGGCCGCCGCCGCCTTCTACAGCGTCAATGCCAAGCACGTCGTCGTGCCCAAAGCCCCGGCACCGCAGAAGGTCGGCGTGGTAACGCCGCCGCCTTCGCCCTCGGCAATTGCGCCGCTGGTCGCCCGCACCGCGGTTGCCACAACCAGCGATGCACCGGTCGCCACCAGCCTTGCGACCAGCCAGCAAAAGCCCGCCGCCGACCGTAGAGCCATGGTGCCCGCTGATGCGCTCGATCAGCCGGTGAAAGTCGACACCATGACCACGGCATCGATCACCCCGCCGGCTACCGATCTCGGCACCAGCCTCAGCGAGCTCGCCAAGGACCAGGCCACCACCAAGCCGCTGGACGCCACCGGCCTGCCGCAAGCCATCGGCACCGAGGCCCTGCGTTCAGCCGCGCTGGCCGGTAATCCCAATGCCCAGTTCGTCATAGCCAGCCGCTATATGGAGGGCAAGGGCGTCGCCGTCGATGCAAAGCTGGCGGCCATCTGGTACGAAAAGGCCGCCGCCCAGGGTCTCGCCACCGCCCAGTACCGCCTCGCCACGCTGTTCGAGCGCGGCCACGGCGTGCCTCAGGACCTAATGGCGGCGCGCATGTGGTACGAGCGTGCGGCCACCGCCGGCAACGTCAAGGCCATGCACAATCTCGCTGTCCTGCTGTCCAACAGCACCAACGGCAAGACTGACTTTCCCGCCGCCGCCCACTGGTTTGCCGCCGCTGCCGCCTACGGCCTCAAGGACAGCGAATTCAACCTCGCCGTCATGAACGAGCGCGGACTCGGGCTCGCCGCCGACCGCGCGACAGCCTTCAAGCTCTACTCGCTGGCAGCCTTGCAGGGCGACGAGGTCGCCGCCGCGCGCGCCAAGACCCTGCGCAACTACCTCGCCTCGGCGGACCTGACCAGGCTCGATGCCGAGGTGCTGGCCTGGAAGCCCAAGAAGCTCGATCGCCTGGCGAATTTCGTCGCTGTCGACAACGCCGCCTGGGGCGTCGAGATCGCCAAGCCCGCCCCGACGCTGCCGCCGTCGCCGGACCTGACGGGGGCCGCGCTCATTGCCCGCGCGCAGGAGCTGCTCGCCAAGCTCGGCTTCGATATCGGCAGCTCCGACGGTGTCATGGGATCGCGCACCGCCAACGCTGTCAGGCTGTTCCAGGTGAAGAACGGTCTGCAGGTGAACGGCATGGTCTCCAATGAACTGCTGCGCCACCTCATGGCCAGATCAGGATGACTTTGGATCGATTTGATCCAAAGCCATGAACCTGATCGATTTCAATAAGATAGAGCATGATTATACCCGATAAAGTGCTTACACTTTTCGGATCATGCTCTAGGACCGGCTGATCGGGGGCTTTCAGCCGGCCAGCAGCTGCTCGCCGTCGATGCGACTGGCGGCAATCACCGCCTGGGTGCGGCTGTCCACATGCAGCTTTTGCAGGACGGCCGACACGTGTGCCTTGACGGTCGCCTCCGACACCGACAGCTGGTAGGCGATCTGCTTGTTGAGCAGGCCCTCGCGCAGCATCATCAAGACCCGCACCTGCTGCGGCGTCAGGCTGGCGAGGCGCTGCACCAGCTCGTCGATCTCGCTGTCGCCGCGGCTGTCGAGGTCGAGACCGCCGGGCACCCACACATCGCCGTCCAGCACCGTCCGCAGCGCCACGCCCATCTGGTTGGCATCGGCCGATTTCGGCACGAACCCCGACGCCCCCAGTTCGATCGCCCGGCGGATCACCTGCGGCTCGTCGCTGGCTGAGACCACCACCACCGGTATCTGCGGAAACTGCGCCCTGAGGTAGACCAGGCCCGAAAACCCCTGAGTGCCCGGCATCTTGAGGTCGAGCAGCACCAGATCGATGCCCTGATCGCGTTCGATGGTCGCCACCACGTCACCGAAAGTGCCGGCCTCGGCGATGCTCAGGTGGTCGAAAATGCGTTCCAGGGTCTGTTTCAACGCCCCCCTGAACAGGGGGTGATCGTCGGCAACCACAAATCGGTGACCCGGCATCGAGCCCATTCCCACACCCCCGGCTGGCGCTGCTTGTCCGCCTGTCGACTCCAGCCTTGACAAGCAAAGGTTAGACCGCCGGTCCCGGTTCGCCAAGCCCCCTTCCAGCCATGCGATGATCGCATGACTGGAGTGCGGGAATTACGCTTGCATTCGGCGATGGTGCAATGCATATAGCGATCATGTTGCACCGCAGCAAAAAGACCAGTGCCGGTACCTTTCAGCCCAATGCGAGGGCCGGCGGGTTTCAAGCTGCCCCATCGATCGGGAGAAAGACAATGCTTTTCGTCAATGCCATGCGCGATTTTGCCGACGGTCTGGTCCGTGGTTTCGGCCTTTATCTCACCGAGCGCGATGCTGTATCCCTCGGCCAGGTGAAGACCTGCAAGCACCGCTAAACCAACAACCCCCTGCAAATACGCCTCGAAGGGCCGCCGGATTTGCGCAAGCATCCGGCGGTCCTTGTCGTTTGGCCGCTACAAGCTGCGGTCGGCCATCAGATCGGCATAGCCGGGCGTGGCCTTTTTGGCCTGCGCCTCGGCGGCGCGGGCGATTTCGCCTTGATGCAGCATGCCGGCCTGCCAAACCGCCACGTGCCGCAGCGTATCGGCGGTGGAGTGGTCGCGGGCATAGTTGAGCATCTCCTTCGAGCCCCACACCGCCAGCGGTGACTTGGCGGCGATGGTTCTTGCCGTCGCCATGACCGCCGCCATCATCTCATCGGCATCGCCGTATACGGCGTTGACCAGCCCGATGCGTTCGGCCCGGGCGGCATCGAGGCGGCCCCCGGTGAACGCCAGTTCGCGCGCCAACCCGTCCGGCATGTGGCGCAGGATGCGCGGGAAGGTGCCGACATCGGCGGTGAGCGCCAGATTGATTTCCTGCACGCAAAAGAACGCATCCGAGGTGGCATAGCGCAGGTCGCACGCCGTCACCATGTCCACCCCGGCGCCGATGCAGCCCCCCTGCACGGCGGCGATCACCGGCATGCGCGCCCGTTCCAGCACGTTGAAGGTTTCCTGCAAGTCCGCCACCAGGCGCATGATCCGGGCGCGCTCGCGCACCGCATCGCCGTCACCTTCAGGCTCGAGGCCCGCCAGCGCCGCCAGATCCATGCCGGCGGTGAAATGCCGGCCGCTCGATGAAATGACGATGACCCGGGCCACCGCGTCGCGGTCTATGGCTGCGACGGCTTGAGGCAATTCCCGCCACAGCGCCGGCACGAAAGTGTTGAGTTCATCGGGGCGATTGAGGCGCAGGGTGGCGATGTTGTCGGCGATATCGAGATTGAACGTCGTCCATGTCATGGCCCGGCCCTTCCCTTGTTGGCGTCAGAACGCGGCGGAGCGGGGCTTTTCGATACCCGCCAGGCTCTGCGCGCCAACAATGCGCGACAATCTAATTTTTGTCACGGTTCCGCCGCGCTACCGCCGAGGTCGAGCGGCAGTCTTGCGCTCAGTGGGTGGTCTGGTTTTTCGCATCGGGTGGGCATAGGGCGGCAACTCCGTTTATTCCTGCCTGACATCGAGGTCCCCGCCAGAGACGGCCCGCGCGGCTCCTGTCGCCGTCCCGAGCTTGCGCGCGCCTGGCCCGTTCGTTCCCCAAAGGAGCGAGCGGGCCTTTTCGTTGCGTGCATCCCGAGCCTGCGGTGTCAGATATCCTGGCGATTGCCGCCATCCAGGCTGCGGGCGAACTCCATGAACCGCCGCACCATGGTCTCGAACATCCCCATCAGGCGGTTGAGATCGGTATCCGACGGCAGGTTAAAATGCCCGCTAGTGATCTTTTCGAGTTCCGCCACGCGGGCCTTCAGCTTGCTGTTTTCCGCCTTCAGCGCGGCGATCTCGTCTTTGAGATCGCGCCCGCTGTCGCTGAGGCTGCGGCAGCTCCAGGTCCCGTTATCGGGGCTGCACTGCGACAGCGCGCCGGTCGCCGTATCCATGCGGATGAGCCCGCCATCGATGCGTTGCAGCACGTAGCGTGAGCTGTCGGCCGCCGCGGGGGTGATTGCCGCGGCGATCGCCAGCATCGAAACCACCACTAGCTTCCTTAACGTCATGGCCTTGCCTTTCCTGCTATGCCGTCACCGGTCCATGCCAGTATAACCGCCGGAAGCCGTCATTAAAGTCCCGCTAACGCTGTCTTCGAGGGATGCGTCAAAGCGGTTGCGCTGGAAGATGCAGCAGCTTATCGTCGGGGGTCGGTTACCGACAGGGTGCGGTGGGCGCGAGGCTGCTTGTGCCGCCGGGGGGAAAGTGGTTATCGCGAGACCTGAGGGTCTCGATGGAGGATTCTCATGAAATTCTTGAAGACGCTTATTGCGGCTGCGGCCGCGCTTACCTTTGCCTCGGGTATGGCCGTGGCCAAGGACTGGTCGACGGTGCGCATCGGCACCGAGGGCGCCTATCCGCCCTTCAACTCCGTTGATTCGAGCGGCAAACTGGTGGGCTTCGACATTGATATCGCCCAGGCGCTGTGCGATCACATGAAGGTCAAGTGCACCTTCGTGGCGCAGGACTGGGATGGCATCATTCCGGCACTTCTGGCCGGCAAGTATGATGCCATCGTCGCCTCGATGTCGATCACCGCCGAGCGCGCCAAGAAGGTCGCCTTCACCAACAAGTACTACAACACGCCGGCGTGGTTCATCGCGCCCAAGAGCGCCAAGATCACCGACACCTCGCCGGAGGCGCTGAAGGGCAAGATCATCGGCGCCCAGTCATCGACCATCCACGCCAACTATCTCCAGGACGTCTACAAGGGCTCCGACATCAAGCTGTACGGCACTCAGGACGAGGCCAATGCCGACCTGGCCAGCGGGCGCCTCGATCTGGTGCTGGCGGACAGCATCGTGTTGTGGGACTGGATGACCAAGGCCGCTGACGGCAAGTGCTGCGAACAGGTCGGCAAGCCGGTCAATGATCCCAAGTGGTTCGGCACCGGCGCCGGCATCGCCCTGCGCAAGGAAGATACCGACCTCAAGGCGATGTTCAACAAGGCGCTGGCCGAGATCCTCGCCGACGGCACCTACAAGAAGATCAACGACAAGTATTTCCCGTTCTCCATCTACTGAGCGGGCATCCACGCCTAAACGCCCTGGCGACCTCATCGGGCCGCCAGGGCCCAAAGCCCCGTGCCGCCAGGTGCCGGGCTTGCAGCGGGGGCTGAATGGGGAATGCTCTTCATCTGTTGTCGTTCGGTCCCGGCGGCTGGGGCGATGAACTGGCGATCGGTGCCTGGGTCACCGTGCGCTTGGCGCTGGCGACCCTGCCGTTCGGCCTGCTGCTGGGGCTGGCCGTGGCGCTCGCCAAGAATTCCAAGCAGCCGAGCCTGGTCCTGGCCGGCAACATCTACACCACCATCTTTCGCGGCCTGCCGGAACTTCTGACGCTGTTCCTGGTCTATTACGGCGGCCAGATCGTCATTCAGAAAATCGCCAACCTCTTCACCTCGACGCACGTGGAGGTGAACGGCTTCGTGGCCGGCATGGTGGCGCTGGGCTTCGTCTTTTCGGCGTTTTCCAGCGAGGCGTTTCTCGGGGCCTTCAAGGCCATCTCGCATGGCCAGTACGAGGCCGGCCATGCGCTCGGCCTCTCGACCTTCCAGACGTTTCGGCTGATCATCCTGCCGCAGCTCATCCGCCTCACGCTGCCGACCATCTCCAATTTATGGCTGATCCTCCTGAAGGACACATCGCTGGTCTCGGTCATCGCCTATGACGACCTGTTGCGCAAGACCTTCATCGCGGTGGGCGTCACCAAGCTGCCCATGCTGTTCTTCAGCGTCACCTGCCTCATCTATCTGGTGCTGTCGATGATCTCCTCGACCGGTCTCACGGCCATCGACCGCCGCGTCAGGCGCGGCGAGGCGCGTCGCTCATGACGGTGCCCCACGAAGCCCCTCCCGCCAAGCGCCGCGTCACCGGCTTCACCGCCGGGCGCACCACTGGCTGGGTCATCATGGGCCTGTGGATCGTGCTCGGCTGCGAACTGGTGTGGAAGCTGACCTCCGACTTCGATCCCGCCTTCTTCTTCAAATACATGCCGAAGCTGCTGGGCACCGAATGTGCGCCGTTTCACTGGGGGTGCAGCCCGGAAGGGCTGGTCATGACCCTCATCCTGGTGGCCTTTTCCATGACCATCGGCGGCGTCCTGGCCATACCCATCGCGCTCGGGCGCATGTCGAACAACAAGCTGGCCTCCAGCCTTTCCTATTTCTATGTCTACTTCTTCCGCGGCACCCCGCTGCTTGCCCAGACGTTCCTGATCTATTACGGCGCCGGCCAGGAAAGCCTGCGCATGTGGTTCCAGCACATCAACATGTGGTGGTTCTTCCGCGATGCCTTTTATTGCTGCGTGCTGGCCTTCTCGCTGAACGAGTCGGCCTATCTGGCCGAGATCGTGCGTGGCGCCATCGAAGGGGTGCCGCAGGGCCAGCGCGAGGCGGCCAAGTCGCTGGGCCTGTCGAAGGGCGTCACCTTCTGGAAGATCATCGTGCCGCAGGCCATGATCATCGCGCTGAGACCCTTCGGCAACGAGATCATCTTGATGATCAAGGCCTCCGCGGTAGCCAGCGTCGTCACCGTCTTCGACCTGATGGGCGCCACCCGCCTCGCCTTTGCCCGTTCGTTCAATTTCGACGTCTACCTGTGGGCGGCGCTGATCTATCTGGCCATGGTGGAGATCCTGCGCCGCATCTGGGACAAGCTCGAAATCCGCCTCACCAGCCACATCGGTTATCGATCATCGAAGTGAGGGGGGCCGGCCCGCTTCGCTCAATCGCGGCGAACGGTCGGAATTGCGCACTTCGCCGCCGGGCAAAAGCAGCTAGTCTCGATGGCTAGCCAAATTGTCGGCGGGAGGCGGTGATGGTCGACATTGATGCCCTTTCCAAACAGGTTTCGGCCACCAGCCGGCGCGGCGGCGGGCGCGACGCGCGCCGTCACCTGAGAGCCCGGGCGGTGCCGTCCTTCCCGACGCTTCAGCGCAACATCCCGGTCTACGAGATCGTTCCGGCAGAAGCCATCGAGCTGATCCACGATGCCTCGTGCAAGATCCTTGAAGAGGTCGGCATCGACTTCCGCGACGACGAGGCAGCGGCTCTGTGGAAGACAGCCGGCGCCGATGTCTCCGGCTACCGGGTGCGCATCGACCGCGCCCTGTTGATGGACCTCGTGTCGAAGGTGCCACCGGAGTTCACCCTCAACGCCCGCAACCCGGAACGCACCGTCAAGGTGGGGGGCAAAAATTGCGTCTTCGTGCCGATGTACGGCGCGCCCTATGTACGCGACCTCGACAACCAGCGGCGCTATGGCTCACTCGCCGACCTCAACAATTTCCACAAGCTCGCCTACATGACGCCGAGCCTCCATTCATCCTCGTCGATCATCTGCGAGCCCATGGAGATCTCCGTCCCCAAGCGCCACCTGCACATCATCCATTCCGCTCTCACCTTTTCCGACAAGCCGTTCATGGGCATCGTCACGGCGAAGGAACGGGCCGAGGACGCGATGAAGATGGCCGGGCTGGTGTTCGGCGCCGAGTTCGTGAAGGACAATCCCGTTCTCGTCGCCATCACCAACTGCAATTCGCCGCTGGTGTGGGATGCCACCATGCTCGATGCCATGAAGGTCTATGCCCGCCACAACCAGCCGGTGATCCT
>CAZMSA010000084.1:0-15952 GCA_964568825.1 uncultured Rhizobiaceae bacterium | reverse complement strand
CGCATCCTCGAGCGCTACGGCATGACCGAAACCGGCATGATCACCTCCAACCCCTATGACGGCGAACGCATCGCCGGCACCGTCGGTTATACCCTGCCGGGCGTTTCGGTGCGCATCGCCGATGCCCACGGCAAGGAAGTGCCGCGCGGCGACATCGGGGTGATCGAGGTGAAGGGCCCCAACGTCTTCAAGGGCTATTGGCAGATGCCCGACAAGACGGCGGCTGAATTTCGCCCCGATGGCTATTTCATCACCGGCGATCTCGCCACCATGGCCGCCGACGGCCGCGTCACCATCGTCGGGCGCGCCAAGGACCTGATCATCTCCGGTGGCTTCAACGTCTATCCCAAGGAGATCGAAGACGAACTCGACCAGCTTTCAGGGATAGGCGAATCGGCGGTGATCGGCGTGCCGCACCCCGACTTCGGCGAGGGCGTGGTGGCGGTTGCAACGACCAAAGGCGATGCGCCCGCAGAAGCGACCATCATTGCCGCGCTGGGTGAGCGGCTGGCAAAATTCAAGGTTCCCAAGCGCGTCTATTTCGTCGACGACCTGCCGCGCAACACCATGGGCAAGGTGCAAAAGGCGGCACTGCGCAAGGCCTACGAAAAGACCTTCGGCTAGATCAGGACGACTTTGGATCGGCCCGATCCAAAGTCGTGAACCTGATCGATCCCAATATGATAGAGCATGATGTTATCCGAAAAGTGGTATCCACTTTTCGGCGCCAAGCTCTGGCGCCTGCCGCCACCCGTACTGCGCCGGGCCATAGCCATAACTCAGCCCGATGCATCCCAGGCCGATGGCCGAGACCTCCAATTCGCTGCTTCCGAGTTTGCGTTTGTGCATTGTCGTATCTCCTCAAGGCACATTCGAAATCGGCATTTGCCAGCGTTCATGCCTGGTATTGCGCGTCGCTGACGTGTTCCATCCACTCGACCGCCTTGCCGTTAAGCTTTTCCTGCATGGCGATGTGGGTCATGGCAGTGGTTGGCGATGCCCCGTGCCAATGCTTTTCGCCCGGCGCAAACCACACCACGTCGCCCGGCCGGATGTCCTCGATCGGCCCGCCTTCGCGTTGCACCCGGCCGCATCCGGCCGTGACGATCAGCGTCTGGCCGAGCGGGTGGGTGTGCCAAGCGGTGCGGGCACCGGGCTCGAAGGTGACACTGGCGGCGGCAACGCGGGCCGGATCCGGAGCGCTGACCAGCGGATCGATGCGCACGCTGCCGGTGAACCAGTCGGCTGGCCCCTTGCCGGAGGGTTGCGAGCCGTTTCGCTTGATTTCCATGTTCAAGGCCTCCTTGGGTGCTGTTGATGACCACGATGTAGAGATTGGTAAGGTAACGGATCAGATGGCAAGACGCGCACCAACCTGGGAGAGGGATGCAAATATGCCGCCGGCAACCCTCCCCGGCCTTCGCGTTGCTGGTCAATGCGCTCAGATATCGCGGCTGAACGGAACTAACCCGCCCTCAGCGCCACCACGCCGCCGACGATCAACAGGGCAGCGGTAATGCGCCAGCCGGTTAGGCGCTCCTTCAGGGCCACCACCGAAATCGCCACCGCGAACAGGATGCTGACCTCTCGCAGGGCCGCGACCGCGGCGATCGGCGCTTTCGTCATCGCCCAGATGACGATCCAGTAGGCACCCAGCGACAGGGCGCCGGTAATCAGGCCGGTCTTCCATTCCCGCAGCATGACGGGAAAGACACCGGGGCCCTTCACGATGGCGCAGAACGAGGCCATCCAGAAGCCGTCGATCAGGAACATCCACAAGGCATAGCTGGAGGCCGAATGAGCGCCGCGCGCCCCCACCCCGTCGGTCAGGGTATAGCCGGCAATGAAACACGAGGTGATGAGCGCGTAGCCCGCCGCGTGGCGGTCGAGGCGGGCCAGCGCCGCGCCGCCGCGCATCGCCATCGCCACGATCCCCAGGCACAAGATGACGATGCCCGCCGCGGTCAGCGGATGGAGCACCTCGCCGAGGAGGACAAATCCGCCGATCGCCGCCAGCAGCGGCGCCGAGCCGCGCGCCAGCGGATAGACCTGGCCCAAGTCGCCGGCCGAATAGGCGCGGATGAGGTAGAGCTTGTAGCCGGTATGCAGCGCCGCCGAGGCGACAATCCATACCCAGGTAAGGCCGCTCGGCACCGCCACGAACGGCAGGCAAAGAAGCGACAGGGTCCCCATGACGAGCCCCATGAGCGAGATCGACAGGAACCGGTCGAGCCTGACCTTGATGACGGCGTTCCAGCCGGCATGCATCAAGGCGGCGGCAAGAACGGCGAAGAAGACGTGAAGCGACAAGCGAATATCCCCGAAAGCGGCGGCGATCTTAGGCGAGTTCCCTTCGTGCTGCCATCCTCTTGACCTTCCGCGAACTGGAAGGTCTATCTAATCGGGCATGGACCACAAGCCCTCAACTCCCGTCAGCGGCGCCAGCGTGCGCGACCCCGTGTGCGGCATGATCGTCGATCCCGCCGCCGGCAAGCCCCACCATAACCATCACGGTCGCGACATCCACTTCTGTAGCGTCGGATGCCGGGACAAGTTCATCGCCTCACCCGGCGATTACGAAACCGCCATCGATCCGGTCTGCGGCATGAGCATCGACCGCGCCAGCACCGATCACATGGCCAGGCACGAGGGTCGACGGTTCTTTTTCTGCAGCGCCGGCTGCCAGACAAAATTCGAAGCCGATCGGGCCCATTATCTTCAAGGCAAGGAAGACACTGCTTCGCCGCCCGCAGGGAGCAAGTGGACCTGCCCGATGCATCCCGAGATCGTCAGGGATGGACCCGACGACTGCCCGATCTGCGGCATGGCGCTGGAACCCATGGGTGCGCCGACCGGCGATGAGGGTCCCAACCTCGAACTCATCGACTTCAAGCGCCGCCTGTGGGTGGGCGCCTCGCTGACGCTGCCGCTGGTACTGCTCGCCATGGCGCCGATGCTGGGCCTTGGTTTCGTGCGTCATATCTATGACGAGCGCATCACGTTGTGGATCGAGCTGGCGCTGGCCACGCCGGTGGTGCTGTGGGCCGGCTGGCCGTTCTTCGTGCGCGGTGTCAAATCCGTCATCTCCGGCAACCTCAACATGTTCACCCTCATCGCCATGGGGGTTGGCGCGTCTTACCTGTTCAGCCTTGCTGCGGTGGTGGCGCCGGGCCTCTTTCCGGCAGGCTTTCGCGATGCGAACGGCCATGTGGCGGTGTATTTCGAGGCAGGGGCTGCCATCGTCGTGCTGGTGCTGGTGGGTCAGGTACTGGAACTGGGGGCGCGGGAAAAGACCGGGGCGGCCATCCGCGCCCTCATCGACTTGGCTCCGGCGACGGCGCGCCGCATCGGCAAGGATGGCGCGGAAACCGAAATCCTGCTGGCGCAGGTGTCGGTGGGCGACCGCTTGCGGGTGCGTCCCGGCGACAAGGTGCCGGTCGACGGCGAAGTCATCGAGGGCCGCTCGGCGGTTGATGAATCGATGCTGACCGGTGAATCGATGCCGCTCGAAAAGGCGCCCGGCGATGCCGTGACGGGCGCCACCATCAACGGCTTCGGCAGCTTCGTCATGGAGGCCCGGCGGGTGGGTGCCGACATGCTGCTCAGCCAGATCGTCGAGATGGTGGCGAGCGCCCAGCGCAGCCGCGCGCCCATCCAGAAACTCGCCGACTGGGTGGCCGGCTGGTTCGTCTCCGGCGTCATCGCAGTGGCAGTCATCGCCTTCATCGCCTGGTCCGTTTGGGGACCTTCACCGAGCTTGGCCTATGGTCTCGTTGCCGCCGTTTCGGTGCTGATCATCGCCTGTCCCTGCGCGCTGGGCCTGGCGACGCCGGTATCCATCATGACGGCGACCGGGCGCGGCGCCCGTGCCGGCGTCCTCATCCGCAATGCCGAGGCGCTGGAGCGCTTTGCCGCCGTCGATACCCTGATCCTCGACAAGACCGGCACCCTCACCGAGGGCAAGCCGAAGCTGGTGGCGGTGGTGCCGGCTAGCGGTCACGACGAGGCAGAAGTCCTGCGGCTTGCCGCCAGCCTCGAACGCGGTTCCGAGCACCCCCTCGCGGCGGCCATCGTCGACGGCGCGGTTGAGCGCGGCATCGACCTGGCGGCGGCCGAAGATTTCGAGGCGGTCGCCGGCAAGGGCGTCAAGGGCCGGGTCGGCGGACAATCCGTGGCGCTTGGCAACGCGGCGCTGCTGGCCGACCTCGGGATCGATGCCTCAGCGCTGGGCACCGACGCCGATCAGCGCCGCGATCAGGGCGAGACGGTGATGTTCGTGATCGCCGGCAAGAAGCTGGCCGGGCTGGTGAGCGTCACCGATCCGGTGAAGGAGACCACTCCTGCAGCCCTTGCGGCGCTGCACGCTGAAGGGTTGCGCATCGTCATGGCGACCGGCGACAATGAGCGCACCGCCCGCGCCGTGGCCGCCCGCCTGGGGATTGACGAGATCAGGGCCGGCATTCTGCCGGCCGGCAAGGCGGCGTTTGTCGCCGAATTGCAAGCTACGGGCCGAAAGATCGCCATGGCCGGCGACGGCGTCAACGATGCCCCAGCACTTGCTCAAGCCGACGTCGGCATCGCCATGGGGACGGGCGCCGACGTTGCCATCGAGAGCGCCGGCTTCACCCTCGTCAAGGGTGACC
This sequence comes from uncultured Rhizobiaceae bacterium, assembly GCA_964568825.1. GTDB lineage: Bacteria > Pseudomonadota > Alphaproteobacteria > Rhizobiales > Aestuariivirgaceae > CAVVDT01. The sequence goes on along the minus strand of CAZMSA010000084.1, from coordinate 11,309 downwards.
TCAACGGTATCGTCAGGGCCCGCCACCTGGCACGGGCCACCATGCGCAATATCCGCCAGAACCTGTTCTTTGCCCTCGTCTACAACGCCGCCGGCGTGCCCCTGGCGGCGGGGGTGCTGTATCCGTTTTTGGGCCTGTTGATTCCGCCCGCCTTCGCCGCCGCCGCCATGAGCCTTTCATCGGTCTCGGTAATCACCAACGCCTTGCGGCTGTCGCGACTGAAACTGTGACCTGCGGGTCCTTGCGCCACCGGGCGGAGGAAGGCATGGCCGAATGTCAGCGCTGCCAGAGACCGGGTGCGGCCCGGCAAGCAGAACCCCGCGGGCGACGGGTGACCGCGGGGTTCGGATAGGTTCCCGACAACGCCTGCAAGCTCAAGCTCAGGTGCAGTCGGTGCAGTCGATGGAGGTGGTCTGGCGCGGCCTCAACACCAGCTGGTCCGACAGCTCCATGGGCGCCGAGCCAAAAATCTTGCCGATCACCCAATGGTAGGTATAGCACACGCGCGATACCACGATGTCGTTGCCCTCGGTCATCAACTGCTTCATCTGGTCGTCGACGGTGGGTGCGGCGCCGCAACTGGCGCCGGCGTTCTTGTGGCTCCATGACAGCACCGGATTGTTGGAGCCGTCGAGCTTGAATTCGTAGACTTCCAGCGAGATGGAGCTTGAGTCGAACGGCTCCATGATGGCGCTCGAGGCCTTGAAGAAATCGTCGATGTCGCTGGTGACGATGGTGCCCGGCGCCTGGGTGACCAGATCGGCCAGTGTCGAGGCGGTCAGCGTCACGCGGCGATTGGCCGACAGCACGTTGGTGGCATCGACGAGGCCGAAATACACCAGCACCATGACCGGAAAGATGAAGGCCATCTCGATGGAGGCGACCCCGCGAATATCACGGCCGTAACCTGCAATGCGCTGTGCGATCGATTTGAATGAACGGGTCATCTGGATTGGCTCCCTGGCCGCTGGATGCTCAGTTGGAGAACGGTTCGTTGCGGAACACCGCGCCGGCAGTCAAAAGGCGGCTGTCTCCAGCCATGTTGGATAGCTGGCTAATGCCGGGCGTGAACAGTTTCCAGGCGTAATAGGTCCGCACCACCACCACTTCGAGGGCCGAACCGGTATTGAAGCTGGCGTTCGTGGTGACCGCGTCGGACAACGTGCCGTCGGAATTCAGTGGCGCCGGCAGGGAGATATCAGAGAACTTGGTGAAACTTCTGACATCGACATGGAGATTGGTATCGCATTTGAGGTAGCTGGCGAGATTGCCGCACACCAGGTTCTTGAAGTCGGCCGCCGTCTCGGTCGAGGCCTGCACCTGGCCGGTGCGGATCTCGCGCGCCGCCTTGGCCACGCCGTTCTCTATGACATACTCCGAAAAAAGCATCATGCCGGTTTCGAAGATGGCCATGAGCAGATAGAGGAACGGCGCCGCCACCATGGCGAACTCAATCGCTGTCGCGCCCTTCTGCGATCGCTTGAAGCGTCCCAGGATCGCTCCTTGAGGTCTTGAGAATATTCCTGTCATCGACCGATCTCCCAACTCCACCGGCCACCGGGCATCAGACTTCTCGGATGAGCCTGCGCGGTGACTTAGACCTGGGGCCACTTCACCCGGGCCCTGTTGGTTCGTGTTTTCGGCAGTTTGTATAGGAACTTCGCTAAGGTACGATGAAGGGAATCGCTGCAATTTTAATGAACCGGCTGAATTCGGCTGGCGTCTTGTTGTGTCGCAAATGGGAATCAAAAGACGCCGCTCCTTGCATGAAGCGGCGTCGGTGTCAGGTCGGAAGATGAAGGCCCGGCGGCTTGAATCTACTTGGAATTGCCTTCTCCGGAGGCCAGGCCGTATTTTTCCTTCATCTGGTTCCCGATATCCTTGAAATGAAGGGCGTCGTCCCCGACTTCCAGCGTCTCCTCGCAATTGTTGCCGCCGCACGTATAGGTAAACGGTCCACCGGCCTTGAACAACGTGACGCGCGATGAGGGCGTCTGCTGCACCGTCACCAGCAGGTTGGCCAGCTCCTTGCCGGCCGCATCGAGCACCACAAGGTTGGTGGTGCCGAAATGCCGGCCCTGCAGCACGATCATGCCGTGTTGAATGGAGGCATCGGCATACATCGGGTTACCAATGATGGCGGTGGCCGGCTGGCCTTTGATCGTCAGCACCTGGGCCTGGTCGGAATAGACGGTGATCGCCTTCTCGGCCGCGGCAAGATCTCCGGCCTGGGCCAGGGCGATCGCCAGCGTGGCGCCTGCCAGCAACAGATGGCGAATTGGGCGCGTCTTTCTTAAGACCGGCGGCTGGGGCCGTGTGGCGCGGGACATGATGAATTCTCCTCCGGCTGAATGGGTCCCCCGGTTGGTCCGGAAGTCCAGGTGCATTCCACACAAAAATGGTGAACGTTCTCTTACCGCCGGCAACTGGATGAGCCTGCAACCGGGTGGCGGCAGCCAAGTGCAGAAAAATCGGTCGGCCTCGACAGGATGAGCATGATGTCGTCCAAAACCGCCTTTCCGCCTTGTGCCCCGCATTATCTGGTGGGCGCCACCGCCACGCCGGGAGCCTGCAAATGCCGTACAATGCGCAAGCGGTGACCTAGCAAAGCTTTCAGCAGGGGCTCGCCGCCGCGCCAAGCTCAGTCAAATTTCGCAAAGACATAGGACTGGACAATATTGTTGGCAAATTTAGGCGATATATAATTCTCTCAAACTCATAAAGATAATTTTTATCGCAGTAAAAATTGACTGTTGATCAAAAATAATAAGTTAGAAAGCCATAAATACATAAACATATAAAATTTACTCCTATGCATTAATTAATTGTACACCACGAGATGATGGATAAATAACAAGCATTTCGATTTCGAGGGGGATTTACTTCATGTTAATAGTCGTGCCCTAGGTTGGCCGTGGTTCAAGACAACCGGATCGACCGGACCCGAGAACCAAGTGCTGTCTAACGAGTTAGAGCAAGGAGAGAGTTATGAATAAGATTGCGCGTTTTGTGAAGGACGAGTCGGGTGCGACGGCCATTGAATATGGCCTGATCGCGGCTGCCACGGGTCTGGCCCTCGCCGCCGTGATGCCGACCATTAAGGCCAACCTGACGAGCACCTTCAACGCCGTCAGCGCCAACCTCCAGTAGTGGTTGTGCAAGCCCGCCGGATCGCCTGAGCCGCGTTTCCGGTAGGTTCAAGAAAATACAGGGAGGCTCAGTAAACCGCCGGCAGCAATTGCCGGCGGTTTTCATTTGGCCCAGGCCATGCGGCGATATCGCCGCCTCGCCGTCAGCGCTTGGTTAACCGTTGCGGCGCTATGAAGGATGCAGAACCGGGGGCGGGGGGATATTCACCCCGGGCCGCGAGCTCTTTCATCACAGCCGGCGAGAACACCTGCCGCGCACAAGGTATGAGACTGATGGGTCCTGACCCCCAGATCGGCATGAGCACAGGTCTCGCAAGCCGACGCCACAGCGCCGGGCTGACGCGGACGGATCCGCGGCCCTGGGTCGCCTGTGCCCTAGTCGCCGTCCTGGCGTTTGCATGCTCCACCTGGTTCGGCTGGAATGTGGTGGTGGTCAAGGGATCGCTGCCCAACCCCGACTCATTTACCCGCATCAACCGCATCCTGGCCTCCATCGAGGCCGGTCATGTCCTCGACTACGTGCCGCGCGACAATAGCGGCGTCGCGGTGCCGCTTCACTGGACCCACCTGCTTGATGTGGCAATCACCGCCATCGCCATGCCGATGATGCCGTTCCTGGGACTTTCCAACGCCCTGCGCGTGGCCGGTGCGCTGATCGGTCCGTTGAGCCTCGCCGCCTTGTCGCTGTCGGCGATGTATGCAGCGAGGGTGGCAACCGGTGGATGGCGACTGGCCGCCGTCGCCGGCGTGGCGGCGGCGCTGGGCACCGGCGGCCTGTCGTACGGCTCCCTGGGGCGCGCCGACCATCACGTCGTGCTGGCCACCCTGGCGACGCTCACCCTGGCCTTTGCCTGGCACGCGCTCGAAAATGGCGCCCGCCCCGCCCGTATCGCCGGGTTCATCGCCGCCATGGGCATGTGGATCTCTCCCGAAATGCTGCCCTTTGCCTTGCTGGGATGGGCCATCGCCATCACCGGCGATGCGCTGGATACCGCAAAGCCCGGGCGGCGCGCTGGTGACTATGCCTTGATCTTTCTGGCCGTCCTGACACTGGCGCTGCTGCTCGATCCGCCGGCCACCGGGCTCATGGCGGCCCGCATCGACCGCCTATCGCGGCCGTTCGTCGAACTGGCGGCCCTGATGGCGGCTGTCTGCCTCGCCGCCGCCAGATGGCTGCCGGCCGGCACGACACCGTGGCGCGCCACGCTGCTCGGTGGCCTCGTCGCGGCGGCGGCGGTGGTGCCGTGGGTCATTGTCTATCCGCTATTGCTCAGGGGTGCCGAGGGCGTATTTTCGCCCGAGGGCTGGCAGCGCATCTGGGCCTCGAACGGTGAAATCAGGTCGCCTCTCGCCGATAGCGGCAACTTTGCCTTCTATTTCATGGTGGCGCCGGCCGTCCTGATAGTGGCCAACGCCTGGCTCCTGGCCCGTCATCGCCGCCCGCGCGATGTGCTGGCAGCGGTGGCGACGGTATTCATCCTCTACCTGGGCTATCGCTATATAAGATTGACGATCTATGCCCAGCAGGCTGCCGCCGTGGCGCTTGCGGTGATGTTCGTTCAGGCATCGCGGATCTTGCCGCCACCCCGCCTCAACCTCGTGGCCGGTTTCACCACGCTGGCACTCGCCATGTTTCCCTGGTTCGGCATGGTCAGCCTCGGCAACCATCAGCCGCCGATCCGCCGTTGCGACCCCCAAATGGTCTCGCCGGCGCTGACGCCGTTCGCCGGCCGCGTGGTGCTGTCGCCCTATATGGACGCACCCGAGCTGATCTATTTCTCCAAGATCACTACCGTGGCCGGACCCTATCATCGCGCCGAACGGCGCATCCTTGATGGGCTCGATGCCTACGAGGCCCGTGACTTTGCCGCCGGTCCTCCCAAGGCGTTCGTGCGCACCGGCGCGCAGGCGGTTTTGGTATGCACCCGCGAGCCGCAGGCCCCCGACAGCCTCGGCGCGGCGCTGGCCGCCGGGCACCCGCCGGCCTGGCTCAAGAAACAGCCCTTGCCCGCCGGCACCGGCTACCGCCTCTACGCCGTACGCTAGAGCATCCGCCAATCAGATAGGACCATTTGATGGGGCCAAATCAGCCCATCGGCGTTGTTGATGAGCTTGCCCGATGCCCCGCATCGCGCGGCGCTCATCGCCTAGCCGAGTGGCTGATTTGGCCCCATCAAATGGTCCTATCTGATTGGCGGATGCTCTAGTTTTGAGCGATCTGTCGCGCCGGGCCGCAAATTCGACATTGGGTGGCATTTACCGCACCCGGTTAACTGCAGGTTTACGCTGTCGTGGGATCGTGTTCGCGCAATGCCCATGCCCGCCGGGCGCACCGGCGTCTATCGAGGAACCGCCCAGCGATGTTCAATCTCATCTTGATGAGCCTGTTTCCGTTCCTGGTGATCGCCGCGGCGATTTCCGATGTCTTCACCATGAAGATTCCCAACTGGCTCAACCTGGCGATCGCCGCGCTGATGGTGCCGGCCGCGCTCATTGCCGGCATGTCGGGCCACGACCTCATGTGGAACGGTGCTGCCGGCGCCGTGATGCTGGCCGTCGGCTTCGCTCTGTTTGCCACCAACTGCATCGGCGGTGGCGATGCCAAGCTGTTCGCCGCGGCCTCCTTGTGGATCGGCTGGGACCAGCTTTTGCCGTTCGCCGTCTACACCACCGTGGCCGGCGGCGGATTGGCGATCGTCATGAAGGCCTGGCAGATGGTCCGCTTCGAGCATGAGGTGAGGGATGCCACTTGGTTGAAACAGGTGATTCGCGCCGACCTCGACCTTCCCTACGGCGTCGCCATCGCTGCCGGCGCGATGATTGCCTATCCCACCACCTTCTGGATGCATCAGGTGATGTGAAAGTGGCGATCAGGTCGAATTTGAACGAAACAATGCAACTGCGGTTAACCTTAATTTGACCATTAGAGTCCAAGTTGGACTTAAGCATCGCCGGAAAGAGATTCGGCTCTCGTTACCCAGGTCAGGATGACATCAAATGAGTACAGCCCGTATAGCCGTTCTTGCACTCGCCATCGGCTCGGCCGTTATCGCCGCCTTTCTCGCCCGGGGACTTATCGGCCAGAAGCCTCAGACGCAGATCGTCCAGGTCAAGAAGGCGGAAAGCAACGCCATCCTTATCGCCAGCAAGGATATCCAGATGGGCGCGCGCCTGAAGAACGCCAATCTCGCCTGGGAATCCTGGCCGAGCGATGCCATCAGGCCTTACATGATCACCCGCAGCGCCCACCCCGACGCCCGCGAGACCTACAGTCAGGCCCGCGCCCGCACCACCCTGTTCGAGGGCGAGGCGATCACCGACAAGAAAGTGGTCAAGCCTGACAGCGCCGGCTTCATGGCGGCCATCCTGCCCAAGGGCATGCGGGCCATTTCGGTGCGCATTTCGGCCGAAACCGGCGCCGGCGGCTTCATCCTCCCCAACGACAAGGTGGACGTGATCCTCACCGCCAAGGAAGCCGCCGAAGGCTCCAACAAGACCCGTACCACCACCGATGCGGTGCTGCAGAACGTGCGCGTGTTGGCCATCGACCAGACCTTCCAGACCAATGAGAAGGGCGAGCAGGTCGTGGTCGGCAAGACCGCCACGCTGGAGCTCAAGCCGAACCAGGCCGAAGTTCTCGCCAAGGCCGAATCGATTGGTCAGCTCTCCCTTGCATTGCGCTCTCTCGCCGACAACGGCAGCAGCGCACTGGGCGATGACGGCCCGGTTCTTTCCAAGCGCTACGGCAAGGATTCTCGGGTCGGCAGCATCATGATTTACCGCTACGGCATCGAACATTCCGCTGCGATCAGCCAGTGAGGTCCCCGAAAATGAAAAACTTCTGTAAGATCAACGCGGAAACCGCCTTCAGGCTGGCCGGCCGCACCGCAGCCGTGATGTTCGCGGTCGGCCTGGCGGTCTGCGCCCTGGCCGGCCCTGTGCCGCATGCCAACGCGGCCTCGGCCCGCAACGTGGCCGCCGACGGCACAAGGCACATCAGCATCGCCCTCAACAAGTCCATCGTGGTGCGCCTGCCGGTCGCCGCCCGCGACGTTCTCATCGGCAATCCGAAGATTGTCGAGGCGGTGGTGCGGACCCAGAACACCGCCTACCTGTTCGCCAAGGATGTGGGCCAGACTAACGCCTTCTTCTTCGATGCCAATGGGCGCCAGATCCTCAGTCTCGATATCGACGTCTCGCGCGACACCAAGGCGTTGGGCGATCTCATCGAGCGCACCATTCACGGTAGCCACATCACGGTCGACTCGATCGGCGACAACATCATACTGAACGGTGTTGCGGCCAACGCCGCCGAGGCCCGTCTCGCCTTCGATCTGGCGGCGAAGTTCGTCGGCGACGAAAAGAAGGTCCTCTCGAACATAAACGTGACCGGCAAGGACCAGGTCATGCTGCGGGTGCGCGTCGCCGAGGTGCAGCGCAACGTCCTCAAGGCGCTCGGCGTCAACTGGGACAATATCGCCGCCTCCGTGGGAGATCTCGCCATCAAGGCAACCACCGCCAACCCCTTCACCCTCGGCACCGGCCTCTTGAGCAGCAATAGCGGCGCTTCCCTTGGCGCCAAATACACCAACGGCAAGACGACGATTGACGGTGTGGTCAAGGTGATGGAGCGCGACGGCCTGCTGCGCACGCTCGCCGAACCGACGCTGACTGCCATCTCCGGCGAAAGCGCCAAGTTCCTGGCTGGCGGCGAATTGCCCTATCAGAGCTGCACCGGCGATATCAACAACCGTAGCTGTTCCATCGCCTTCAAACCTTTCGGTGTCGGTCTTGGCTTCAGCCCCGTCGTACTGTCGGAAGGTCGCATCAGCCTGAGGATCAGCACCGAGGTCAGTGAGCCCAGCCAGGAAAACGCGGTGGACGGCAATCCGTCGCTCAAGGTGCGCCGCGCCGATACGACTGTCGAGTTGCCCTCTGGCGGTTCGATGGTTCTGGCAGGGCTCATCCAGCAAAAGACCTCGCAGGATATCAATGGCTTACCGGGTCTGAAGGATCTGCCTGTGCTCGGCGCCCTGTTCCGCAGTCGCGACTTCCAGTCGAACCAGAGCGAACTGGTCGTCATCGTCACGCCCTATATTGTCAGCCCCGTCAACGAAAAGCAGCTCACCACGCCGATCGACCGGCTCAACGTCGCGACCGACCGCCAGACCATCCTGTTTGGCCGTCTGAACAAGGTCTACGGCGTCGCCGGCGACGCTCCCAAGGGTGTCATCTATCACGGCAACGTTGGCTTCATCGTCGAATGAGCCCGAAAAGCGAGGTTCCCATGTCCATGCGTACCGATCATATAGTCCGCCGCGCCACCAAGCTGGCCGTACCCCTGGCGCTGATGGGCCTGGTGGCTGCCTGCTCGAGCACCCGACCGGTGCTGATCGACGATGCCTATGCGCCGACCATTTACTACCAGCGCTACCCCATCGATGTCGCCAAGGGCACCGTCAAGCTCAATGTGTCGACCGCCTCGGCCCGCCTCACCGCCGGCCAGGAAGACGCCATTACCCGCTTTGCCCAGCAGGCCCGTACCAGCGCTTCGGGCTATATTGTGGTTCGCCGGCCAAACGGCAACGTCAACGCCGATGTGGTGGCCGGCCGCATCACCCAGATCCTCGCCGATCAGGGCGTCGCGCCGCAGAACCAGGTCCAGACGACCTACCACGGGGCCAGAGGCGCTCCGGTGATGGTCGCCTTCCAGCGTGACTTCGCCACCACCAAGGAATGCGGTGACTGGACGAAGGATGTGGCGCGTACCGGCGACAACGTGCCCTATCCGAATTTCGGCTGCGCCGGACAGCACAATCTCGCCGCGCTGGTGGCCAATCCCCGGGACTTCGAGCAGCCGCGCACCGAGACGCCGGCCGATGTCATGCGCCGCACCAAGGTCATCACCGATTACCGGACCCCCAGCCCGACGGCTACCCCGGTCGATCAGCAGACTCAGGTCAAAGTTAGCCAAACCAAATAAACCCGCGCAGTTGGAACGAGCTTAAATGATGAACCAAGCCCCAGAGACCCTCTCCGCCGACAGCGGCCATGCCGACGTCGTCGCCTCGATACCGCGCGTCAACATCCAGGCGTTTTGCGAGGACGAGCACAGCGCCAATGTAATGCAGGCTGTGGCCGCCGACCGACGCATGTCCAAGGCTCACATGGATGTGCAACTGGGCGGCATCGAAGCCGCTTGCCAGGTGTTCGCGGGATCCCAGACCCCGGCGGTGCTGATCGTCGAATCCAAGGAGAATCGCGAAGGCGTGCTCGCAGCCCTTGGCCAACTCGCCCAGGTTTGCGATGCGGGCACCCGGGTGATCGTCATCGGCCACGTCAACGATGTGTTGCTGTACCGCGAACTGGTCTCGCAAGGCATCAGCGAATATCTCGTCGGCCCGGTGCACCAGCTCCAGGTGATCCAGTCGCTGGCGTCTTTGTTCAAGCAGGAAAGTTCGGCGCCCATCGGCCGCGTTGTTGCCTTCGTCGGCACCAAGGGCGGTGTCGGTTCCTCGACTCTGGCTCACAATATCGGCTGGCTGGTGTCTAACAACTATGCCATCGACACGGTGATCACCGACCTCGACCTGGCTTTCGGTACTGCCGGGCTGAACTTCAACCAGGACAGCCCGCAAGGCATCGCCGAAGCACTCGGCGCGTCCGATCGCATCGATCAGGTTCTTATCGACCGGCTGCTCACCAAATGCAGCGACCGCCTCAGCCTGCTGGCGGCGCCCGGCACTATCGATCGGGAAATGACGGTTGACTCAGAGGCGCTCGAAACCATCTTGTCGGTAGTGCGCAATACGGTGCCGCTGGTGGTTGTCGATGTCCCCAACATCTGGGCGCCGTGGACCAAGCAGACCTTGGTGCATGCCGACATGGTGGTCATCACGGCGACCCCGGAACTGGCCAGCCTGCGCAACGGCAAGAACCTGGTGGACTTTCTCAAGGCCGCCCGGCCGAACGATCGTCCGCCGCTGCTCATCATCAATCAGGTCGGGGTCCAGAAGCGTCCGGAAATCCCGGTGGCCGAGTTCTCCAAGGCGTTGGGGATCGAGCCTTCCGTCATCATTCCCTATGACGCGGTAATTTTCGGCACCGCCTCGAGCAACGGCCAGATGGCCGCCGAAGTGAACGCCAAATCGAAGGTTACCGAGGCAATGGAGGCCATGGCGCAGCTCATCGCCGGCCGCGATCCGACGGTCAAGGCCAGCAAGTTCTCCCTGGCACCGTTTTTCAGCAAGCTGCCTAAACTGAGGAAGAATTGATGTTCGGCAAGCGCAGCGAATCCGGTCAGCAGCCCAAAAAGGCCGAGGGCGCACCGCCGCCCATGCCCTCCGAGCCGCCAGCGGCACCGGCGGCATCGCTTGGCGCGGCCATTCCCGACCTCGACATCACGGCAAGCGACAAGGCCACAAAGCCTGTGGTCAAGCCGCAGCAAATGCAACCTGTCCCCGCCAAGCCCCAGCCCAAGCAGGCGGCCAGGCGCTCTGACAATTACTACGACATGAAGGGCACCATCTTTAATGCCCTCATCGACGCCATCGACCTGACCCAGCTCGGTCAGCTCGACCGCGACGCGGCGCGTGACGAAATTCGCGATATCGTCAACGAGATCATCACCCTCAAGGACGTGGCGATGTCGATCGCCGAGCAGGAAGAGCTGCTCGAGGACATCTGCAACGACGTTCTGGGGTACGGGCCGCTGGAGCCGTTGCTGTCGCGCGATGACATCGCCGACATCATGATCAACGGCGCCGATACGTGCTTCATCGAAGTCGACGGCAAGATGGAGCACACCAACATCCGCTTCCGCGACAACGCCCAGCTGCTCAACATCTGTCAGCGCATCGTCAGCCAGGTCGGCCGCCGCGTCGACGAATCGAGCCCCATCTGCGATGCCCGCCTGCAGGACGGTTCGCGCGTCAACGTCATCGTGCCGCCGCTGGCCATCGACGGGCCCGCCCTCACCATCCGCAAGTTCAAGAAGGATCGCCTGAAGCTGCCCGATCTGGTGAAGTTCGGCTCCACCACCCCGGAAGGCGCCGATATCCTGCAGATCATCGGGCGCTGCCGCTGCAACGTGCTGATCTCCGGTGGTACCGGTTCCGGCAAGACCACGCTGCTCAACTGTCTGACCGGCTACATCGATCT
>CAZMSA010000083.1:0-16014 GCA_964568825.1 uncultured Rhizobiaceae bacterium | reverse complement strand
CCGACCACCACCCAGGTCAGGATTTCGCCGAGCAGGCGGGCGATCGATCGCACGAGATCATTCTCCAGGGAGCGGGATGACAGAGCGGGTGGGGTGCGGGCGATGAACGCTCGCACCCCGCAATCGTTGCTTTATGAGCCCTCGCCGAGCTTCTGGACCTCGTCGATGAGCTTCTGGCCGCCTTCGACGCTATTGGCGAACTCCTTGTAGATCGGCCCCGAGGCGGCGATGAAGGCGGCCTTGTCGGCGTCGTTCACCTGCATGCCTGCGGCCTTGACCTTGGCGACCAGATCGGAGTCAAGCTTGGCGGCGGTCTCGTAGACGAAGTCCTGGGTGGAGACGGCACAGGCATCGACCGCCTTCTTGATGTTGGCCGGCCAGGACTTGTACTGGTTGACCGAGGTGACGATGTAGCCCGGCGTGTAGACGTGGTGGGTAATGGAGAGGTACTTCTGCACCTCCTGGAATTTTGCCGACCAGATCTGCGCCATGGGGTTTTCCTCGCCGTCGATCACCCCGGTCTTGAGGGCGGTGAACACCTCGGAAAACGCCATCGGCGTCGGGTTGGCGCCATACGCCTTGAACATCTTCACCCGCCAGGCCCCCTTGGGGGTGCGCAGCTTGATGCCCTTCAGGTCGGACGGCTTGTAGATGGGCCGCACATTGTTGGTGATGTTGCGGAAGCCGTTCTCCCAGAAGCCGAGGATCTCGTAGCCCTTGGCCTCTGCGGCCTTCTTGAACACGTCGCCCATCTTCATCGAGATGCGCTTCATCTGGGCGCGGGACTTGATGATGTAGGGCATCTCGAACACACCGAAAGTGTCGGAGACCGAGCTCATCACCGAGGACGGCAGTGAGAACTGCACCTGGCCGAGCTTCAGCTTCTGCAACAGTTCCTTGTCGTTGCCGAGTTGCGAGGAGCCGAACACCTGCACCTCGGCCACACCCTTGAGCTTGGCGTTGGCGCAGTCCGCGAAATGATTGGCCGAGGTCTCGAACAGCGAGCCCGGTTTGCCCACATGACCGAACTTGAGAACGGTCTGGCCTTGCGCCGTGGTGGCGGCGAGGGCGGCAACCGCGCCGGCAAGCAATATTGTCTTGAGTTTCATGTCATTCCTCCCTGGTTTGACGGGTTAACGGACTGTCGGCATTTTTGCCGTCTTTGCAAAAGCATCAGCTTTGAAACCAGTGCCTCGTTCCTATTCCGCCGCCTGGCGCCCTTGCGATGATCCGGCGTCGGCGCGCAGGAAGTCGATGGCGGCCTGCGCCCCGCCCGAGCGGCAAGGGACGCCGGCCCGTGCCAGGCCCATCTCGACGCCGGCCAGGGTGCCGGCAAGGGTAAGGTCGTTGAAATCGCCGAGATGGCCGATGCGGAACACCTTGTCGGCCAGCCGGCCGAGACCGGAGCCGAGCGATAAGTCATAGGCATCGAGCACCACCTTGCGGAATTGATCGGCGCTATGGCCCTCGGGCATGACGACGGCCGTCAGGGAGCCGGAATATTCGCTCTCCTTGCGGCACAGGATTTCAAGCCCCCAGGCCCTGACGGCGCGCCGGGTGGCCTCGGCGTGGCGCTGATGGCGGGCGAAGACGGCATCGAGGCCCTCTTCGCCCAGCATGTCGATGGCCTCGGTAAGGCCGTAGAGAAGGTTGGTCGAGGGCGTGTAGGGGAAAAAGCCCTTGTCGTTGAGCGCCAGCATGTCGTCCCAGGCCCAGTAGGATCGGGCGAGGCGGGCGGATTTCGAGGCAGCGAGCGCCTTGGGCGAGACGGCGTTGAACGACAGGCCCGGCGGCAGCATCAAGCCCTTCTGCGACCCGGCAACGGTGACATCGACACCCCATTCGTCGTGGCGGTAGTCGATGGAGGCTAGCGAGGAAATGGTGTCGACCATCAAGAGCGCTGGATGGCCGGCGTCGTCGATGGCGCGACGCACGGCGACGACGTCGGTGACGCAGCCGGTCGAGGTCTCGTTGTGGACGACGCAGACGGCCTTGATCCGCTTTGCCTTGTCGTCCTTTAGGCGGGCGGCGATGGCGGCGGCATCGGCGCCGCTGCGCCAGTCGCCGGGAAGGAATTCAGGCACCAGCCCCAGCCGTTCGACCAGCCGCTTCCACAGGCTGGCGAAATGGCCGGTCTCGTACATCAGGACAGGATCGCCCGGCGACAGCGTGTTGACCAGCGCCGCCTCCCAGGCACCGGTGCCCGAGGCGGGGAAGATGATGACCGGTTGTTGGGTTCGGAAAATGCCCCCAAGACCCGACAGGATGCGTTTGGTGAGGGCCTGGAAGGTGGGCCCGCGATGGTCGATGGTGGGCATGTCGATGGCCCGCAACACCCGGTCCGGCACGTTCGTGGGTCCGGGTATCTGCAGGAAATGCCGTCCGGATTTGTAAGCCACTTATTCGTTCCTCCCGAGAGCCCGGCAAGGCTGGCATCGACCGCTGCTGCCGGACAGCAGACCCCGCTTGGGCACCACTTGCCAGTTCGGTTCATTTGCGTTCATAATTTGAATTATGAATTCATTATTGAGTCAAGAGGCGGTAGGCGTTAATTTTGGTGGGCGGTCCGTGACGGACCCGCGCCGGTCAACGGGAACGAAGCCATGAGCCTGCAGGAAGTCCGAAACGAGAACCATCTCGTCCGCCCGGTGCTGGCGGTCGAACTGACCGACCGGATCCGCCGCATGATCATGGAGGGCGACCTGAAGGCCGGCGAGAAAGTGCCGGAGCGGGAACTGACCGTGCGTTTCGGAGTGTCACGCACGCCGGTGCGCGAGGCCCTGAAGGTGCTGGCGGCGGAAGGTTTCGTGCGTCTCCTGCCCAATCGCGGCGCCATGGTGTCGCGGCAGACCCCGGAGGAACTAGCCGAGATCTTCCCGATCATTGCAGCACTTGAAGGGGTGGCGGGCGAACTTGCCGCGGCTCGGGCGGGGCCTGAAGAGGTGGCCAAGATCGTCGCCCTGACCAAAGGCTTGCGGGTCACCTACGAGGCCGGTGACCGGCCGCGCTATTTCGAGATCAACCAGGCAATCCACATGGCCATTCTGGCGGCCGCCGGCAACAAGACGCTGTTGCAGCAGCATGCAGCACTTGCCGGGCGCATCTACCGGGCGCGCTACACGGCCAACCTGGAAAAGCGGCGCTGGCGGGCGGCGATCGGCGAGCATGAAGCGATCGCCGATGCCTTGCAGCAGCGCGACGGCGGGCGCCTCGGCCGGCTGATGAAGGAGCACTTCGAGAACAAGCTCAAGTCGCTCTTGTCCGGCAGCGATATCTAGGTTCAGGCCACCATGGTCGCTCTCGAAGTCGCCAACAGCACAAGCACCGATGCCACCCTGGAGCGCCGTCTGCATGACGCACTCGAAGGCGAGGTGGCGTTCGATGCTTTTACACGCGGGCGCTACGCCAGCGATGCCTCAATATACCAGATCATGCCGCAAGGGGTGGCGTTCCCGAAGTCGGAGGCCGACATCGAGGCCGCTCTGAAGATCGCCGGTGAGCATGGCGTCAGTGTCATTGCGCGCGGTGGCGGCACCTCGCAGAACGGCCAGCCGATCGGCGCCGGCCTCATCCTCGACATGAGCCGCCATCTCAATCGGATCACCGCCTATGACGCCGCAGCGGCCAGCGTCACGGTCGAACCGGGGGTGGTGCTCGAACAGCTCAATGCCCGGGTAAAGGCCGATGGGCTGTTCTTTCCGGTGGAACCCTCCACCGCCAGCCGCTGCACCATCGGCGGCATGGCCGGCAACAATTCCTGCGGCGCGCGCTCGATCCGTTACGGCAAGATGGTGGACAATGTCACCGCGATCCGCGCCCTGCTGGCGGACGGCGAGGCGTTTTCGCTCGGTCCGGCCGCGGCCAATGCGCCGCCGGGCGGTTTTCAGGGCTCTGACCGGGTGCGGGCGCTGATGGGCGACATGGTGGGGCTGGCGGGGCGTGAGCGCGATGAGATCGAGCGCATGTTCCCCAAGGTGCAGCGCCGCGTCGGTGGCTACAACCTCGATGAACTGTTGGTCGAGCATCCCAACCTGTCGCACCTGCTGGTGGGCTCGGAAGGCACCCTGGCGGTGAGTACCGGCATCACCCTGGCGTTGTCGCCGTTGCCCGCCCACCGGGTCATGGGGGTGTGTCATTTCCCGAGCTTTCGTTCCGCCATGGAGACGACCCGGCATCTGGTCGGGTTGGGACCCGTTGCGGTGGAACTGGTGGACAACAACATCCTGAGGCTGGGGGCCGGCAATCCCCTGTTCCAGGCGACGCTTGATGACATCACCAGAGGCAATCCCGACTGCCTGCTGGTCGTCGAGTTCGCTGGCGACGATGCCGACAGCCTGAAGCGAGACCTGAAGCGCCTCGATCAGTGCATGGCCGATCACGATTTTGCCGATGCGGTCGTCGAGGTGGTGGAACCGGGGCGGCAGCGCCAGGTGTGGAACATGCGCGAGGCGTGCCTCAACATCATGATGTCGATGAAGGGCGACGCCAAGCCGGTGTCGTTCATCGAGGATTGCTCCGTGCCGCTCGACAGCCTGGCTGATTATACCGATGCCATCACCGAACTCTTCGCCCGCCACGGCACCCGTGGCACCTGGTACGCGCACGCTTCGGTCGGCTGTCTGCATGTGCGGCCGATCCTCGACCTCAAGGGTGCCGAGGGGGTCAGGGCGATGCGCGAGATCGCCGAGGCGGCAACCGATCTGGTGCGGCGCTTCAAGGGCTCGCATTCGGGCGAGCATGGCGATGGCATCTCGCGCTCAGGGCTACATGAAAAGATGTTCGGGGTCCGGCTGATCAAGGCATTCGAAATGGTGAAAGACGGGTTCGACCCTGAAGGCCGGCTCAATCCGGGCAAGATCGTGCGCCCCTACGCCATGGACGATCGCACGCTGATGCGGTTCAAGCCGGGCTATCGGGTGTCGGAACCTCGGGAACCGGCGCTCGACTGGTCGCCTTGGGGCGGTTTCGGCGGGGCGGTGGAGATGTGCAACAACAACGGCACCTGCCGGCAGTTGTCGACGGGGGTCATGTGCCCCTCCTACCGGGTAACCCGCAACGAGCAGCATGCCACGCGGGGGCGGGCCAATACGCTGAGGCTGGCGATCTCAGGCCAGCTCGGCGCCGATGCCTTCACCTCGCCGCAGATGAAGGAAGCCCTCGATCTGTGCGTTTCGTGCAAAGGCTGCCGGCGCGAGTGTCCGACCGGTGTCGACATGGCGCGCATGAAGATCGAGTTCCTCTCCCATTATCACGCCCGCCACGGCCTGCCGCTGAAGGACCGGCTGATCGCCTGGCTGCCGCGCTATGCAGCGCTGGCCGCGCCGCTGGCGCCGCTCCTGGGGTTGCGCGACCGGGTTCCCGGACTGGCGCGATTGAGCGAACGCCTGCTGGGACTGAGCGCGCGGCGCTCGCTGCCGCAATGGCAAAGGCCGTGGCGTCAGTTGGGCAAACCGGCGGTCGTTTCCGACGTGGTCGGCGACGGTCGCGATCTGGTGCTGTTCGGCGATACCTTCAACCGCCACTTCGAACCGGAAAACCTGAACGCTGCCGAACGGGTGCTGCAAGCCGCCGGCTACCGGCTCCACCGGGTCGAAGCGGCGGGCGGCGGGCGGCCTTTATGCTGCGGGCGCACCTTCCTGTCGGCCGGCCTGGTCGATGAGGCCCGGCGCGAGGCCAGACGCACGCTCGATGCGCTGGCGCCGTTCGTTGCGGCGGGCGCCCGCATTGCCGGGCTGGAGCCGTCGTGTCTTTTCACCTTCCGCGACGAATTCTCAAGCCTGCTGCCCGCAACCGAAGTGAAGCCACTCGCCGCGGCGGCCTTCCTGATGGAGGAAATCCTCATCGCCGACGGGGCCCGCCTGCCCTATGCCGATCAGGGCGGCAGGGTGGCGCATGTGCATCACCATTGCCATCAAAAGGCGTTCGCGGCGACGGGGGCGGTCGAGGCGGTGCTGAAGACGGTGCCGGGGCTCGATGTGCGGATCATCGAGTCCGGTTGCTGCGGCATGGCAGGCGCCTTCGGCTATGGGGCGGACACCTACGATCATTCGATGGCCATGGCGGAATTGTCGCTGCTGCCGGCGCTGCGCATGGCAGGTTCGGGCGACCTCATCGCCGCCGACGGCACCAGTTGCCGTCATCAGATCAACGATGGTATCGGGCGTGAGGCGTTGCATGTGGCGCGGTTGCTCGATCGGGCCCTTGAGCATGATGCCGAAAAGTGGAAACCACCTTTCGGATAACATCATGCTCAACATATTGGAATCGATCAGCTTTTATGCAATTGGGTGATTCCACCCAATGGCATGCTGATCTAGAGGCGGCAAGTTGAGGAAACCGACATGACGGTGATCAAGACAGGGCCACGCGATCTCTTGCTGGTTATCGACGTGCAGAACGATTTCTGTCCCGGCGGGGCGCTGGCGGTGCCGCGCGGCGATGAGGTGGTGACGACGATCAACGGCCTCATCGAGCGCTTTTCCCATGTGGTGCTGACCCAGGACTGGCATCCCGCGCACCATCACTCGTTTGCCAGTGCGCACGGCGATGCGGCGCCCTTCAGCGAGATCAACATGCCCTACGGTCCCCAGACCCTGTGGCCCGACCACTGCGTTCAGGCAACGGCGGGGGCCGAGTTTCACCGGGCGCTGCGATGGGCGAAGGCGGAACTGGTGATCCGCAAAGGCTTCCGGCGCGAGATCGATTCCTATTCGGCCTTCTTCGAGAACGACCGGCGCACCCCGACCGGCCTGACGGGCTATCTGCGCGAGCGCGGTTTTGACCGGATCTTCTGCGCCGGTCTCGCCTTCGACTACTGCGTGCGCTATTCGGCCGAGGACGCCAAGGCGCAGCGGTTTGAGACACTGGTCATCGAGGATGCCTGCCGGGCCATCGACATGGGCGGCACGGCGGCGGCCACGCGCGATGCCTTCGCCGGTCTGGGCATCGGCCTCATCACCAGCAACGATATCGCCTGAACGGATGCGTCCCCGACAAGATGGCGCATGGATCGACCGATCGCGGCTTGCCATGTTATGGCATTGCGACACTGCCGGTCCGGTGCGGCTGTTTCGACCTCGAAGAGTCCTGAAACGTGAACGAATGGACGAAAAATTCATCCAGATGGTGCCCGGCGACTAGCCGATTGCCGCAGGACCGGCTAAGGAAGCGAGAGTACAGCTACTGCGCAAGGGGTGACCAATGCACTACGCACGTCCGAGTTCGATGAAGGAGGCGGCTGGCCTCCTGGCAAAGGCGAAGGGTCAAGCCTTCGTTCTGGCCGGCGGCACCGATCTATTGGTGCGCATGAAGGGGGGCTTCATCGAGCCCCAGCTCATTGTCGACATCAAGTCCGTCAAGGGCGCTGGCGACATCAAGAAGACGGCCAAGGGTTTCAGCATCGGCGCGGCGGTGCCGTGCGCGGCGTTGGGAGAGAATGCCGCCTTGAAGAAGGCCTGGCCCGGCGTGGTCGAAGCCGCCAATCTCATCGGCTCCAAGCAGGTACAGAGCCGCTGCACCATCGCCGGCAATCTGTGCAACGCCTCGCCCGCCGCCGACAGCGTGCCGGCGCTGGTGGCGGCCGGTGCCAAGGCGGTGATCGCCGGGCCGAAGAAGAAGCGCACGGTCTCAATCGACAAGGTGACGACGGGCCCCGGCAAGACCTCGCTGGGCAAGGGCGAGATCATCGAATCGATCCTTCTCGACAAGCCTGCGGCGCGCTCGGGCGATGCCTATCTGCGCTTCATACCGCGCTCCGAAATGGATATCGCGGTGGTGAGCGCCGGCGTCAATCTGACCCTCGATGCCAAGGGCGTCGTCAAGAAGGCGCGCGTGGCGCTAGGGGCGGTGGCGCCGACGGCGCTGCTGGTCTCGAAGGCGGCCAAGGCCATTATCGGTACCAAGCTTGATGAAAAGGCGATGGAAAAACTCGCCGCGGCGTGTACCGCGGCGTGCCGTCCCATCGACGACAAGCGCGGTACGGTGGAATTCAGGAAAAAAGTTGCAGGCGTGCTGGCGACGCGCGCCGCCAGGATCGCCTATGTGCGGGCAGGAGGAAAGTAATGTCGGGAGTTGCTGTAACGACCACCATCAACGGCGATGAAGTGGAATTCATTTGCCAGCCGGATGAGACGCTGCTCGATGTGCTGCGTGACCGCCTAGGCCTGACCGGGTCCAAGGAAGGCTGCGGCACCGGCGACTGCGGCGCCTGCAGCGTCATCATCGATGACCGTCTGGTGTGCTCGTGCCTGGTGCTGGGGGCTGAGGCCGCCGGCCGCAAGATCGAGACCATCGAAGGCATGGCGAACGGCGACAAGCTGCATGTCCTGCAGACAAAGTTCATCGAGCACGCGGCGCTGCAATGTGGCGTGTGCACGCCGGGCTTTCTGATCGCGGCCAAGGATCTGCTGGCCAAGAATCCCAACCCGACGGAAGAGGAAATCCGCTTCGGGCTGGCCGGCAATCTGTGCCGCTGTACCGGTTATGACAAGATCGTGCGCGCCGTTCAGGACGCCGCACGCGTGATGAAAGGAGCCTGACCCATGGGTTTCGATGCCAGCTATACAGGCCAGAAATTCAAATCCGTCGGCACCCGGCCGCTGCGCCCCGACGGCGTCGACAAGGTGACGGGACGCGCCCGCTACGGCGCCGACTTCAACATGCCGGGACAATTGGTGGGCCGCATCCTCAGAAGCCCGCATGCGCATGCGAAGATCAAGAAGATCGACACCTCGAAGGCTGAAAAGCTCAAAGGCGTGAAGGCGGTGATCACCGCGGCCGATCTTCCCGACCTGACCGATGGCGATGCCGGCATGTACGATGTCCTCGACAACTGCATGGCGCGCAAGAAGGCGCTTTATGACGGCCACGCGGTCGCCGCCGTTGCGGCCATCGATGCGCCGACGGCGCGGGCCGCGCTGAAGCTCATCAAGGTCGATTACGAAGTGCTGCCGCATGTGACCGATGTCGATGAGGCGGTGAAGCCGGGTGGACCGTTGCTGCACAAGACGGTGTTTACCGGCGGCGTCGATCCCAAGCCGAAAAAGCCCTCCAATGTCGCCAATCGCAGCCAGTACGGCCATGGCGACGTGGAAGCAGGCTTCAAGGCCGCCGATGTCATCATCGAGCGCACCTACAGGACCGAGCAGACTCATCAGGGCTATATCGAGCCGCATGCCTGCGTGGCGAGCGTCAATTCCGATGGCACCGGCGAGTTGTGGGTATGCACGCAAGGCCATTTCGTCTACCGCCAGCATTGCGCCCAGTTGCTCGGCATGGATGTCTCCAAGCTGCGCGTCACGTCCTCGGAGATCGGCGGCGGCTTCGGTGGCAAGACCCATGTATGGGCCGAACCGGTTGCCCTTGCCCTGTCGCGCAAGGCCGGGCGTCCGGTGAAGCTGGTGATGACCCGCGATGAGGTGTTCCGGGCGTCCGGGCCGACCAGCGCCACGTCGATCGATATCCGGATCGGCGCCAGGAAGGACGGCACCATTACCGCGGCCGAGGCGACGCTGCGCTATTCATGCGGTCCCTATGCCGGCATGTGGGCCGAACTGGGCGCCATGACCTCGTTTGCCTGCTACGACCTCAAGAACGTCAAGTCGGTGGGCTATGAGGTTCTCGTCAACCGGCCCAAGGTTGCGGCCTATCGTGCCCCGTCGGCACCGATGGCCGCCTTTGCCGTTGAAAGCGCCATCGACGAACTGGCCCACAAGATCGGCATGGATGCGGTGAAATTCCGCATCAAGAACGCCGCCAAGGAGGGGACCAAGTCGTCCTATGGTCCGGTCTATGGTCCCATCGGCATCGGCCCGACGTTGGAGGCGGCGCAGAAGCATCCGCACATGAAGGCGCCGCTGGGCAAGAACCAGGGACGCGGCATGGCCTGCGGCTTCTGGTTCAATTTCGGCGGCCAGACCTGCACCGACCTCAATATCGGTGTCGACGGCACCGTGAACCTGGCGGTCGGCACCGTTGATGTGGGCGGCTCGCGGGCCTCGCTGTCGCTGGTCGCGGCCGAAGAACTCGGCATCGCCTACGAGCAGGTGAAGGCCGTGGTGGCCGATACCGCAACGCTCGGGTACAACGACATGACCGACGGCAGCCGCGGCACCTTCTCATCGTCCATGGCGACCATCTTTGCCGCCCGCAATGCCATCAAGGTGATGCGCGAGCGGGCCGCGAAGATGTGGGATATCTCCGTCGACGATGTGGTCTGGGAAGACGGCCACGCCAAGGCCAAGGGTAAAAAGCACGGCAACCTGGCGCCTCTTTCGGTGAAGGAGATTGCCGCGGCCGCGCCCAACACCGGCGGACCGATCGCCGGCCACAATGAGATCGTGGCCGACGGGGCGGGCGTTTCCTTTGCCACCCATATCTGCGACGTCGAAGTCGATCCGCAGACCGGTTCCACCAGGGTGGTGCGCTACACGGTGGTGCAGGATGCCGGCAAGGCGGTGCATCCGACCTACGTGGAAGGCCAGTACCAGGGGGGTGCGGCGCAAGGCATCGGCTGGGCGCTGAACGAGGAATACATCTACGGCAAGGACGGGCGCCTGCAGAACGCCGGCTTCCTCGATTATCGCATCCCGGTGTGCTCCGACCTGCCGATGATCGACACCCAGATCCTGGAAATCCCCAATCCCAACCATCCCTATGGGGTGCGCGGGGTGGGCGAGACCTCGATCGTGCCGCCACTGGCGGCGATCGCCAACGCGGTGTCGAACGCGGTTGCGGTGCGCATGACCCATATCCCCATGTCGCCGCCGCGTATCCTGGCGGCACTGGAGGCGGAAAAGGCCTGAAGCGATGGTCGAGGTGGCGCTTTTGGGCTCGCTCAGCGCGGCCGCCGGCGGCAAGAAGACGCTCGATATCGAGGCCAAGGACATCCGGGAGCTGTTCCGCAAGCTGGCGGAACAGTATCCCGGGCTTGAGCCGCTCATCGAGCGCGGCATCGCGGTCTCCATCGACGGGGTGATCTATCGCGACACCTGGTCGAAGGAATTGCCGGAGGGCGCCGAAATCTACCTGCTGCCGCGCATCGCCGGCGGATAGCGAGGAAAAGCCATGGACGCCATTGCATGGAGCACCGCGGGACCGGCCATCGGGGCCTCGTTCGTGGCGTCGATGGTCGAGGTGGTCGAGGCCTTCACCATCGTCCTGGCGGTTGCCACGCTCAGGGGCTGGCGGCCGGCGATCTCGGGAACGCTGGCAGCGCTTGCCGTGCTGGGACTGCTCATCGCCGCGCTGGGCCCGCTGATCGGGCAGATACCGCTTTATATCCTGCAGTTGGTGATCGGCATTCTGCTTTTGCTGTTCGGCATGGGCTGGCTCAGAAAGGCGATCCTCAGGGCGGCAGGCGCGTTGCCGCTGCACGACGAGGCGGCGGCGTTTGCGGCTGAATCGGCAGAACTGGCCGAGCAGGCGCGGCGGCAGCACAACTCCATGAACTGGATCGCCGGCATGGCGGCCTTCAAGGCGGTGCTGCTGGAGGGCCTGGAAGTGATCTTCATCGTGCTGGCGGTCGGGGCCGGGCGGGGGCTGCTGGGTGCCGCCACGCTGGGCGCCTTCGCCGCCTGCGTGCTGGTTCTCGCCATCGGCGCCATCGTGCGCAAGCCATTGTCGCAAGTCCCTGAAAATACACTTAAATTCGGCGTCGGCGTGATGCTGTCGGCGTTCGGGGTATTCTGGACCGGGGAAGGTCTGGGTATCGGCTGGCCGGGCGGCGATCTGGTGCTGTTCGGCTTGGCTGGACTGTTTCTGGCAACCGGACTGGTCATGGCTGGCGTGCTGCGGCGGCCACGGGCGGAGGCCGTGTCATGAACATCATCGGCGATGTCTTCAAAGAACTCTACAGCATGTTCATGGCCGATGCGGCCCTGAGCGGGGCGATCCTTGCCCTGGTGGCGGCGATCGCCGCGGTGGATGGCCTGGGGCTCGATCACCGCATTGGCGGGGCGGCCCTCATCGCCGGGTGCCTGGCGATCATCGTGGTGGTCACGGCCCGCGAGGCGCGACGCCGGGGCGGCGGCTGAAGACCGTCGCTCGGCGATCCCGTCAGAACGGCCAGAAGATCAGGATCATCGGTACGGCGACGGCGATGATCAGCAATTCCAGAGGCAGCCCCATGCGCCAATAATCGCCGAAGCGGTAACCGCCCGGCCCGAGAATGAGGGTGTTGTTCTTGTGGCCGATGGGGGTCAGGAAGGCACAGGATGCGGCGACGGCCACGGCCATGAGAAACGGATCGGGCGAGACCTTCAGCGTATTGGCGATGTCGATGGCGATGGGGCCGGCGACAACGGCAGTGGCGGTGTTGTTGAGGACATCGGAAAGGCTCATCACCGTGACCATGAGGACCAGCAGCACGATGGCCGGCGAGCCGCCGGCGGTCAGCCAGACGATGCCTTGCGCAATGAGGCCGGTCACGCCGGAGGTCTCCAGCGCCGTGCCCAGCGGTATGAGCGAGCCGAGCAAAATGATGACCGGCCACTCGATGCTGTCGTAGATGTCCCGCAAGGGCGTGATGTCGAGGGCGACATAGAACACCACGCAAATGGCCAGTGCCACCGGCAGATACAATACGCCGAGAGTGGCCAGGGCGATGGTCGCGGCGAAGATGCCGGCGGCCAGCAACGCCTTGTTGCGCTGGGTGACCTGCAGGCCGCGCGGTGCCAGTGGCAGGCAGCCCAGCCATTGCGCCACGTCCGTCAATCGCTCGCTGGGACCCAGCAACAGCAAAATGTCGCCGGCCTTGATGTCGAGCTGGCGAACCCGATCGCGGAACGGCTTGCCCTGGCGCGACACACCCAGCAACGTGACGCCGTGGCGGGCGAGAAGCTGCACCGAAGTGGCCGATCGCTGCTCGATGCGGGCATCGCGCGGCACCACCGCTTCGATCACCGCCATGCCGCCGGATGCGGCCTGGCGGTGTTTCTTCTGGCCGGCGAAACCCAGTTTCAGCGCGCCCACAAGCCGGTTTATGGCGTCGGGTCCAGCCTCGACCACCAGAATGTCGCCCTTGCGGATCTCGACGCGGCGGGCCTGCCCGGCCTGGCGCTTGCCGCGCCGCACGAGGCCGATGATGACGCAATCGTTGTCGTCGGCGGTCTTGTCGAGATCGCGCACCAGCTTGCCGATTACCGACGATGCGGCCGGCACTTCGAGTTCGGCGATGTAATCCTCCAGCTGCATCAGCTCCACGCCTGAGTCGGTCTTGCCGCGCTCGGCGGGAATGAGACGCCAGCCGATCAGCGCGACATAGGCGACCCCGGCGGCGGCGCAAGCCAGACCCACAGGGGCGAAGTCGAACATGCCGAAGGGCTGTCCCAGGGCCTTTTCGCGGAACGAGGCGATAATGATGTTGGGCGGCGTGCCAATGAGGGTGATGAGGCCGCCGACGATGGTGGCGAACGACAGCGGCATCAAGGTGAGCGCCGGGCTGCGCTTGGCCCTGGCGGCGGCCTGGATGTCGACCGGCATGAGAAGGGCGAGCGCGGCCACGTTGTTCATCACCGCCGACAATGCGGCGCCGATGGCAGCGGTCACGGCAATGTGGCGGCCGATGCTCAAGGTTCCCGACAGCAAGCGCCGGGTGAGAAGGTCGATGGCGCCGGAATTGGTCAGGCCGCGCGATACAATAAGAACGAGCGCAATGATGACCACGGCCGGGTGGCCGAACCCGGAAAACGCCTTGTCCACCGGAACGACCCCGGCAACCAGCGCGATCAGCAGCGCGGTGAAGGCGACAAGGTCATAGCGCCAGCGTCCCCACAGGAGAAAACCGAACAGCAGGACGAATATGGCAAGCAGGATGATCTGGTCGGTGGTCATTTAATGCGGTGGGTTGAAGGCAAACAGGTTCCAAGAGCCTAACACGTGCGGCGGGCCTTGCGACAAGCGGGAATGCCCTTAGCGGGTCTTGCCCGGTTTGGCGCGATCTGCCAAGAGCCGCAGTCTTGACGATATCTGATCGCCGGATGTGCCTTCCTTGACGAACAAGCCCGCCACGCTTCGAGTTGTCGCCACCACGCTTGCCATCGGGTTCGGCGGTGGCTGCGTGTTCTGGCTGCTCGGCCTGCCGGCCGGGTGGCTCGCCGGCTCGATGCTGGCGGTGACAGGGGCGGCGCTGGCGGGCGTTCCGACATTCCTGCCCGAGCGCTTGCGCCAGGCGGTGTTCGTGTTCTTCGGCATCCAGCTCGGATCGGCCGTGACGCGCCATGCGGTTCAAAGCGTCGGACACTGGCCGGTAAGCATGGCGCTGCTGGCGGTGACCGTCACAGCGGTGACGCTGGCCTCGTACCACTATTATCGGCGCATTGCCGGATGGCCGCCGATCTCCAGCCTGCTGGGCGGGGTTCCCGGCGCCTTCAGCGCGGTGCTGGCGCTGGCGGATGCCTATAACGCCGACATCGCCGCGGTGGCGGTGGTGCAATGCATCCGGCTGTTCTTCCTGGTGGCGGTGCTGCCGCTCGTCATGAGGGCGATCGGCCTGCATGGCACAACCATCAATACCGCCGCCTCGCCCATGGCGTTGTGGAGCCTTGCGCTGATGATCGTGGCAGGCTCGGTGGGCGGCATCGTGCTGGCCCGGCTCAAGGTGCCGGCCGGGCTGATATTCGGCGCAGCGATCCCGGCGGCGGCGCTGAAATTCTCCGGGCTGGCCGATGGGGCGCTGCCGCCCGGCCTGCTGATCCCAGCCTATGTGATCCTCGGTGCGATGATCGGCACGCGGTTCTCGCAGTTCTCGCTGCCGCGGCTGAAGAACCTCATCGGGGTCGGACTGGGCAGCTTCATCCTGGCCTTTGCGATTTCGGCCAGCGGTGCCCTCGTTGCCACGTGGCTGACGGGCATATCGCTTTCGCTCACCCTTATCGCCTTCGCCCCGGGCGGGCTCGATACCATGACCATTCTGGCCTTCGCGCTGGGGCTCGATCCCACCTTTGTTGCCGCGCACCAGATCGGGCGCTATTTCATCCTGGCGTTTGCCATGCCCATGGCGGCGATGTGGGCATCGAGGCGTTTGGGCTGAGGCGGGATCACGCGCCCTTCACGGCGAATTCAGTAGGTTGACGCGAACATACGCGGCAAGGTGCACGGCATGTTGGATAAGATTGCAGTTCTTGCCGGCAGCAAGGCCGGGCTGGTGCTGGTGTACCTGGCGGCGTTCTTCGTGCTGGAGCGCATGTTCCCGAAGGTCAGGCCGCTCATTAAGGCGCATCTCGACACGCTGCTCGGGCGCTTGCACAGACTGGGGCGCAATTTCGCGCTGGCCGGCTTCAACGCCATCCTGTCGCCGCTGGTGGTGCTGCCGCTGACCGCGCTGGCCGGCAACCACGCCCTTGATTGGCGCCCCGAGGGGTGGAGCGGATGGCCGGGCCTGGCGATCGACCTGTTGTTGCTCGATGCGTGGATCTACTGGTGGCACCGCGCCAATCACGTGGTGCCGCTGTTATGGCGGTTCCACGAGGTTCACCATCTCGATACCTTCCTCGACACCACCTCGGCGCTCAGGTTCCATGCCGGTGAAGTGCTGCTGTCGGCGCTGGTCAGGGCAGGCGTCATCTTCGTACTGGCGGTGCCGCTGGCGCATGTGGTGGTGTTCGAGACGCTGATCGTGCTGGCGGCCATCTTCCATCATTCCAACCTCAACGTGCCGGAGCGCCTGGAGCGTATCCTCTCGTGGCTGATCGTCACGCCGTCAATCCACTGGGTGCATCATCATGCGGTGCGCGCCGACACCGATTCAAACTATTCAACCGTGCTGTCGGTTTGGGACCGGCTGTTCACCTCCCGCAGCCCCAATCGACGCCGGCCCGACATGCCGATCGGCGTGGAAGGCAGGGATGAGGAAGACCTGGCCCGGCTGGTCGTCAGGCCGTTCCGGTCGCGGCAGAACTAAAGACGTATATCGCACTGCAAGGCCCGGTGAAGCCGATCGATTGAGCGATACTGGCTGCCATCCTGAGCTGCCCCCACTGAGTGGTCCGGGTTGAATGTTAGTGCATGGTCGGCAAT
>CAZMSA010000082.1:0-16019 GCA_964568825.1 uncultured Rhizobiaceae bacterium | reverse complement strand
TTCAACGTCTCGGTGGAAGACGTCACCGCCTTCGTGCTCGGCGGTCACGGCGACACGATGGTGCCGCTGCCGCGCTATTCGACGGTCGCCGGCATTCCGGTCACCGACCTGGTGGCGATGAAGTGGACGACCGCCAAGCGCATCGCCGAGATCGTGCAGCGCACCCGCGACGGCGGCGCCGAGATCGTCGGGCTCCTGAAGACCGGATCGGCCTATTATGCGCCCGCCTCTTCTGCCATCGCCATGGCCGAGAGCTATCTGAAGGACAAGCGGCGCGTGCTGCCGTGCGCGGCGCATGTGGATGGCGCCTATGGCATCAAGGGCCTTTACGTCGGCGTGCCAGCGGTGATCGGCGCCGGCGGCATCGAGCGGGTGGTGGAGATCAAGCTCGATGCCGATGAAAAAGCGCAGCTCAAGAATTCGATCAAGGCGGTCAAGGGCTTGATGGAGGCCGCCAAGAAGATCGCCCCCGACCTCGCCTGACAAAAGGCGTTCCGGAGGACGAAAGAGTCAGTGGTATGTGGTATACCAGAGATGGTTCGAGGGCCGGCGCGGTGCTAGAAATCCCGGGTGGTTTCAGTGACGCCATTACGGAGATTTTCCCATGAACATTCATGAATACCAGGCCAAGGCCCTGCTCAAGGGCTTTGGGGTGCCGGTGGCCCGCGGTGTGCCCGCCTTTTCAGTCGACGAGGCGGTCAAGGCCGCCAACGAGCTGGGCGGCCCGGTGTGGGTGGTCAAGGCACAGATCCATGCCGGCGGCCGCGGCAAGGGCGGCGGCGTCAAGGTGGTGAAATCGGTCGGCGAGGTGGAGAAAGAAGCCAAGCGCATGCTCGGCATGACCCTCATCACTCACCAGACCGGCCCGGCCGGCAAGACCGTCAACCGCCTCTATATCGAGGACGGCTCACGCATCGCCCGCGAGCTTTATCTCTCCTGCCTGGTCGACCGCGCCACCTCGCGCGTCGCCTTCATCGCCTCGACCGAAGGCGGCATGGACATCGAGGAAGTGGCGCACGCAACGCCGGAAAAGATCTTCACCATGACGGTCGATCCGGCAACCGGCATCCAGCCCCACCACGCGCGCCGCATGGGCAAGGCGCTGGGGCTGGACGGGGCGCAGCAAAAGCAGCTTTCAGGCCTTCTCGCCAACCTCTACCGGGCATTCGTTGCCACCGACATGGCGCTTCTGGAAATCAATCCGCTGGTGGTCACCGCCGACGGCGACCTGCAATGCCTCGATGCCAAGGTCAACTTCGACGCCAACGCCCTCTACCGCCATCCCGACCTGGCGGAATTGCGCGACGAGAGCGAAGAAGACGCAAAGGAACTGGAGGCCTCGCGCTTCGACCTCAGCTATATCGCGCTGGATGGTGACATCGGCTGCATGGTGAACGGCGCCGGTCTTGCCATGGCCACCATGGACATCATCAAGCTTTACGGCGCAGCCCCTGCCAACTTCCTCGACGTGGGCGGCGGGGCGACCACCGAAAAGGTCACGGCGGCGTTCAAGATCATCACCTCCGATCCGCAGGTGAAGGGCATCCTGGTCAACATCTTCGGCGGTATCATGCGCTGCGACGTGATCGCCGAAGGCGTCATCGCGGCGGTCAGGGAGGTGGGCCTCAAGGTGCCGCTGGTGGTGCGCCTGGAAGGCACCAACGTCGACAAGGGCAAGGACATCATCGCTTCATCCGGTCTCAACGTGATCGCCGCCAACGATCTCGACGATGCCGCCCAGAAAATCGTCAAGGCGGTCAAGGAGGCACGGTCATGAGTGTCCTGGTCGACAAGAACACCAAGGTCATCGTGCAAGGCCTCACCGGCAAGACCGGCACCTTCCACACCGAGCAGGCGCTCGCCTATCACGGCACCCAGATGGTCGCCGGCGTTACCCCCGGCAAGGGCGGATCGACGTGGGAGGGCATACTTGCGGGCGGTGCCAAAAAGACCCTGCCGATCTACGACACGGTGGAAGAGGCAAAGGCCGCCACCGGCGCCACCGCCTCGGTGATCTACGTGCCGCCGCCTTATGCCGCCGACAGCATCCTGGAGGCCATCGAGGCGGGCATCGGCCTCGTCGTCACCATAACCGAAGGCATCCCCGTCGCCGACATGGTGCGGGTCAAGCGCGCGCTGTGCGGATCGAAGACACGGCTGGTCGGCCCCAACTGCCCGGGGGTGATCACGCCGGATGAATGCAAGATCGGCATCATGCCCGGCCACATCCACCAGAAGGGCTCGGTCGGCATCGTGTCGCGTTCGGGCACCCTCACCTACGAAGCGGTGAAGCAGACGACCGATGCCGGGCTCGGCCAGTCGACCTGCGTCGGCATCGGCGGCGATCCGGTGAAGGGCACCGAGTTCATCGACGTCCTGGAGTTGTTTCTCGGCGATGCCGACACCAAATCCATCGTGATGATCGGCGAGATCGGCGGTTCGGCCGAGGAAGACGCTGCCCAGTTCCTGGCCGATGAGGCAAGGAGGGGCCGCAACAAGCCGGTGGTCGGCTTCATCGCCGGGCTCACCGCGCCGCCCGGCCGCCGCATGGGCCACGCCGGGGCCATCATTTCAGGTGGCAAGGGCGGGGCGGAAAGCAAGATCGAGGCGATGAAGGCCGCCGGCATCGCGGTTGCTTCCTCGCCCGCCAAGCTCGGTTCGACTCTGAAGGACATTGTGTCGTAGAAGCGGTGTTACGATGCGTAATGTGCCGGGAGACATGATCTGATGGCCAGAAGCGATATCAATGCCGGGTTCGACCGGACGTCGTTCCTGTACGGCGCCAATGCCCACTACATCGAGGAGATGCTCGCCCGCTTTGCCGAAGACCCGCAAGGCGTCGACCCGGAATGGCGGGCGTTCTTTTCCGAGATGGGCGACGATCCCGGTCTCGCCGCCTCAGCGGCGCGCGGGGCCTCGTGGCAGCGCGCCGACTGGCCACAGGCGGTTAACGGCGAACTGGTTTCGGCGCTCGATGGCAACTGGCCGCTCATGGAAAAGACGGTCGCCCCGCGGCTGGCTGAAAAGACGCAGAGCCAAGGCATCTCGCTCGATGCTGAGGAACTGCGCAAGGCAACGCTCGATTCCGTCCGTGCGTTGATGATGATCCGCGCCTACCGCATTCGCGGCCATCTCGCCGCTGAACTCGATCCGCTGCGCCTGAGGGAACTCGAGGCACATCCAGAGCTTGACCCGGCATCTTACGGTTTTGGCCCGCAGGACATGAACCGGCCGATCTTCATCGACAAGGTGCTGGGGCTGGAGCGCGCCACCATCACCCAGATGCTGGAGGTCCTCAAGCGCACCTACTGCTCGACCATGGGGGTCGAGTTCATGCACATTTCCGATCCGGCCCAGAAGGGCTGGGTGCAGGAGCGCATCGAGGGACCGGAGAAGGCCATCTCGTTCACCGAGTTCGGCAAGAAGGCGATCCTCGCCAAGCTGATCGCGGCGGAAGGTTTCGAGCACTTCCTCAACGTGAAATACACCGGCACCAAGCGCTTTGGCCTCGATGGCGGTGAATCGATGATCCCGGCACTGGAGCAGATCATCAAGCGCGGCGGCGCGCTGGGCATGAAGGAGATCGTGCTCGGCATGGCCCATCGCGGCCGCCTCAACGTGCTCGCCAACGTCATGGGCAAGCCCTATTCGGCGATCTTCCACGAATTCAAGGGCGGCTCTTCCACCCCCGACGAAGTGGAAGGTTCAGGCGATGTGAAATACCACCTCGGCACCTCGTCGGATCGCACCTTCGATGGCAACAACGTGCATCTGTCGCTGACCGCCAACCCGTCGCACCTGGAGATCGTGGTGCCGGTGGTGCTGGGCAAGGCGCGCGCCAAGCAGGACCAGCGCCACGACGAGACCCGCACCAGCATCCTGCCGCTGCTCATCCACGGCGATGCGGCGTTTGCCGGCCAGGGGGTGATCGCGGAATGTTTCGGGCTGTCGGGCTTGCGCGGCCATCGCTCGGGCGGTGCCGTCCACTTCATCGTCAACAACCAGATCGGCTTCACCACCAGCCCCATCTGGGCGCGCTCGTCGCCCTACCCCTCCGATGTGGCCAAAATGATCGAGGCGCCGATCCTGCATGTTAACGGCGACGATCCCGAGGCGGTGGTCTATGCCGCCAAGGTGGCCATCGAGTTCCGGCAGAAATTCCACAAGCCGGTGGTCATCGACATGTTCTGCTACCGCCGCTTCGGCCACAATGAATCGGACGAGCCGGCGTTCACCCAGCCCCTGATGTACCGACGCATCGCCAGCCATCCCGCCGTGGCCAAGATCTATGGGGAGCGGCTGGTCAATGAAGGGGTGATGACGGAAGCCGACGTCGAGAAGATGAAGGTCGACTACCGGGCGCAACTGGACAGTGATTTCGAGGCCTCCGACAGCTATCGCGCCAACCGCGCCGACTGGCTGGACGGGCGCTGGTCAGGCCTCAAGCAGGCCGGTGCCAACGATGACCCGCGGCGCGGGCAAACCGGAGTCGAGACCGAGCGGCTGAAGCGCATTGGCCTCAAGATCGCCTCGGTACCGAAGACCTTCAAGCTGCACCGCACCCTGCAGCGGGTGCTGGACGGCCGCCGCCGGATGATCGAGGAAGGCACCGGCATCGACTGGGCGATGGGCGAGGCGCTGGCCTTCGGCACGCTGCTCGATGAAGGCGTGCCGGTGCGCCTGTCGGGCCAAGACGTGCAGCGCGGCACCTTCTCGCAGCGCCACGCGGTGCTCATCGACCAGGAAACCGAACGGCGCTACACCCCGCTCAACCATCTCGAGAAGAACCAGGCGGTGAAACTCGAGGTGATCAACTCTATGCTGTCGGAAGAAGCCGTGCTCGGCTTCGAATACGGCTACACGCTGGCCGAGCCCAATTGCCTCACCCTGTGGGAGGCGCAGTTCGGCGACTTCGCCAACGGCGCCCAGGTGGTGTTCGACCAGTTCCTGTCATCGGGCGAGCGCAAGTGGCTGAGGATGTCGGGTCTGGTGTGCCTGTTGCCGCACGGCTACGAGGGCCAGGGCCCGGAGCATTCCTCGGCGCGGCTGGAGCGCTTCTTGCAGATGTGCGCCGAAGACAACCTGCAGGTCGCCAACTGCACCACGCCGTCCAACTACTTCCATATCCTCAGAAGGCAGATGAAGCGCGACTTCCGCAAACCGCTGATCCTGATGACGCCGAAATCGCTGTTGCGCCACAAGCGGGCGGTTTCCACCATCGAGGAACTGTCGGGCGGGGCGAGCTTCCACCGGGTGCTCTACGACGACGCCGAGGTGTTGCCGGACCAGAAGATCCGCATCAAGCCCGACCATGATATCCGCCGCGTGGTGCTGTGCTCGGGCAAGGTGTATTTCGACCTCTACGAGGAGCGCGAGGCGCGAGGCATCGACGATGTCTACCTGATGCGCATCGAGCAGCTTTACCCGTTCCCGCACCGTGCGCTGGTGCAGGAACTGGGTCGCTTCCGCAAGGCGGAGATGATCTGGTGCCAGGAGGAGCCCTACAACATGGGCGCCTGGACCTTCGTGCAGCCCAATCTCGAATGGGTGCTGCATTATATCGAGGCCGAGCACCGGCGGCCGCGCTATGCCGGCCGGCCGGCTTCGGCCTCGACGGCAACAGGGCTGATGAGCAAGCACCTGAAAGAGCTCAAGTCATTCCTCGACGAAGCGCTCACCATCAGAGACGACTGAGCGCGGCAACGCCTCTTGTGACAAGGACCAGGATATGGCGACAGAGTTCAAGGTACCAGCGCTCGGCGAATCGGTGACCGAAGCCACCATCGCCAAGTGGTTCAAGGCCGAAGGCGACGCCGTGGCGGTGGACGAGCCGCTGGTCGAGCTTGAAACCGACAAGGTGACCGTCGAGGTGCCGGCACCAGTGGCCGGCGTCATGGCCGCCATTGCGGTGAAGGAAGGCGATACGGTGAACGTCGGAACGGTGCTGGGCGCCATCACCGAGGGTGCTACCGCCGCGGCCCCCGCCAAACCCGCGCCCAAGGCCGAGGCGCCGGCCCCTGCCCCGGCTGCGGCCGAAGCCGAGCCGACAGCCACCGTGCCCCCGGCGCCAGCCCCGGAAGCGGCGGCCGCCAACCTGTCACCGGCGGTGCGCAAGATGGCCGCCGAAAGCAATGTCGATGTGAGCGCCATTGCCGGCAGCGGCAAGAACGGGCGGGTCACCAAGGGCGATATCGTCGATTTCGTCGAGGCCAAGAAAACCGCGGCACCCGCCCCTGCCCCCGTCGCGGCGCCTGCCGCCCCACCGCAACCGGCAGCAACCGTCAGGGCGCCGGTGCCGGCCGATCAGGGCGCCCGTGAGGAGCGCGTGAAGATGACGCGGTTGCGCGCCACCATCGCGCGCCGCCTCAAGGAGGCCCAGAACACCGCCGCCATGCTCACCACCTTCAACGAGGTGGACATGACGGCGGTTATGGCGATGCGCAGCGAATTCAAGGAGCTGTTCGAGAAGAAGCACGGCGTCAAGCTCGGCTTCATGGGCTTCTTCGTAAAAGCCTGCATCCAGGCGCTGTTCGACATTCCCGCCGTCAACGCCGAAATCGACGGCGAGGACCTGGTCTACAAGAACTATTACAATATCGGCGTGGCGGTCGGCACCACCAGGGGGCTGGTGGTCCCGGTGGTGCGCGATGCCGACCGGTTGAGCCTGTCGGGGATCGAAAAGGCCATCGCCGGCTTCGGCCGCAAGGCCCGCGACGGGGCGCTGAAGATCGAGGACATGCAGGGCGGCACCTTCACCATCTCCAATGGCGGGGTCTACGGCTCGCTCATGTCGACGCCCATCCTCAATGCGCCGCAGTCGGGGATCCTGGGGATGCACAAGATCCAGGAGCGGCCCATGGTGGTGGCGGGCAAGATCGAGGTGAGGCCGATGATGTACCTGGCGCTTTCCTACGACCACCGCATCGTCGATGGCAAGGAGGCCGTCACCTTCCTGGTGCGGGTGAAGGAATGCCTGGAAGAGCCGCAACGCATGATCATGGATTTGTGAGAAGACGATGCCAGATACCTTCGATCTCACCGTCATCGGCACCGGCCCCGGGGGCTATGTGTGCGCCATTCGCGCTGCGCAACTGGGCATGAAGGTGGCCGTCGTCGAAAAGCGCGCCACCCATGGCGGCACCTGCCTCAATGTCGGTTGCATCCCGTCCAAGGCGCTGCTGCATGCCAGTGAACTGCTGGCCGAGGCGGGGCACGGCTTTGCCCGGATGGGCATCACCATCCCCGCGCCCAAGGTCGACCTCGCGCAGATGATGACCTTCAAGCAGGAGGCCATCGACGGCAACACCAAGGGCATCGATTTCCTGCTGAAGAAGAACAAGGTCACGGTGTTTCGCGGGACCGGGCGCATCCTTTCCGCCGGCAAGGTCGAGGTGAAACCCGAAGACGGCAAGACGGAGATTGTCGAGACCCGCAAGATCGTCATCGCCACCGGCTCCGACGTGGCACCGCTCAAGGGTGTCACGATCGACGAGAAAGACGTGGTGTCGTCGACCGGTGCGCTGGAGTTGAAGAAGGTGCCGGGGCATCTGGTGGTGGTGGGGGCCGGCGTCATCGGCCTCGAACTGGGCTCGGTGTGGGCACGCCTTGGGGCAAAAGTGACGGTAATCGAATTCCTCGACCGCATCCTGCCCGGCATGGACTCAGAAGTCGCCAAGCAGTTCCAGCGGCTTTTGCAGCGTCAGGCCTTTACCTTCATGCTGTCATCGAAGGTGACCGGCATCGACAAGGCAAAGAAGGGCCTGAAGATTTCGGTCGAGCCGGCCAAGGGCGGCGAGACCCGGACGGTTGCGGCCGACAAGGTGCTGGTGGCCATCGGGCGGGTGCCTTTCATCTCTGGGCTCGGCTGCGCAGAGGCGGGCATTGAATGCAACGACAAGGGGCGCATCGAGGTGCATGCCAATTTCGAGACCAGCGTTGCCGGCATCTATGCCATCGGCGATGTGATCCGCGGCCCCATGCTCGCCCACAAGGCCGAGGACGAAGGCGTCGCGGTGGCCGAGCTGATCGCCGGCGAAGCGGGCCATGTGAACTACGACGTCATTCCGGGCGTCGTCTACACCTCACCGGAGATCGCCGCCGTCGGCAAGACCGAGGACGAGCTGAAGGCCGCCGGCATTGCCTACAATGTGGGCAAGTTCCCGTTTTTGGCCAACGGCCGCGCCAAGGCCAACCAGACCACCGACGGCTTCGTCAAGGTGCTGGCCGATCAGCGCACCGACAAGGTGCTGGGTGTCCACATCATGGGCGCGCAGGCGGGCGAACTGATCCACGAGGCGGCGGTGCTGATGGAGTTCGGCGGATCAGCCGAAGATCTGGCGCGCACCTGCCATGCCCACCCCACCTTGTCGGAAGCCGTCAAGGAAGCCGCCATGGCGGTGGCCGGCCGGGCCATCCACGCCTGAATCACAGGCCGGTCAGCGGCCTGAGCTTTGTTCCGTCGATGAAGCGCTTGTAGGCAAAAGGCGCCGGATCGACGCACGGGGCCTTGCCGGTCACCAGGTCGGCGACGAGACGGCCGGCGCCGGGGCCAAGGCCGAAACCGTGGCCGGAAAAGCCGGTGGCCAGGAACAGCCCGACATGACCCGGCACCTCATCCATCACCGGCACCGCATCGGGCGTGGCGTCGATGCAACCGGCCCATCGCTCGGCCACCTCGGCCTTTTCGAAAGCGGGAAAATAGTGCTTCAGGCTCGCCAGCGCCTCATCGAGGATGGGATGCACGGGTTCGGGATCGAGGATGCGGACCTGCTCGAAGGGGCTTTGCTCGTCCAGCTTCCAGCGGCGAGCAAGGCGCGCCTCGTCGAAGAAGCGCTTTCCGATGCGCATCCTGAGTCCCGACCAGTCGTTGCGCAACGCCGGCAGGAAGGTGAAGAACAGGGGAAAGCTGTCGGGCAGGATGTCGGCCACGCTCAGGTGGCGGTGGGCGATGGTGTAACCGCCATCGAACCGCTTCCGGAAGGCAAACGTGCCGCCCGAGGCGGAAGCCTCAAGGCCGGTGTCGATGGGCCGTGTGCGTTGCACCGAGTTGACGACGGTCAACTGCGGCAGGTGAATACCAAGATTGCCGCAGAACCGCCGCGACCAGGCGCCGCCGGCCAGCACCACGTTCGAGCATGCAATCGGCCCTTTCTCGGTGACGACGCCGCAAACCCGCCCGGCCGCTGTATCGATGCCACGGACCGCGCAGTTGGTGAGGATCGAGGCGCCCCTGGCACGGGCCCCGGCAGCGATGGCGGGGGCGGCCTTTTGCGGTTCGGCGCGACCGTCGGAGGCTGTATAGAGCGCCCCCTTCCAGCGCATCGCCGAGCCCGGCACAAGCTTTGCCACATCGTCTGAGCCGATGAGACGGCTGTCGAGCTGGTAGGGGCGGGCGTGTTCATCGAGCCAGTACTGCTTGCTGGCGATTTCTGCCTCGTTTTCGGCGAGATACAAGATGCCGCGCTGTTGAAAGCCGGTCTCGCCGCCGACCCGTTGGTTCATGCCGCGCCAGGCCTCCAGCGCGATGATCGACAGCGGGATTTCGCGCGGATCGCGGCCCATCTTGCGGCACCAGCCCCAGTTGCGGCTCGACTGCTCGGCGCCGATCTCGCCCTTCTCGCACAGGCTGACGGAGACCCCGCGCTCGGCCAGTTCAAGCGCCGTTGCGACACCGATGATGCCGCCGCCGATGACCACGACATCGGAACGTTCGGGAAGGGTTTGGTCGGAGATGAAAGGATCGGGGCGCGGGGGCATTTTGTTTGTCTTCTGTTTCAAGCTGCTCCAGCCCGCTCCCCCACCCGGCCACCCACGTGAGTATCCTAGATGGGTGGCCGGGTGGGGGAGTGGGCTGGAGCCGGTCTCACCTACGGAGTCGGGTTTCTAATCAGCCGGCGTGACCTTATAGCCCCGGGCGCGCAGCAGTTCCACCAGTCCTTGCGGGCCCGGCAGGTGCAGCGAGCCCACCGCGATCATTACCCCGCCTTTCTCGATGAGCGGCAGGGCATGCTCGATCATCCCGGCGTTGCGCTTGGCGACCAGCGTCTCGGTCATGTGGCGCACCACCTTGCCGATCTCGGGGTCCTTGCGGCCCTCGGCTTCCATCAGCGGAAACATCATGCCGATCTCATGATGCAGGTAGAGCTGCAGCACGGTGGTGTAGCGATCCTCCGGCTTTTCCGGCGCCGTCACCAGCTGGGCGAGCTGGGCGGCCTGGGCATCGAGCGGCATCGAGGCCATCACCGTGAGCTGGCTTTTCAGGGTCTCGAGCCCGACGATGGTCTTGCCTGCCTTCCTGGCCATCTCGATGATGACGCCGTCCACCGGCAGGTCGCCGGCTTGCTGGCGCAGGCGTTCGCAGTCGGGGGCGCCGAGCAGGATGGTCAGGAACCACGGTTTGAGATGCGCGGCCTGATCGAGGCTGGCGCCGCGCGCGGTGAGTTCCCTCTTCAGGGCGGCGGCGGCTTCGGGCTTGAGCAGGTCATAAAGGCTCTTGCCGGCAGGCATGGCGAGCAGCTCGGGATCACCGTTGAGCACCGCCTGCAGGTCCTGGGGGCTCGGAATGCCGGCCAGTTCGAGCGCCACGGTGCCGACGCTGGCCAGTGCCGCCTTGATCGCCGGGGTGAGGTCGGTGGCGCGGTCGTCGCTGTAATGGATGGTGCCGAACAGCCAGGAATAGGCATGCCCGTCCTTGCCCTTGATGCGCCACAAGAGATGGTTGCCGGCCGGCACCTTGGCGGCAGCGGCGATGATGGCGGCGTAGTTTGCCGGCTCGTCCCTGGCCATCTTGTCGAGGAGATTGGCGCCGCTACAGCGCGGTGCATCGGCTGCAAGGGCTGCCTGCCCGCCGGCGATGAGGGCGACGAAGCCAATCAGCACGGCGAGGCGGCGCCAGACGTTGGAAAACGATTTCATGGGGTGAAGGCTTTCGGTTCAGGCGCGCGGGTGCGCGTGGTCGTATTGGGCGAGAATGTGGGCGCGGTCGACCTCGGTATAGATCTGGGTGGTCGACAGGCTGGCATGGCCGAGCAGTTCCTGGATGGCGCGCAGGTCGGCGCCGGCGGCCAAGAGGTGGGTGGCGAAGGAATGGCGAAGGGCATGCGGCGTCGCCGTCGCGGGCAGGCCGAGGGCGCCGCGCATTTTCTGGACGAGAAGCTGGATGTTGCGGGCGTTGAGACGGCGTCCCTGCACCCCGATGAACAGCGGATCGGCAGGCGCGAGCGCCACCGGGCACAAGGCGAGATAGCGGCTGATGGCCGTGGCGGCGGCCGGCAGGATGGGCACCATGCGGGTCTTTGCGCCCTTGCCGCGAATGGCGATGAGGGTCGTGCCGCCGTCGCCCGGGGCATCGCGGCGGTCAAGCCCGAGGGCTTCGGAAATGCGCAAGCCCGCCGCATAGATGAGGGTAAGCACCGCCTGGTCGCGGGCCATGACCCAGGGAAGTGCGGTTTCGGCGTCGTGTCCAACCTCGGCGTCGGCCACTTCGCGCGCCGCCTTGATGCTCAAGGGTTTGGGCAGGGCGTGGGCGAGCTTGGGCGAGCGTACCGCCGACAGGGCCGGGCTGGTGCCAAGGCCGTGGCGTTCCGACCACGCCGCGAACGAGCGCAGGGCCGAAAGCTGGCGGGCGAGCGAGCGGCTGGCCGCACCGGCGGCGCGGCGGCGGGCGAGGAAGGCGCGATAATCGGCGGGCCGCAATTCCTGCAGGGTCTTCAGACTCACCGGCCCGCCGGTGTGGGCGGCGAGAAAGGTGAAGAACTGCGCCAGGTCGCGGTGGTAGGCCGCCATGGTATGGGGCGAGGCGCGACGTTCGCCCTCCAGGTGGGCGAACCAGCGGGCGCTGGCATCGGCCAGATCGGCATTGACGGCGATCAAGAGGAGCGGTTCATCGGCCATGATCGGTGAGTTTGGCGCAACCGCGTTACCAAGGGCTTTATCCAGGGTCAGGACCCTAAACGATCGACTGGCCGGTCTTCTTCCAGTCGGCGAGGAACATCTCGATGCCCTTGTCGGTCAGCGGGTGCTTGAGCAGCGACTTCAGCACCGCCGGCGGCACCGTCGCCACATCGACACCGGCAAGGGCTGCGTATTTCACGTGGTTGGCGCTGCGGATGGAGGCGGCAAGCACCTGGGTGGTGAAATCGTAGTTGTCATAGATCTGGCGGATTTCCTCGATCAGCTCCATGCCGTCGAGCCCGATGTCGTCGAGGCGGCCGATGAAGGGCGAGATGAAGGTGGCGCCCGCCTTGGCGGCGAGCAGCGCCTGGTTGGCGTTGAAGCACAAGGTGACATTCACCATGGTGCCGGCTTGCGTCAGGGTGCGGCAGGCCTTGAGGCCCTCCCATGTCAGCGGCACCTTGATGGTGACATTGGGGGCGATGGGGGTGAGGGTGCGGGCCTCGGCGATCATGCCGTCATGATCGAGGGCGGCCACCTCGGCGCTCACCGGACCCTCCACCAGCGCGCAGATCTCGGCGATCACCTGCTTGAAGTCGCGGCCCGATTTGGCAACCAGCGAGGGGTTGGTGGTGACGCCATCGAGAAGACCGGTTTTCGCCAGATCCTTGATGTCGGCCACGTCGGCGGTATCGGCGAAGAATTTCATAGGCGTGGGCTCCTCGGTGTCGGAATGGCGCGGCAAACTAGCACCGCTTGGCGTCGACGGCAAAGACGGAGATTGCACTGCTGCGAAAAACCGACAACCCTTGGGCGATGTCGGACGAATCCTTCAAGACCACCGTCGATGTGCTGCTGCCGCTGGCGTTGCCGGGGGCCTATTCCTACGGGGTGCCCGATCACATGACGCTGGACGAGGGCGACTATGTGGCGGTGCCGCTGGGGCCGCGCCAGATGATCGGCGTGGTGTGGAAAAAGCCCGGTGGTGATGCCGGCTCAGCGCGCCTCAGGCCGGTCGCCCGCCGCCTCGATGCTCCGCCCATGGCGGCCGCCCACCGGCGCTTCATCGAGTGGATCGCCCATTATTATGTCGATCTGCCGGGTAACGTCTTGCGCCTCGCCTTGCGGGCGCCGGGGGCGCTGGGGGCCGCGCCGCAGCGCCTCGGCTATCGCGCCAGTGGTGCCCTGCCGGCCAAGATGACGCCGCAGCGCCAGCGGGTCATGGAGGTGGCGGGCGAGGGGCCGGTGTTCATGGCGAGCGAACTGGCCGACATGGCCGGCGTCGGCTCATCGGTGGTCAAGGGACTGGTGAAGGAAGGCGCGCTCAAGGCCGTGGCGCTGCCGGCCGATGCGCCGTTCCGGGCGCCGCAGGTGATGGCCGGCAAGCTCGGCCTTTCAGCCGGGCAGGAGGCAGCGGCGGCTGAATTGCGCGCCATGCTGAGCCAGCGTGGCTTTCACGTGGCGCTGATCGACGGGGTCACCGGGTCGGGCAAGACGGAAGTTTATTTCGAGGCCATGGCGACGGCCCTCGCCGCGGGACGGCAGGTGCTGCTGCTGCTGCCGGAAATCGCCCTCACCGGACAGTTCCTCGCCCGAGTGGAAGAACGCTTTGCCGCCGCCCCGGCCGAATGGCATTCCGGCATGCGCCCGCGGGAACGCGAACGGGTGTGGCGGGCGGTGGCGGCGGGGGAAGCCAAAATCGTTGTGGGGGCGCGCTCGGCGCTCTTCCTGCCGTGGAAGATGCTCGGGCTGATCGTGGTCGATGAGGAGCACGAGCCCGCCTACAAGCAGAGCGACGGCGTTTCCTACCACACCCGCGACATGGCCGTCGTCTATGGCTCGCTCAATGATTTTCCGGTGGTACTGGCTTCGGCGACGCCTTCACTGGAAAGCCTCTACAACGTGGAGCGCGGGCGCTATCGCCATATCCATTTGCCCGACCGTCACGGGCGCGCCGAACTGCCGGCGATCAAGCTCATCGACATGCGCCGCGCCGAGGTGACGGCGGGGCGCTGGCTGTCGGAGGACCTGGCGGGTGAAGTCGGCGCAGCGCTTGAACGCGGCGAGCAGGCGCTGTTGTTCCTCAACCGGCGCGGCTATGCGCCCCTGACGTTGTGCCGGGCCTGCGGGCATCGCATGGCGTGTCGCGACTGTTCGGCCTGGCTGGTCGAGCATCGCTTTCGCAACATCCTGCAATGCCATCATTGCGGCCATGTCGAGCCGGTGCCCGAGACCTGCCCGGCGTGTGGTGCTGTGGGCACGCTGGCGCCGGTCGGACCGGGGGTGGAGCGGCTGGCGGAGGAAGCCCGCGCCCGCTGGCCCGAGGCAAGACTGGCGGTGCTGTCTTCCGATCTGGTGCACGGGCGGGCGCTCACGACATTGATCCACGACATCGCCCATCACGCCTACGACCTCATCATCGGCACGCAACTGGTGGCCAAGGGCCATCACTTTCCGCACCTGACGCTGGCCGGCATCGTCGATGCCGACCTGGCGCTGGAGACGGCCGACCCAAGGGCGGGCGAGCGCACCTGGCAGCTTCTGGCGCAGGTGGCCGGCAGGGCCGGGCGCGGCGACAGGCCGGGACGCGCCCTCATCCAGACCCATTTGCCGGAGCATCCCTTGATGGCGGCGCTCGAAAGGGGCGACCGGGACGGCTTCCTTGCCCAGGAAATGGCCATCCGCCGCTCAGCCGGCCTGCCGCCCTACGGGCGTCTTGCCGCCCTCATCGTCTCCGGCACCGATGCCAACGCCACCGAGCGTTTTGCCCGCCTGATTGCCCGCCGCGCCCCGCGGGCCCAAGACATCAAGGTGCTGGGTCCGGCACCTGCACCTTTAAGCCTGGTGCGTGGCCGCCACCGCTGGCGCTTCCTGGTGAAGGCGCCGCGCGAGGCCGATGTGCAGGCCTTCTTGAGGGCCTGGCTGTCGGGCATCGAAGCCAAGGGCGCACTCAGGCTGGCGGTGGATGTGGACCCTTACAGCTTTCTGTGATTAGATGCGCGGCAAGTCGCCACGAATTGCGGCGTAGTCGTGCTTTCTGGCGGTTGCGTGCCTTAGGGCAACGTGTTAGAGGGTGGCGCGGCATGGCGGGGGCTGCGGCGGTGAGGTGGTTTATGCCGCCGAAAATCCTGTAATTTCAAGGCATTGACCGCGTAGTTGCAATACCGCGACGGTCAGCCGCAAGATGGCCGGTTGAGGACTCTGGAGACGGTAGCGACGTGACCCAAGAGGCAAACACAGTATCAGGCATGCCGGGGCGTTATGCGACCGCCCTGTTCGAGCTGGCCCACGAGGCAAAAAGCGTCGATGAGCTGGGCGCCGACCTCGATGCCTTCGTCGCCATGATGGATGAATCCGAGGATTTGATGCGGCTGGTCAGGAGCCCGGTCTATGCCGCCGACGACCAGGTGCGGGCGCTCGATGCGCTGTTCGCCAAGGTGGGTATCGCAGGACTGGCAGCCAACTTTATCCGGCTTGTCGCCCGCAATCGACGGTTGTTCGCCATCGACGACATGATCGCCGGCTTCCGCGCCCTGAGGGCTGCGCAGCGCGGCGAAATCGCCGCCGAGGTGACCTCGGCCGAAAAGCTTTCCGCCCCCCAGGTGGCTCGCCTCAAGGCCGAGCTCAAGGCGGCGGTCGGCAGCGACGTCGTGCTCACCGAAAAGGTCGATGCCGCCATCCTTGGCGGACTCATCGTCAAGGTCGGATCGCGCATGGTCGATTCATCACTCGCTACCAAGCTCAACAATCTTAAAGTTGCGATGAAAGGGGCCTGAAACCCATGGATATTCGTGCGGCCGAGATTTCTTCGATTCTCAAGCAGCAGATCAAGGATTTTGGCAAGGAGGCGCAGGTCTCCGAAATCGGCCAGGTCCTTTCCGTCGGTGACGGCATCGCCCGCGTCTATGGCCTCGACAACGTGCAGGCCGGCGAGATGGTGGAGTTCCCGGGCGGCGTCCGCGGCATGGCGCTCAACCTTGAAACCGACAATGTCGGCGTGGTGATCTTCGGCTCCGACCGCGAGATCAAGGAAGGCGACACCGTCAAGCGCACCGGCGCCATCGTGGAGGTGCCGGTCGGCATGGGGCTGCTCGGCCGCGTGGTCGACGGCCTCGGCAACCCGATCG
>CAZMSA010000081.1:0-16046 GCA_964568825.1 uncultured Rhizobiaceae bacterium | reverse complement strand
AGCCGTAGGTGCCGTCATCGATGCGCTTCAAGGCCGCGTCGATCTTGGCGATCAGTTTGCGCTGGCGATCGCGGGTCCTGAGTTCCAGCGCCCGGTCGGTTTCGGTTGAAGCGCGATCAGCGAGATCGGGCAGGACGTTGTTTTCATCCTGAAGGTTCTGCAGCGTCTCGCGGCTCTCGCGCAGGATGTCCTCGCGCCAACTCAGCAGTTTTTCGCGGAAGTACTGGCGCTGCCGCGTGTTCATGAACGGCTCCTTGTCGGTCGGATGATAGGACTGCGCATGTTTTCCGGTCATTCGTAATCGACCTCCCTCAAAGCCGGGCCTTGCGACTTTTGTTGCGCCTATATATCGGCGTGTCGACGTGCCTTCAATAGGCTATTGCGGGTGCCTGCAGGTTTCGGACCATGCCCGGCGGAAAGTGTCATCTCTATGAATCTTTTGTGAAAAATCGTTAACCGCAGCAAAGGGGAAGTTACCGCTGCGAAAACCCTGTGGGTGCCGAGGGCCGCCGGACCCGCCGGCGGCGGCGAAGGCGGTAGACGCCGCGGTCATCGTGAAGTAAACGAGCCGCTTGCACCCACACCAGGAACGGACAGGATCTGATGCGCTTTGAAGGCACCCGCGATTATGTCGCCACCGACGATCTGCGTATCGCGGTCAATGCGGCCATTGTTCTGGAACGACCTTTGCTGGTGAAGGGCGAGCCCGGCACCGGCAAGACGGTGCTGGCCAAGGAGGTCGCCAAGGCCATCGGCGCCCCGCTCATCGAATGGCACATCAAGTCCACCACCAAGGCCCAGCAGGGCTTGTATGAATATGACGCGGTCAGCCGGCTGCGCGATTCGCAACTTGGCGATGACCGCGTCCACGACATCGCCAACTACATCCGCAAGGGGAAGTTGTGGGAAGCGTTCACCCACCCGACCCGTCCGGTGCTGCTGATCGACGAGATCGACAA
This sequence comes from uncultured Rhizobiaceae bacterium, assembly GCA_964568825.1. GTDB lineage: Bacteria > Pseudomonadota > Alphaproteobacteria > Rhizobiales > Aestuariivirgaceae > CAVVDT01. The sequence continues at coordinate 15,087 of CAZMSA010000081.1, read as the reverse complement.
GGCCGACATCGAGTTTCCCAACGACTTGCTGCTGGAACTCGACCGCATGGAGTTTCACGTCTACGAAACGGCCGAGACAGTGGCCGCGGCCAATCGGCCCATCGTCATCATTACCTCGAACAATGAAAAGGAGTTGCCTGACGCCTTCCTCAGGCGGTGCTTTTTCCATTTCATCAAGTTCCCCGACCGCGACACCATGGGCGAGATCATTGAAGTGCACTTTCCCGGCCTCAAGGGCAGGCTGGTGAATGAGGCGCTCAACATCTTCTATGACATGCGCGAGGTGCCGGGGCTGAAGAAGAAGCCTTCGACGTCGGAACTGCTCGATTGGCTGAAGCTTCTTCTCAATGAGGACGTCGACGCCGATACCTTGCGCGAACGTGATCCGCGCAAGCTCATTCCGCCGCTGCACGGAGCCTTGCTGAAAAACGAGCAGGACGTGATGCTGTTCGAGCGTCTGGCCTTCATGGCGCGACGCGAGGGCCGCTGAGCCCCGAGGGGCCGAATTTCCCCACTTGATTTACAACGTCTGTTTGTGGTCTGATAGTGTCTACACCTTTCAGTTGTATACACTGCCGGGCGGGGTTCGCACGGACGGACGGCCATGACATCTGACAGCTTCATCTTCGCAAACAACTTCGCCACAACCCCGAGCACGGTGGTGACAAACGGCGGCTATGGCGATGATACCCTGATCGGCGGCGCGGCCGCTGATATCCTGCAGGGACTTGCCGGCAACGATGTGCTGCAGGGCGGCGGCGGCAACGACCTGCTGATCGGCGGGGCCGGCAACGACAGCCTTTTTGGTAATGACGGCAACGACCTGCTGCTGGCCGGGCAGGGGCTGGATTCCGGATCCAACAACGTTATTGTCAGGCCGGCCGGCTTCTGGAACACCACCTTCGCTGCCGCTTTCGACGTGGACGGCGCTTTCGGCCTTTCCAGCAACCCCAACATTGAGAATTCCACCACGCGACCGCACGTGACGGTCGAGGCCTCAGGTGGCGGCGTCAACTATTACACCTTCACCGTCGACACGGCCGGCAGCACGGCGACGTTCGACATCGATGGCACCAATGCAACCTTCGATAGTTGGCTGACCCTTTTCGACGCCGCTGGAAACGTGCTGGCGATTGGCGATGATTCGGCGACCGATCCCGGCAGCATCGAGGCCTATCCGAGTTTCACCCGCGACAGCTTCATCACCTACAGTTTTGCTGATGCGGGCACCTACGTCATCGCGGTCGGCGCCTATGCGAACCTTTCGCCAATGCCGTCCAGCGCGACCTACGACCTGCATATCTCGCTGGATCATGGCCTGGGCTACGACGCTATGGGCCACAATGTGTTGGACGGCGGCAGCGGCGACGATACCCTGATTGGTAATTCTCTGGGCGACACCCTGTATGGCGGGATCGGTGATGACAGTCTGGTAGGTGCTGGCGGCGATGATCAACTCAATGGCGGTGACGGCAATGATACCCTGAATGGTGGCGGCGGAAACGACACCTTGTCCGGTGGCACCGGAACCGACCAGTTGGTTGGCGGCCCGGGGGCCGATCACCTGTAGGGTGGCAGCGACAGCGATAAGCTGTGGGGAGGATCCGGCGATGACAGCCTTGTGGGAAATGACGGCAACGATATCCTGAATGGCAACGACGGCAACGATACCCTGAATGGTGGCAGCGGAAACGACGCCTTGTCCGGCGGCGCCGGAACCGACCAGTTGGTTGGCGGCTCGGGGGCCGATCACCTGTGGGGTGGCAGCGGCGGCGATAAGCTGTGGGGAGGATCCGGCGATGACAGCCTTGTGGGAAATGACGGCAACGATATCCTGAATGGCAACGACGGCAACGATACCCTGAATGGTGGCAGCGGAAACGACGCCTTGTCCGGCGGCACCGGAACCGACCAGTTGGTTGGGGGCTCGGGGGCCGATCGCCTGTGGGGTGGCAGCGACGGCGATACACTCGACGGTGGCGGCGGCAATGACACCCTGTCCGGCGGCGACGGCAACGATATCCTGATCGGCGGAAGCGGCATCGATCAGCTGACGGGCGGTGCGGGGAGCGATACCTTCGTATTTCTCGCAGCCAGCGACAGCGGCGTTGGCTCTGCTTACCGCGACCAGATCTGCGATCTTACCCAGGGCAGCGACCACATCGATGTGTCGGCCATCGCCGCCGATCCTTTCACCTTCATCCAATTCGATGCCTTCGATGGCCATGCCGGTGAATTGCGTGAGTTCACTTATGGGAACGTGACGATCATTGCCGCTGACGTGAACGGCGACAAGCACACCGACTTCCAGATCACGCTGATTGGGGTGTTGACCCTCACGGCCGGTGATTTCGTGCTTTAAGGCAGATCCGGACCGCGATCCAGATAACTGTGGATGGGATGTGGAAAAGGCCGACATGGCGCGCGACAAGGCGCGGCGATGGGGTCAAACTCTCAACTGTACAAACCCTTTAGGGGGTTTCGGAAGCGGGCCAGGGTTTCCCATACGGTCGCCCCAGACAGTGCAAGCCGGCTCTTCGGGGCAGATGGCGGTGCTGACCGGGACGATGGTGTTGAGAGGCTCAGGAGATCGAACCGGCCGCCTTATCTGATGTTCCGGCGACGGGACGTGGAAATGGCAGGTGTGCATTGTCCGGGCGCGGTGACGCTGGCCGACGATTGTCCGCAAGGGTAGTGGCCGGTCGCGGAACGGGTCCGAGGCAGAAAAGCGCGGGGTGGCTTTCGGGCGACCCCGCGTTTCTCTTTTCGGGCACCGCTGTTATCGCCGCCGTCTTCAAGGTTGCCATGCAAACCGGCATTGCCTATCGCGCGTTGCGGCGCTGCGGCGGCTGACGTCTTGCGGATCATGCTCTAGACTGGCGTCGAACCGGCGGCCCGCCAGGCCGCCATGTCCCGGTCGTCCCGGGTCAGCGTGCCTGAGGAGGAAGCCATGCCCCACAGCCCTGAGGTCAAGGCGTTTTTCGATGAGCCGACCAACACCGCCAGCTACGTGGTCTGGGACCCCGCTACGCGGGCGGCGGCGGTCGTCGATTCGGTGCTTGATTTCGACGTGGCGGCCGGCCGCACCTCCACCGCGGCAGCCGATCATATCATCGCCTTCGTCAAGGCCGAGGGATTGACCTGCGAATGGGTGCTGGAAACCCACGTGCATGCCGATCATCTCTCGGCGGCGCCTTATGTGCAGGAAAAGCTCGGCGGCAAACTGGGGATCGGCGCCAACATCATCGTGGTGCAGGATACCTTCGGCAAGATATTCAACGCCGGCACCGAATTCGAGCGCGACGGCAGCCAGTTCGACCGGCTGTTCAAGGACGGCGACGAGTTCGCCGTGGGCCCGCTGCCGGTGATGGTCATGCATACGCCCGGCCATACGCCAGCCTGCATGACCTATGTGATCGGCGATACGGCGTTCATCGGCGATACGCTGTTCATGCCGGACTATGGCACCGCGCGGGCCGATTTTCCCGGCGGCAGCGCCCGCCAGCTCTACAGGTCCATCAAGAAGGTGCTGTCGCTTCCGGGCGATACGCGGCTGTTCTTGTGCCACGACTACAAGGCCCCGGGGCGCGATGCCTTTGCCTGGGAGACCACGGTCGATGAGGAAAAGGCGCGCAACGTACATGTGCGCGACGGCATCACGGAAGATGAATTCGTGGCCATGCGCGAGGCGCGCGACAAGACCTTGTCGATGCCGAGGCTGATCGTGCCGTCGATCCAGGTGAACATGCGCGCCGGCCGGATGCCCGAGCCTGAGGACAACGGCACGGTCTACCTCAAGATGCCGATCAACCGGCTTTAGGCAACAGCGCCACCAAGCTTTGTCAGTGCTGCTTGCCGGCTTCGGCGACGTCGCCGTCGGTATCTTCCAGCGGTATGGGCGAATCGGCTGAAGAATTGCGGCGGATAACGACGATGCGGCGTCTTTCCTCGGGGCCGGGGGTCATGGACTCCAGGGGCGCTGCCTCGGTCTCCTCAGGGGCGTTGGCGCCCGGCGATACGCCGTGCCTGGCGGCAGCTTCAGTGAACATCTGCATGATCGCTTCCGGGCCGGGCTCGGCATCAGCCACCTCGGTTGCGGGCGGTGGCGGAGTTTCGCTGGAAGCGGCCTCGACAGGCGCATCCGGGGCAGGGGGCTCAGCCGGTTTCTCCGCGGCAGGTGGCTGGGCGGCGCGCACGATGACGATACGCCGGGGGGCCGGCGCGGCGGCCGTGGCCTCAGTTGCGGCGGGTTGGGCGTCATCGGGTTCGCGCGCTTCGGTTGTCGCCGCGTTGGGCTCCGGCGTTGCGGGAGCCGTCGCCTCGGGCTCGGGCTCCGGCATCGCGGTTTCGGGCTCCGGTAGCGAACTTGCATTATCCTCGTTGCCGGTCTTGGGCATGCTGGCGAGTACTTCTTCCAGCATGCCGGCCAGGTGCGGGGCATTTTCCGGATCGTCGGCGACAAGGGCTTGGGATGGCGCCGGAGGGATATCGGAGGCCGAAAACAGCTCGCGGTCTGCCTCGAAGTAGCTCACCTCGGTGTGGTCGAGCAGCGTATCGGCGCCCGCCGCGACCGGGACTTCATGGTGGGCGGCGGGAGGGCCGTCGCCGACACAGGCGGCGATTTGTGCCTGCAGTTGGACGATGATACCCATCGCCTTTGAGATGCGCTGGCTAAGGACGTCCTGGGTCAGGCGATGCTCGTTGAGACGGGCGAGATCTTCATCCAGCCCGGTAATGCGAGCGGCAACCGCCGGTTCGTCGCGCAGCGCGGCGCCGGCCTTCTCCAGCGCCTCTGTGGTCGCCGACAGTCCGGCGGCGAGATTGCGGGCACGCGCCGCCACATCCTCAAAGGCGGTACGGTCTTCGGGGACCGCGCCGGCATCGACGAGGCGTTCGTCGCTTACGTTTCGCATCTCCGCATCGGTGGTGCGCAAGGCCTCGGCCATGGCCGAAAGCTCGCCATTGATATCGTCACCGACCGACGGGATGGTTTGTGCGCCGATGGCTGATTCCAACTTGTGGATGGCCTCGAGAAGCCGCTGGGTATCGGTGCTGCGCTGGCGGCGGGCATATTCGGCGAGAAACCAGCGGCCCCGCTCGGTTTCCGTCACCGCAGCCTCGATGTCCTCGAAATCTGGCAGATTCTTGTTTGTCACTTCGAGCCCCAACCCACAGACGTGTCACGGGAGCGGGCGCATCGCCTCTGAACAAATGCGCCGTCCACGAAGGTCGGATTATCGAGCGAAACTGGTTAGCGTTTGGTTAGCCGCATCGCGGCGGCTTTGTCGCGGCCTTAAGATGGCTGGGGAAAGGACCGCATATCAGTGTGTTACGAGGAGGTGTGGTGAAACCGATTCAATGCCCCCGAAGCCTTCACTTGGCGTCTTTTGCAGGTAACCGGCGCGTGGCCAGCCTGATCGGCGACTGCTTCCATTCGGGATGCTCAAGTGCTGCCGCCTTTAGGGCGCGGGCAAATCTGAGGTAAGCGGCGGGCGAGGGAATGCGCGGGGTGTGTGCCAATTCCCAGTGGATGCCGTTGATCGGATCGTCGAAAAAGACGGCATAGTAGCCGGGCGCATAGATCGCATATTCGGCAGGGGCATCGGTGACGGGGATATCCCTGGCCACCAGAAAATCGCGGTGGAAGGCGTCGACTTCAGTGCGGTTTCTGGCCCACAAGGCGATGTGGTGGATGCCGGTTGCGCGCCGGGCGTGATCGAGCTTTTCCCCGGTTCTGGCCGGCTGGATGCCGATATAGCTGTGCGGGATGGGAAAGCGGGCCATGTAGTAGGTCGAGCGGTAGCCCAGATCGAGGGTCCAAAAACTCTTGTAGCCGAGCCAGCCGAACATCTTGTCGTAGAACGCAATCGATTGCTCGTAGTCGAGGACGGAAAATTCGACGTGATGGACGCCTCTCCAGCGCATTGGTCTTCCCCTTTACGCGGTGTTCTAGCCCCACAGTCGGTGCGGCGGCGGGTACATCAGGCTGCCTTCGAAGCGGATGCCGGGTGTGCGGTCGCGGGCCAGTAGCAACGGGCCGTCGAGGTCGACCACCTGTGAGAGCTGTCCGATCAGCATGGCCGGCGCCATGGCGAGCGAGGAGGCGACCATGCACCCGGTCATCAGGACAAAGCCCTTGTCCTGCGCGGCGCGCGCCATGGCCAGTGCCCCGGTCAAGCCGCCGGTCTTGTCGAGCTTGATGTTGACCGCATCGTACTTGCCAACCAGTTGATCGAGGCTTGCCACGTCATGGGCTGACTCGTCGGCGCAAATGGGGACCGGGCGCTCATTCAGATGGCGCAAGGCTTCATCGTCACCCGCCGGCAAGGGCTGTTCGACCAGTTCGACGCCGAGATGGGCGGCGACCGCCAGCAGATGCGGCAGGTCGGCCGGGCTCCAGCCCTCGTTGGCATCGACGATGAGGCGCGCCTCGGGTGCGGCCTGGCGTACGGCGCGCAGCCGTTCGGCATCCTCAGGTCCCCCCAACTTGAGCTTGAGTAGGGGGCGCGCGGCGGCCCTCGCGGCAGCAGCGCCCATGGCCTCGGGCGTATCGAGGCTGAGGGTGTAGGCGGTGATCAGCGGGCGGGGCTCTTCGAGGCCGGCGAGGCGCCACACGGGTGTGCCACTTTGCTTGGCCTCAAGGTCCCACAAGGCGCAATCAAGTGCGTTGCGGGCGGCATGGGGCGCCACCACGCGGGCGACGTCGGCGCGCGCGATGCCGGCCTCGATCGCCGGTCGGGCGGCCTCGATGGCGGCGATGGCACCTTCGACCGTCTCGTCGTAGCGCGGGTAGGGCAAGCCTTCGCCGTGGCCGACGGCGCCGCTGTCCTCCAAAGTGACGACGATCACCTCCGATGTCGTTCTGGAGCCCCGCGAGATGGCGAATTTGCCGGCAATTGGCAAGCTTTCATGGGCGATCGTGAGCTTCACGGGAATTGCTTCTGCAATTCATCGACGATCGGCCCGACGCTGGTGCGGATGGGATCGACCGCCGGCAGGCTGTGTTCGGCAGCGGCGGCATCAAGGCAGGCCCTTGCGGCGGCATCATCCAGCGCCTCGGTGTTGATGGCGATGCCGATGCAACGGATGGCCGGATTGGTGAGGCGGCCCTCCAGGATATTGCGCTCGATCACCTGGGCGATGGAGGGCAGGGGGTGTTTTACGCCGCGCATGGCGGTGCGGGTGGGCTCGTGGCAGACCACGAAGGCGTCGGGCTGGGCACCATGCAGGAGGCCCAGCGACACCCCGGCGAAGGAGGGGTGGAACAGCGAACCCTGGCCCTCCACCACGTCCCAGTGATCCGGCTCGGCCTCGGGCGACAACCATTCTGCGGCGCCTGAGATGAAATCGGCGGCCACCGCGTCGATGGCGGCGCCGCGCCCGGAAATGAGAACGCCGGTCTGGCCGGTGGCGCGGAAATCGGCCTTCAGGCCGCGCTTTCTCATTTCCTGCTCAAGGGCGAGGGCGGCGTATTTCTTGCCCACCGAACAGTCGGTGCCGACGGTGAGAAGGCGCAAGCCTGAGCGCTTCGTCCCCTTGCCGGTGGCAAAAGCGACGTCGGAAAAGCGCACATCGTGAAGCTTGCGGCCATGGCGCCGGGCGGCATCGGCGATGGCGGGGACGGACGACAGGCGCTTGTGCAGGCCGGTGGCGACGTCGAGGCCGGCCTCCAGGGCCTCGACAATCGAGGCGATCCAGTGATCGGGCAGCACGCCGCCGGCATTGACCACGCCGACCACCATGGTCCTGGCGCCGCCGGATACCGCTTCGGCGATGCTCATGTCGGCGATACCGCAATCGGCCTTGCAGCCGGCGAGGCGCAATTGGCCGATGCACCATTGCGGGCGCCAGTCGACAATGCCGTGGGCGGATTTGGCGGCGAGGTTGTCGGCGACGTCGCCGAGGAACAGGAGATAGGGCTTGGCGATGTCCATGGAATGGGAACTCGGAAATGAAGACACGCTATTGAACAGGCGAGCCCATCCGGTTTCAAGGGATACGAGCGCCGCGGCCGGGACCAGACGTCAAGCAGCGTTCAGGCGTCCGGTTGCCTGAGCCAGCGAGATATAGACCTTGCCGCTTTCAGAAGCGAGGCAAGCATCGACCATGTCGTTGCCGCGCGGTTGCTCGGCTACCACATCGAGCAGCGTCTCGAACAGGCGGATGAACTCATCAACACGGTTCTTGATCTGGCGCTCGCCGGCATAACGCTTCGCCAGGGTCTGCTGCAGGCGGGGACTGCGCATCTGGTAGAGGCGCTGGGCGAACACGTGCTCCTCGCCGGCGGCGTAGCGCTTCTCTAGATCGGCGGGCAGTTTGCCGTCGATCACTTCCAGCAAGGCGCGCGAGGCCGCGTTGAGCTTGTTGACCAGTTGCTGGGTGCGGCGCGACAGGCCGCCCGCGGCCTTCTTGCCATCGCCCTGGTGAAGCTGCGGCATCAGGTCGGCGCTTCCCTCCGGCGAGGGCTGGCTGATCAGGGCGTCGACCGGTCGGCCGCGGATCTCAGTGTTGCCGTTATTGCTCCCCGAGGCCTTTTCCGGGGCACCCGGCGTCCCATTGCGGGGAGCAGCAGACGGGGTGCCCTTAGCTTTTCCCGGCGCCGGCCCTCGATCGTCGGGCGGCAGGTAGATGCCGGGTCCCGACAGGCTGGCCAATCCCGACTGGCGCTTGACCACATCGGCAAGAGCAGTGAGCGCGGTGATCTGGTCGGCCACCACATGGCGCATGGCATCGGCATTGGCGCGGGTCTCGTCGGGCAGTTCGAGAATCGCGCGCTTCAACTCGCCGCGGGCGAAGTCGATGTCCTTGACCACCTGCTGGGCGGTTGTCCGCATGTCGCGCGCCGTGGCGCCGAACTCGCCGCTTGAAGCGGCCAGCATCTCGGCCAGCGAGGCTGCAATCTTCTCGTGTTGCTCGCGCATGGTCCGCGCCGCCTCGGCGATCTGCTTGTCGGACGTTTCCTCCATGCGGCGGATCTCGTTCTGAAGGTTGTCGGCAGCCGCGCTGGTCTCAGCCGCAATGATACGAGCGAGTTCTTCCGAACGGGTCTGGGTGCGGCTGAGCGATTCGTCCACCAGGGTGACGTAGTTGCGCATCATGGAATCGAGGTCCTCGGCGCGGCTGACGAGCATCTCCACCACGTCGGACAGGATATCCTCGCGATTGGTTAGGACCTTTTCCACTTCGGTGTTGAAACGCTCGACCGAGCGCTCGACGACGGCCGAGGCATCACTCAGGCGGTTGGTCACCTTGCCGGCGGTGCTCTCAAGGCGGCCGGTGAGCTTGAGGGTGATGTCCTCCAGCTTTTCGTCCAGTTCGCCGGCGGATTCGCCCAGCTTTTCGCCAAGATAGGTATTGGCCTTGGCGACATGTTCGGAGAACTTCTGACCAGCGTCATCGAGGCGCCGGGAGGTCTGGCTGGTGCGCGCCTCCATTTCCTCGGCCGCCTGGTCGATGCGCTGGCTGAGGGCGCCGGTGGTCTGCTCGAAGCGGCCGGTGATGAGGCGGGTGCTTTCCTCCAGGCCATCGGAAAAGGCGGCGCTGGCATTGCCGAGCTCGGCGATGATGCGGCTGCTCTCGGTCTCCATCAGGCCGGCGAAGCGCTCGCTCGAGCCATCGAAACGGGTGGAAATGCTGGTGGTGACCTTGTCGAGCAGCGAAGCGGCTTCGTCGAGGCGGCGGCCCATGTCCTTGGAGGTCGAATCAAGGCGCATGAACATGCTCTCGCCGGCCTCGTCCAGGGTCTTGGTGAGCTGCATCGAGGTCGACTTGAAGCGCTCCGACATGGCCGTGTTGGTCTTGTCGAGATGGCCGTGCAGGCGCTTGATGTTTTCCTCCAGCGAAGTGGTCATTACACCAGAGACATCGGTGAGCCGGGTGGTGACGCCGCTCGATGTCTCATCGAGGCGGTCGATGAGCTTGTTGGCGGTGGTGTCGAGCTCGTCGCTGAGGCGGCCAGTGGTCTCATTCAGGTGCCGCGACAAGGCATGCGAGGCGCGCTCGAGTTCGCCGGTCAGGTCGTCCGACACGGTGGTGAGACGTGAGGTGAGGCCGGTCGAGGTGGTCTCCAGGCGGCCGATCAGGTCGGAACTGACGCCTTCGAGGCGTTCGTTCATGCTCGCCGTCGTGGTCGAGAGCTGCGTCGTCAGGAGGTTGGATGTGCGCTGCAGGTCGCCGGTAAGGCGGCTCGTGGTGGCATCCAGGCGTGCCGTCATCTCGCCCGAGGCGTGATCGAGCTTGTCGGTGATTTCATCCGCTGCCTCGACCAGGCGGCCCGAGAGGCCCTCCGAGGCGAGGCCGAGCTGGCCGGTGACCTTGGACGTAGTGTCGGCGAGGCGGGTGGTCATGTCGCCGGAGGCCTTGTCGAGCTGGTCGGCGAGCTTTGCGGTGGTCTCGTCGAGGCGGATGGCCATGCTGCCGGAGGCCTCGTCGATCTGGTCGAGCAGACGCAAGGAGGTATCGGCCAGGCGGCCGGTCAACTCACCGGTGGCGCTGTCGAAGTACTGGGTGATCTGGCTGGTGGTGCCGTCGAGGCGCTCAAGCATGTCGTGGGCGGAGGCATCGAGCCGCTCGCTCACCTCGCTGGAGGTCTTGGAGAGGCGATCGGTGATCTGGAACGACGAGGCATCGAGCCGCGTGGCGAGTTCTTCCGAGGTGGTCTCTAGGCGTCCGGCGATGGTGCCCGATGTCTGATCCAGCCGGTCGGTAACTTCGCTGGAGGTCCGCGACAGGCGGTCGGTGATCTGGATAGCGGAGGTATCGAGCCGCGAAGCCAGTTTGTCGGAGGTGCCTTCCAACCGCTCGGCGATGGTGGTCGCAGCGACCTCCAGGCGGCCGGTCAGTTCATCCGATGTGCCATCGAGACTCTCGGCAATGGCGCTGGAGACGCCTTCCAGGCGGCCGGTCAGTTCGCCGGAGGTGGTCTCCAGCCGCACGGCGACATCACCGGAGGTGGTGATCAGCCGCTCGGTCAGCTCGCTGGAGGTGGTTTCTATACGCCCGGCGATGTCTTCGGTGATGCCCGACAGGCGGGCGAAAATGTCGCTCGAGGCTGCATCGAGGTGGTTGGCCAGTTCGCTCGATGTGCTGTCGAGGCGGCCGGCCAGCTGGGTTGTGGTCTGGTCGAGGCGCGAGGTCATCTGGCTCGATGCGACATCGAGCAGCTCGGAAAGCTTCGAGGTGGCCGTCTCCAGCCGCCCCACCATCTTGGTCGAGGTCGAATCGATGCTGCCGGCCAGCCGCTCGGTCGACTGATCGAGATGCTCCGACATCTGGCCGGTGGCCTCGGCCACCCGGTTGAACAGGACACCGGAAGTGTCTTCGAGACGCGACGACATTTCGCCGGTCGCGGCCTCGACCCGGGCGAACAGGGCCGCACTCACGTCTTCCAGTTTGCCGGTCATACCGGTCGAGGCGCGATCGAGGTAGTTGTAAAGCTCGTCGCGGGCCTGGGCGACGTTCTGCACGAACTCGCCCGACACCGAAAGCAGCTTGTCGGTCAACGATACACCGGAATGCTCGATCTTCTGGGCGACGTCGATGCCCGACTTCTCCATCTGCTGGGCGACCTCGGAGGAGGATGACTTCAGATGGTATGAGATGTTTTCACCCGTGGCCTGCAGCAGTTCGGAGAACTGGCCGGAGGTGGTGCGCAACTGCTCCGACAGATTGTTGGTCATGCGCTCGACGGTGCGCGCCACTTCGGCGTTGACGGCGCCCAGCTCGCCGGAGCTTTCCTTCAGCGTCTCGACGACCCGCTGTTCCATCTCGTGCACTTCGTGCTGGAATTGGTTGGAGCCCACATTGAGGGCGCGGGCCGAGCCCTGCAGGGTTTCGAGTTGCGAACCGAGGGTTTGCGAGAACACCCGCATCTCATTGACCAGCATGCCGGACATCTGGTCCATGCGGGTGGTCTGTCCGCCGAGTTCGTTGCTCGCCAGGGCGGCGCGGTTGGTCAGTTCATCGATTGTCTGGGTGAGGTCGATGGTGGTGGTCTTCAGGCCGCTTTCCAGCGACGCCAGCGCCGAGGAGGCGGAATTGACCAGCACGCCGAGCTCGCCGGTATTATGCTCGAGCCGCGACAGGAGCGGATTGGTCTGGGTCGACAGCATCTCGCCAGCTTCCTGAAGGGCGCTGCGCTGGTTTTGCATGCCGGTCAGCAGGTTACGGATGCGATCCTCGTTGGCGCCGAACGAACGCTCCATGTTGGCGATTTCGCGGTGCACCAGGTTTTCAAGCTCGGCGGCGCGCTGGATGGCATGCTCGATGCCGCCGACCAGATTGTCGACCTCATAGCGCACGGCCTGGGCGACCGACATCAGCCCTTCGCTCGCCACTTCCTGGGGACGCAGCAATCTGAGGGCGGCATGGATGAGCGCCTCGGAGACCTGGCGCATCTGCTGGGCGCGCCACAGGAGATAGGTTGCCGTCCACACCAGGGCCACCGGCAGCAGCAGAAACATCGAGGTGTTGACCAGTTGCGGCAGGCTGTTCTGGCCGGCGGCCAGCGCCGGCAGGTAGGTGGCCGCCCATACCATCACCCATACCAGGGTGACCAGAAATGCGATCCAGAACGGTGCCGAGGAAGGGCGGCGGCGCAGGCGCGCCAACAGCGATGCGGTCCCCGGTTCGTTTTCGTTGGCAGGCCTGGCACGCAATGTCTTGGTGCGCCGGCGGGCGTCATCGCGCTGACCCTTGGTGGTGCGTTCGCCTTGTTCGGACTCGCGCCGGTTGCTCCGGTCCTGCTCCTTGGGGGAGTCGATCTTGTTCCCAGCCATGACGCCTGTACCCCGTACTCTGCTAACGCCGCCCAATAGCCGCCGGATTTTCCACCCGTTCGGCACAATCGATCCTGCAAGTCACTTCAGTGCGGTCTCGGCCATCCCATAGAACGCTCTCTCCCGCATGAGAAACCGGCGTTCATCCTTCAAATCCGGCAACCTGTCGCGCCCCTTGCCGATGGCTTCGGGCACGGCTGCAGGATCGGGATCCGGGTTGGCCTCGTCCTCACCCTCGACCGCAGACAGTAAATCCTAGCCGATCTTTTGACCAGCATGAACCGCCGATCTTCCAGTCTCCCTCTAAAAATGAAAGTTTGGTTAAAATTGTGGCCAGCTTTGAATCAACCGCGCAGGCAGTCGATTTACCATGCCGCTTAACAGGATTCCAAAATCCCCGGTCTAGAACGTATGTCTAGTGAAGCGACGGGCACCCGAAAGCAGGAACCACGACCATGCAGGCTGGCAAGTTACTCAGGCAGGACGGGGCGACCGGCGATCAGACAAACATAGGCGATGCCCGCGTGCTCGACCTCGAGCACCTGCGCATCTACACCCAGGGCAGCGCGGAGCTGGAACGCGAGTTGCTCGACTTGTTCCGGATGCAGATGCACGAGCAACTGCTCGCCGTGCTGGGTGCCCGCAACGCTGCCGACTGGCAGTTCGCCACCCACACGTTAAAAGGTGCCGCTCGGGCCGTGGGTGCCGGGGAGGTCGCCGAAACCGCCGCCAAGCTCGAAGAAATGGGGATCGTGGCCACCGCCGCCGACAGGGCCCGCATGCTCGCACGCCTCGAGCGGGATATAACCATGTGCGAGAAGACCATAGCGAACATGCTGTAATCCTGGCCGCGCGCCATCGTGCCTGATAAAGTCGGGGTACCCCTGAGGCAGATGGCCCCAGCATTCCTTTGCCTGGTGCATTGTCTTTGCACATGCAATCCACTAATTAACCTCGCGGCTGGTCTTGAACCGGCGGTTCGCTGCGGCCGATTTCGATATCGAAGGCCGCTTATCTGCAGTTGCGACGGTTTGGACAAATGGCCAAAATCACTTTTATCGAGCACAACGGGACCCAGCACGAAGTCGATGCCGCGCCTGGCATGTCGGTCATGGAGGCAGCGGTGAAGAACATGGTGCCGGGCATAGATGCCGATTGCGGCGGGGCCTGTGCCTGCGCCACGTGTCATGTCTATGTGGAACCGGACTGGCTGGAAGCCGTCGGCGAGCGCTCGGAGATGGAAGAGGACATGCTGGACTTTGCGTTCGATGTGCGTGATTCATCGCGCCTGTCGTGCCAGATCAAGGTCTCCGACGATCTCGACGGGCTGACCGTGCGGGTGCCTGAAAAGCAGTTTTGATCGTTTCGCCTTCGCGGCGGGCGCCAGCTGTCCCGCGTGCGATGAATTTCATCCAGCAATGGAGTTGCCGACATGAGCCAAGAGGCCATCACCACCGATGCCGTGATCATCGGCGCGGGACCGTGCGGGCTGTTTGCCGTATTCGAGCTCGGACTTCTGGACATCAAATGCCAGGTCATCGACATTCTCGACCGGCCGGGCGGCCAGTGCACTGAGCTTTACCCCGAAAAGCCCATCTACGACATTCCGGCCCTGCCCATCGTCACCGGCCAGGACCTGACCGAGCGGCTGATGGAGCAGATCAAGCCGTTCGGTGCCGGTTTCCACTTCAACCGTATGGTGACCGGGCTCAGCAAGCGCGGCGACAACGATTTCGTGGTCGAAACCGATGGCGGTGAGACCTTCCACTGCAAGATCGTGGTCATCGCCGCCGGCGGCGGCAGTTTCCAGCCCAAGAAGCCGCCCATTCCGGGCATCGACGACTATGAAGGCAAGTCGGTCTTTTATTCGGTGAGGAAGATGGAGGCGTTCCGGAACAAGGACATCCTCATCATCGGTGGTGGCGACAGCGCTCTTGACTGGACAATCAACCTGCAGCCGCTGGCTCGTTCCATGACCTTGCTGCATCGGCGCGCCGAGTTCCGCGCCGCGCCCGACAGCGTCAACAAGATGCACAAGTTGGTGGCAGACGGCGGCATGTCGTTCAGGCTGGGGCAGGTGACGGGGCTGATCGGCGAGGGCGGGACGCTCAAGGGCGTCAAGGCAAAGGGACCAGACGGTGAATTCGAGATCGCCTGCGATACCATCCTGCCGTTCTTCGGGCTTACCATGAAGCTGGGGCCGGTGGCCGAATGGGGCCTCAACCTCGATCACAACCTCATTCCGGTGGATACCGCCAAATTCGAAAGCTCTGTGCCCGGCATCTTCGCGATCGGCGATATCAACACCTAT
>CAZMSA010000080.1:0-16083 GCA_964568825.1 uncultured Rhizobiaceae bacterium | reverse complement strand
CGGCATCGTCGAGATCGCCCCCTTGTTCTACCTCCAGAACACCATCGAGAAGGTGCAGGGCATGCGGCCCTATACGCCGCTCGAACTGGCCGGGCGTGACATCTATGTCCGCGAGGGTTGCTATCTCTGCCATTCGCAGATGATCCGCCCCTTCCGTGACGAGGTGGCGCGCTATGGTCACTATTCGCTGGCGGCGGAAAGCATGTACGACCATCCCTTCCAGTGGGGCTCGGAACGCACCGGCCCGGACCTGGCGCGGGTGGGAGGTCGCTATTCCGACCAGTGGCACGTCGAGCACCTCACCGACCCTCGTTCGGTGGTGCCGGGATCGATCATGCCGGCCTATGCCTTCCTCGCCAGGACCGATCTCAAGGTCGACGATATCGCCGCCCATCTCAAGGCTAACCGCGATGTCGGCGTGCCCTACACCGACGACATGATCGCCAACGCCCTGGTCGACCTCAAGGCCCAGGCCAACGGCGATGGCGAGGGGCTCGCTGGCCTGCAAAAGCGCTATCCAAAGGCGATTGCGCGCGATTTTGACGGCAACCCGGAACGCCTGACGGAGATGGACGCACTGGTGGCCTATCTGCAGATGCTCGGGACCCTGGTCGATTTCTCCAAGTACACCGCCAGCGAAAACCTCAGGTGAGCGCCATGGATTACAATGAATTCCGCCTGTTCGCCGACAGTGTCGGTCTCGTCCTCCTGATGGCGTTCTTCGTCGGGGTCCTCTTCTTCATCTTCAGGCCGGGCTCGCGCCAGCGCTACGACGATGCGTCCCGCATTCCCCTCAAGGAGGATTGAGATCCATGGCCGCAAAACACATCGACGAAGTCTCCGGCACAGAGACGACCGGCCACGAATGGGACGGCATCCGCGAACTCAACACCCCGTTGCCGCACTGGTGGGTGCTGACGTTTTACGCCTGCATCGTGTTCGCCATCGGCTATGTCATCGCCTATCCGGCCATTCCGCTGATTCACGGCGCCACCAGCGGCGTGCTTGGATGGTCGAGCCGCGGCGCGCTGCAACAAAGTCTTGCAGCGGCACAGGCTGCGCAGGCCGGTGAAGTCACCAAGCTGACGAAGCTGTCGCTTGCCGAGATCAAGCAGAACCAGGCCCTCGACCAGTTCGCCATCGCCGGTGGACGGTCCGCCTTCAAGGTCTATTGCTCGCAATGCCACGGCTCGGGCGCTGAGGGGGCGAAGGGCTATCCCAACCTCAACGACGACGACTGGCTGTGGGGCGGCACGCCCGAGGCCATCATGCAGACCATCACCCATGGCATTCGCTATACGGCCGATCCCGATACCCGGGATTCGCAAATGCCGAGCTTCGGCGCCGATCAGATCCTGACGCACGAGCAGATCGTCCAGGTGGTCAACTACGTGTTGGAACTGTCGGGCCAGAAGCATGACGCCGCTGCGGCCACCGCCGGCAAGGCGTTGTTCGCCGACAACTGCGCCGCCTGCCACGGCGCGAACGGCAAGGGCAACCGCGACCTCGGGGCGCCCAACCTGACCGACCAGATCTGGTTGTACAGCGGCACCGAAAAGGCCATCATTGCCCAGATCACCAAGCCGCGTCATGGTGTCATGCCGGCCTGGGGGGGCAAATTGAGTGTGGCCACTATCAAGGAACTGACACTGTTTGTGCATTCGCTTGGCGGCGGCGAGTAGGAACCGGCCAGGAAATGACAACCGTCTACAAGGACGTTGACCGCATCGAGGCCGATGCGGTCAACAAGCCTGAGCAGCGTTCGCTTTACGCTGCGCGCGTAAAAGTTCATCCCAAGCGTACCCACGGCACCTTCAGGACCCTGAAATGGTGGGTGATGGCGATCACCCTCACGATCTACTACGTGACGCCCTGGCTACGCTGGGACCGGGGCGACTTCGCGCCCCATCAAGCGGTGCTCGTCGACCTCGCCACCCGGCGGTTCTATTTCTTCTTCATCGAGATCTGGCCGCAGGAATTCTATTTTGTCGGCGGCCTTCTGGTGATGGCCGGCGTCGGCCTTTTCCTCATCACCTCGACAGTGGGGCGGGCGTGGTGCGGCTATACTTGTCCGCAGACCGTGTGGACCGATTTGTTCCTTGTCATCGAGCGCTTCGTGGAGGGCGACCGCAACGCCCGCATCAAGCTCGATGCCGCCCCCTGGAGCTTTCACAAGATCGCCTTGCGCAGTACCAAGATCGCCATCTGGCTGCTCATCGCCATGGCGACGGGTGGCGCCTGGATCTTCTATTTCGCCGATGCGCCAACTCTTGCCTACAACTTCTTCACCCTCAACGCGGCGCCGGTTGCCTATTCCACCGTCGCGGTGCTCACCGGCACCACCTTCATTTTCGCCGGCTTCATGCGCGAGCAGGTGTGCACCTACATGTGCCCGTGGCCGCGCATCCAGTCGGCGATGCTGGACGAACATTCCCTCGTCGTTACCTACAACGACTGGCGCGGCGAGCCGCGCGGCAGCCAGCGCGACCGCCGCCAGCATGGCGAAACGACCTACGGGGACTGCATCGACTGCAACCTGTGCGTGGCGGTGTGTCCGGAGGGCATCGACATCCGTGACGGCCAGCAGCTCGAATGCATCACCTGCGCCTTGTGCATCGATGCCTGCAACTCGGTGATGGAAAAGATCGGCAAGCCGCGCGGCCTGATCTCCTATTCGACGCTTTCCGACTACACCGCGCATGAAGCCGGAACTCGCGATCCCGACCAATGGCCGAGCTTCATTCGCCCGCGCACGTTCATCTATATTTTCGTGTGGGGCATGATCGGCATCGGCTTGCTGGTCCTGCTCGTCATGCGCGATCGCCTCGATGTCAATGTGCTGCACGATCGCAACCCGCTATATGTGCAGCTCTCCGATGGCAATATAAGCAATGGCTACAGCGTGAAGATCCTCAACAAACGCACCGAACCGCGCACCTTCCGCTTGTCGATCGAGGGTTTGCCGGGCGCCGTCATGTATCTGGCCGGCAGCACCAAGGAATCGAATACGGGGCTGAACATCGACGTCGGCGCCGATCGGGTGAGGGACATCAAGGTGTATGTGAAGATGGATCCCAAACGCCTGAAACATCGCGAGACCGACTTCCGGTTCGTCGCCGTGGACATCAACGGCGGCAAGAGCGCCGACCGTGCATTGACCGTGGCGCATTTCCAGCGCCCCCCAAAACAGGGCAACGAGGAGTAGGACCAGCCATGCAGGCAAGCGAGACAACGGCAAAAGGGGTCTTCACCGGACGGCGCATGCTGGCCACCCTCTTAGGGTTTTTCGGTGTCGTCGTCATCGTCAACCTGACGATGGCCTATTTCGCCGAGACGACCTGGACCGGGCTGGTGGTGGAAAACAGCTATGTGGCCAGCCAAGAGTACAACGGCTTCATCGCCGCCGAGCGGCGCCAGGAAAAGCTCGGCTGGGATGCCAGGTTCAGCCATGACGCCCTGGGGCTGATCTTCAAGGTTGCCGCTCGCGACGGTTCGCCCGTCACCGGCCTCAAGGTTATCGTCACCATGGGCCGGCCGACCCACGAAGGCGAGGATCGCGTCGTGGCCTTGAGCGAAACCCGTCCCGGCTTTTATGCCGCCGACCTGGCACTTCCCGCCGGCCTGTGGGAGGCCAAGCTGATCGCCACCGGCAACAACGGCATCGAATGGCGGCGCGACTACAGCTACATCACATCGAAGGCGCAATGACATGCCTGCCTGCTGCCCGGAACCGCTGATCCTGCCGCCCGACGAGGGCGCATCGGGCGCGGGCGGGCTCGATCGCTGGGTGCGCGAGGTGGAACCGGGGAGGTCGCGGCTGGAGGCGCTGGTGCCGGGGGTGCATTGCGCGGCCTGCATCACCCGCATCGAGGATTCGTTACGGGCCTTTCCGGCAGTGATCAGCGCCCGCGTCAACCTGTCGACGCGGCGGGTCGTGGTCGAATGGCTGAGCGGCAAGGCAGCGCCTGAAGACCTGGTGGCCGCCATCGCCTCGCTCGGCTACGAGGTGCGCCCGTGGCTGCCCGCGGCCGAGGCCGATGCCCAAAGAAGCGAAGGCCGCGCCTTGTTGACGGCGCTGGCGGTCGCTGGTTTTGCGGCCGCCAACATCATGTTGTTGTCGGTATCGGTGTGGTCGGGGGCCGAAGGCGCCACCCGCGATCTGTTCCACTGGATTTCTGCCCTCATTGCCCTGCCGGCGGTGGCTTTTGCCGGTCGGCCGTTCTTTGCGTCGGCTTCAAGGGCCTTGTCGCGCGGCCACCTCAACATGGACGTGCCGATCTCGCTGGCGGTGATTTTGGCCACCGCCATGAGCCTTTACGAGACCATGCAATCGGGCGCCGATGCCTATTTCGATGCCGCCGTCACCCTTTTGTTCTTCCTCCTGGTGGGGCGCTATCTCGACCACATGATGCGTGCCCGCGCCCGCTCGGCAGTGACCGGGCTCCTCGCCCTCAACGCCACCGGGGCTACGGTGATCGATGCCCTCGGGGCCCGCAGTTTCGTGCCGGCCGGGCAGTTGCGACCGGGCATGGAGATCCTCATCGCAGCCGGCGAGCGCATCGCCGCCGACGGCGCGGTGGTCGACGGCACCAGCGATGTCGACCGCGCCGCGCTTACCGGCGAGCCGTTGCCGGAGGTGGTGAAGCCGGGAAGCGATGTGCACGCCGGAACGCTCAATCTCTCCGGCCCCCTGAAAGTCCGCGTCGGCGCCGCTGGCGACGATACGTTGATGGCCGACATCGTGCGCATGATGGAAGCGGCCGAGGCCGGGCGCGGGCGCTATGTGACACTGGCCGAGCGCATGGCACGCGCCTACGCGCCCAGTGTCCATATCCTCGCCGGTCTTACCTTCCTTGGCTGGCTTTTGATAACCGGTGACGGCCATGCCGCCGTGCTGGCGGCCATTTCGGTGCTGATCATCACCTGTCCGTGCGCGTTGGGACTGGCGGTGCCGGCGGTGCAGGTGGTGGCCAGCGGGGTGTTGTTCCGGCGCGGCATCTTGTTGAAGGACGGCACGGCGCTGGAACGGCTGGCGGGGATCGACCGGGTGGTCTTCGACAAGACAGGAACACTGACCCGCGGCACACCGAGCCTCATTCCCCCGGTGGCGGCGGCTACCCGCGACCTCGAACTGGCGCTCGGCCTTGCCCAGCGCTCGCGCCATGTCCTGGCGCGCAAACTGGCGGCGTGGGCTACCGGGCGCGGCATCGTGGCGGCGGCTTTCGACAGTGTCGATGAACGGCCGGGCGAGGGGCTCGAGGGCAAGATCCAGGGTGCCCGGATCCGGCTGGGTTCACGCGCCTTCTGCGGCGTCGATGCCGATGCCGGGGACGACGACAGCGAACGCTCCGAGGTCTGGCTGGCACGCGATCGAAAGCCAATCCTGCGCTTTGCCTTCGCCGATGAAGCGCGCAACGATGCGGCCGCAGTGGTCGCGATATTCGCCGACGCCGGGATGCAACCGGAAATCATGTCGGGCGACCGTGAAGCGCCGGTCGCCGCCCTTGCCGCCCGCCTCGGTATCAAGGCATTCCGTTCGGGCTGGCTGCCCGCCGCCAAGGCGACCTATGTGGAGGCGCTGGAAGAGGGCGGGCATCACGTGCTGATGGTGGGTGACGGCATCAACGATGCCCCGGCGCTGGGGGCGGCGCACGTCTCGATGGCGCCGGCCTCGGGCGCCGACATCGGCCAGGCCGCCGCCGATCTGGTGTTCACCGGCGAAAACCTCTCGCCTGTCGTTCTCGCCTGGCGCCTGGCCAAGGCGGCCGAGCGGGTGATCCGCCAGAATTTCGGGCTCGCCATCGCCTACAATCTGGTGGCGGTACCGATCGCCATCTCCGGCCATGCCAGCCCGCTGATCGCCGCCATCGCCATGTCGTCATCGTCACTGCTGGTGACCGCCAACGCCCTGCGGCTGAGGCTGCTGGCGCCGCGTGAGGCGAGGCCATGAACGTCTTAGTCTATCTCATTCCGGCGGCGCTGCTGCTGGGCGGCATCGGCCTGGCGGCGTTTGTGTGGAGCCTGCGCTCGGGTCAGTACGACGATCTCGACGGGGCCGCCATGCGCATCCTCGACGATGAAAGCGACAAGGCCCCGCCGCCGCCGCGCCCAACCTCCACCACCACGCCCAAGGCATAGTCCGCTCAGCCCTGGTGGCTGTCGATGGCGCGAGACACGAGGGCAAGGAAGCCCTCCTCGTCGCCGATCGAGGGAATGTCCTCCATCTCCACGGTATAGCCGTGACGCCGGGCGATCGATTCATACAGCGGGATGCGATGGTGTATGAGTTCCTCGAAGCCCCACACGGCAAAGCCGTCGGGGCTCACTTCGTCATCGCGCTCGATCGCGTTGAGGGCTTTGTACTCGGCCCATTTGGCCTCGAGAAACTGCGGCTGGTAGTACATCGGCTTGGGAGCGCCGCGGAAGCGCTCGACCAGTTCGCGCGCATGCTCAGGCGTGCCGCGGATATAGAGCAGGAGGGTATGGTCGGCGAGCGTCTTGAGCACCGGATCGCCGCCGTCCGAGAGATTGACCACCTCGCACAGGGAGCCCCCGGCGTCGCAGATGAAATGCGCGTAGTCGTAGATTTCACGCGATTTCTCGATGAATTCCGGCACGTCGAGAAGGGCGGCGATCTCGGCGTGGCGGTGCTGGGCCTGGCGGCGGCGGTATTCGGCAAAACTCAAGCCACCCATGCCCGGATCGCCGGGCTTGCCCAGATAGGTGGACAGCGGATCGAGGTTCTCGAAAGTGATGTTGGAGGAAATGTAGATGGAATCGTTGCGCAGCAACGAGCGCAGGAACGGGTTCTTCATCGCCTCGTGCTTAAAGTTGTCGACGATGTGCTCGCCCATGTAGCGGGTGCCGATACGGTAATCGACCGAATAGTGGAACCAGTCATCGTCGCGCAGCAGGCGAGCGAGCGTCGTCTTGCCCACCCCGGACATGCCGAAGATGGTCACCGCCTTGGCCGGCCAGTTCCTGAATTCCCTGCTCGATTGAAACCGCATCACCGCCCCGGCTGAAAATTGACAGGTTCATCCTTAGCGCGGCTTGGGTGCCGGGATCAACGAGGTGTGGGTCATCGCCCGCTATCGGGCGCTTCCCTCTTCAGCGAGCGCCCCTTGGCCACGGCCGTGCGGCCATAGCGGTCGCGCACCTTGTCCATGGCAAGTTCGGCCCTGGCCAGCGCCCTTGCCCTGGCATCGAGGCCGGAAAGCGTTTCATCGGCTGCGGCCGGGCCCAGATGGCTGATCCCCACACCGATAAGGCGGAAGGCGGTTCCCGTCGCCTCGCGCCGCAATAGCGGGCTGGCGGCGGCAAAGATGCGCTCGGCCAGCAGCGTCGGATCCGACAGCGTGGTGTTGCGGGTGCGGATCCGGAAGTCGGCGGTCTTCAGCTTCAGCACCACGGTCTCGCCGGCCAGGCCATAGCCCTTGGCGCGGCGCGATACCTTTTCGCTCAAGTCCCACAAGATGTTCTCCAGACGGCCAAAATCGGTGATGTCCTCGTTGAAGGTGGTTTCGGCGCTGATCGACTTCATGTCCTCGTGGGGCGAGACAGAGCGGAGGTCAACGCCTCGCGACAGGAAATAGAGCCGCTCGCCCATGGCGCCGAAGCGCTTTTGCAGGTCGCGCCGCTCCATCACCTGAAGCTGGCGGATCATGGTGATGCCAGCCCTGGCCAGCGACCCTTGCATGGCCTTGCCGACGCCCCAGATGAGGCCGACCGGCCGTTGGGCGAGGAAGGAGACGGTCTCGGCTCGCCCGATCACCGAAAAGCCGCGCGGCTTGTCGAGATCAGAGGCGATCTTGGCGAGAAACTTGTTGTGCGACAGGCCCGCCGACACGCTGATGCCGATCTCGTCGGATATGCGGCGGGCAAGTCGGGCGAGCGAGCGGGCCGGCTCCATATGGTGCAGGCGCTGGGTGCCCGACAGATCGAGAAACGCCTCGTCGATGGATATCGGCTCGACCAGCGGGGTCAGTTCCTGCATCAGCTTGCGCACTTCGCGCCCGACGCGGGCGTATTTTTCCATGTCCGGTCGGACCACCACGGCCTGGGGGCACAGTTTCAGTGCCTTGAACATCGGCATCGCCGACTTGATGCCATGAATGCGGGCAATGTAGCAGGCGGTGGAGACGACGCCGCGCCGTCCGCCGCCGATGATCACCGGCTTGTCGCGCAAGGCCGGATCGTCGCGCTTTTCGATGCTGGCGTAAAAGGCATCGCAGTCGATATGGGCGATCGCCAGTTCGTAGAGCTCTGGATGGCGGACAAGGCGCGGGCCGCGGCAGCCCGCACAGCGCGACGCCGCCGGCGGCACGGTCGCGAGGCAATCGCGGCAAAAGCCGGCTGGGGCGGTTTCGGCAATGGAAGCGGCGCTGCTCATCGTGTGCACCCTGACACAGGGCCAATCTAGCATACTGCAACGGTGATTGTCGCAAGGCCGCGTTGTGGCGTAGCCTGATGGCGGGAAAGAGGAGGTTGTCTGAATGTACACGCTCTACAACGTGAAGAACTGGGGCTCGCTGGCGCCGCATCTGGTGCTGGAGGAACTCGGTATTCCCTATCAGAGCGCCTGGATGACGCCGGAAGAGGTGCGAAAACCCGCCTTCCGCGAGATATCGCCCCTCGGCTACATTCCGGCACTGCGCTTCGATGACGGGCGCATCGTGGTCGAATCGGCCGCTATTGTCGCCTTCCTGACAGCGGCGCATCCTGAAGCCGGGCTGCAGCCGGAAAACGGCTCAAGCGATTATGCGGCCTATCTGTCGTGGCTGTCGTTCCTGAGCGCCAATCTTTATCCGGCATTTTCCATGGCACTGCATCCCGAAGGCCTTGCCGACAGCGATGAAGAACGCACATGGCTGAGCGCCAAGGGATTGCAGCAGGTCGACAAGCTGTTCGACCTGATCGACAAGCGGTTGGAGCGCGAAGGCCCCTTCCTGCTGGGCGAGATCGTCTCGGCAGCCGACTTCTACCTGTTCATGCTGGCCTGCTGGGCGCGGCCATCGGAAACGACCCTCAGGTCGCGCTGCCCCGCCATTGCAGCCGTCTCGGACGCCGTCAGGCAACGCCCCAAGCTCAAGGCCGTGCTGGAAGCCCATGGCGTCATGCAACCAAAGGAATGAGCCATGGATTTCGAGAACGAGGATGCCAGCCACCGGCGGATGATGGAAACCCTCTACTGGTGGGGCATCGCCTCGCTGTTTCGCTGCCCCGTCGATCCCGACCCCCGCCCATTGCGACATTGCCCTGGTCGGGGTGCCGCATTCTTCCGGCAACGGCTCGACCGAGCGCGACCAGCATCTGGGTCCCAGGGCGGTGCGCCATGTCTCGGCCCATAACCGGCGCTACCACGGCGACTTCGACTTCAATCCGTGGGACCGCGCCCGCATCAACGATCTGGGCGACGTGCCGCTGCCGGAGGCCAACGACAACGAAAAATCGGTGGAACGGATCTTCGCCTTCTTCCGCCGCATCGATGAAGCCGGCAGCCATCCGGTCTCGATCGGCGGCGACCACGGCATCACCGGGGCCATCGTGCAGGCGATCGCCGGGCCGCAATCGAAGCTGACGGGTGGCAAGCCGGTGGCGCTGCTGCATCTGGATGCCCACACCGATGCCTTCGAGACGGTGTCGCACTGGCTCGGCTCGCACAAGTCGGCGGCCCACTGGGCGGCCTATCTGGTGCGCCAGGGCAACGTCGATGCCGCCCGCTCGGTGCAGATCGGCATGCGCGGCAATCCGCGCACCAAGGACTGGTTCCAGCCCTCCTACGACCTCGGCTACGAGGTGATCCCCATGAAGCGCTATCGCGACATTGGCGTGGCGGCTGCCATCGACATCATCCGTCAGCGTATCGGCGATCACCCGGTCTACATCACCTTCGACCTCGACTGCCTCGATGCCACGGTGGCGCCGGGGGTCTCCAATATCGAGGCCGGTGTCACCGGCTGGACGATCGATCAGGCCATCGAGATCGTGCGCGGGGTGAGGGGGCTGAACGTCATCGGCGGCGACGTGGTGTGTCTGATGCCGACCAAGGACCAGCCGAACAATATCACCGCCATGGTCGCGGCATCGGTCATGTTCGAACTGGTCTCCCTCATCGCCGACCGCATGCCGGAACCGATCACGCGGCGTTGATCGCCAGATGAGCATCGTTTGAGGACTTCACCGCTACCTTTTGATATCGCTTTAATTATTTGGCGATTGGCCAGAGGTGACGGGCCTATGCGCCGTCGATGCGATAGGTTTCGGTACGGATGTCGCCGGTCCATATCCACATGGCGAGCAGCGGGTTGGCGAAGGTTTCCATGGCGTGGCGCTGGTGAGGCCGGTGATGGATGAGGGAACCCGGAGCGGTTTCAAAGAACGCCCCGTCGTCGATCTGCCAGCGTGCACCGCCGCCGATGACGTAATAGAATTCCTCGGCCGCATGATCGTGGGCGGGGTAGTAGGTATCGGGCGATTGCAGGTAGAGGCCGAAGCGCAGTTTCGGGCAGGTCACCATGCCGTCCGGGCCGACGAATTCCACGTAGGCATAGCGGCCGCCAAAGCCATCCGGCATCTTGAAGACACCGCCGCTCCAGGTGATTTCGGTGGCCGAGGCCCGCACCAGATCGCTCAGATGCCCCGCCGGCATTACCGCCAACCCGGCGGCGAGGTCCTTGAGGGCGGGCGGCTGATCGCCGACCGGCGGCGGGGCGGGCACCGAGGTTACAGTGCGCAGGCGCTTGGCAACGGCAACGGCATCCGGGTTGCCGGTCGCTGCATAGGCATCGGCGGCAGCAGATACCAGAGCCGTCAGCGTCTGGCTGAGCAAGGGAACAGCAGTCACCGGGTGGAACCCTCCTCGCAGGTGGTCATCACGAGTTGCCCGCAAGCGGCAATGGCAAGGACCATCACCATGCATTAAAAAAATGCTAGCACGGATCATCACCCGGCTGACTGTATCTTCGGCGCATATCACGTTTGCCGAAAACCGATAGCTCGCAGCATGCGGTCCGTCGCCGCAACCGCCTCGCCCAGCCACTGATCCGGCTCCAGCAAGCAATCGATGGCGGCGCGGTCAAGGTGGCTGGCAACGGCCGGATCACTGCTGAGGGCCGCCGCCAGCGGGGTGCCGGATTGGGCGGCGCTGCGCGTGATGGCGCCGACAAGCTCGTGCGCTTCATCCCGGCCGATGCTTTCGGCCAGCGTCATCATCACCGCTTCGGCATTGATGAACCCCCCGGAATCCTTGAGGTTTCTCCGCATCCGGGCGGTATCGACCCAGAGTCCCGAGGCGATGGCGGTTGCGTGATGCAGGGCGCCCGAGGCCAGGATGAAGGCTTCCGGCACCACCAGCCATTCCATCTGCCAGGCGGCCATGTCGCGCTCGTGGGCGTGCATCATGGCGGCAAAGGCCGAAGCGGGCAGGGCGGCGAGAAGGCGGGCGAGAGCCACCACGTCCTGGGCGATCATCGGGTTCTGCTTTTGCGGCATGGTGGACGAGCCGACGCTGTGCTTGCCGGAGGGCTCGGCCACCTCGGCGATCTCGCTGCGTTGCAGGTTCACCACCTCGGCGCAGAACTTGCCACAGGTTGCGCCGATCATCGCCATGAGGGAGACGGCCTCGGCCATGGCATCGCGCGCCGTGTGCCAGGCGATGGCCGGTTCGGCAAGGCCGAGGCGGCGGCACATGGCAGCGCGGACCGGGCCCGCCTTGTCGCCGAGGGTCGCCAGGGTGCCCGCCGCGCCTGCAAGCTGGCCCACCAGCAGGCGAGGCTTCAGCGCCGCGATGCGTTCTGAATGGCGGTGCATTTCACCGACCATCACCGCCAGCTTGAGGCCAAGGGTGATGGGCACCGCGTGCTGGCCATGGGTGCGCCCGGCCATGACGGTCGAGCGATGGGCGTGGGCCTGGGCGGCGAGGGCGGCGATCAGGCCTTTCACCCCGTCCTCGATGAGGGCAAGGGCGGAGCGCAACTGCAGCACGGCGCCGGTATCCATGATGTCCTGGGTGGTGGCGCCGAAATGCACGAATTCGGCCCCGTCGCCGGCCAGCCTCTCCAGCGCCCTGAGGGCCGGCACGAAGGGATGGCCCGAGCGCGCGATGGCCTCGCGCAACGCTTCGATGTCGATCCTGTCGGCATCTGCAGCCTTGGCGATGGCTTGCGCGGCGGTGTCGGGAATGAGCTCGCATTCGGCTTCAGCCCCCGCCAGCGCGGCTTCGGCGTCGAACCAGCCTTGCAGGGTCGCGCGGTCGGTGAATACGGCACGCATGGTCGGGGTGCCGTAAAGGTCGCGGAACAGGCGGGAATCGATGATCTGGGAAGAGGCTTCGTCGCTCATCGCACCAGCCTATAGCGAACGGGTATCATGCTCTAGGGTCTGTTGAGATTCACGGTTGCGGCGCTGGCGTGGCCCATTTTGTTTCTGGCTAGGTTTGAGGGGCGCCGCAGGGCCCACCCCTTCAAGCCGCTCAAAGTGACGTCCAGAGGCAAAATGGGCCACGTCCCTTCGGGATTTGACAGGATTGGCCCATCTTCACGCGGCTTCGTCGTCGAATATGCCAGCATGTCTTTCCTCCTCAACCCCGCAAATCTGAGCCAATCCTGTCAAACCGGCACCACAACCGTGATTCTCAACAGACCCTAGGGCCAGTCCCTATCGTCCCACAGGCGCGCCGCCCCCCTGACGCCGGAAATGTCGCCGTGGCGGGGCGGGCGGATATCGGGGCGGGGATCATCGGCAAAGATGAAAGGGGTCATGAGAGCGGGCAGCACCTCATAGAGGTGTGGCAGGTTGGAAAGGCCGCCGCCCAGAATGATGACATCGGGGTCGATGAGGTTGACGACATGGGCAAGGCCGCGCGCCAACCGGCCGGCGTGGGTATCGAGAACCGCGGTCGCCACTTTCTCGCCCGAGGCGGCGCGAGCGGCGATGGTGATGGCGGGCAGATGTTCTCCGGTCCTTTCAGCATATTGGCGCTCCAGCGCGGTTCCCGACACCCAGGCCTCCATGCACCCCCTCCGGCCGCACCAGCATGGCGGACCCGGATGCTCGTCGCCTTCGGCCCAAGGCAGTGGATTGTGGCCCCATTCACCGCTCGCTGCGTGGCGGCCCGACAGCACCCGGCCACCGGTAACGATGCCGCCGCCGCAGCCGGTACCGAGGATGACGCCGAAGATGGACCGGGCGTCCTTGCCGGCGCCGTCATGGGCTTCCGACAGGGCAAGGCAATTGGCATCGTTGGCAAGCCTGACCGGCCGGCCGAGGCGCTGCTCCAGATCAGCGGCAAAGGGTCTGCCGTTGAGCAAAGTGGTGTTGGCGTTCTGGGCAAGTCCTGATGCCGGCGAGATCGAGCCCGGCATGCCGATGCCGATAGTCCCCGCTTCGCCATTGTCTTCTTCCAGCCTCTCCACCAGCCCGGCAATGGCGGCGATGACGCCGTCATAGTCGTGGCGCGGCGTGGCGATGCGCAGCGCCGGGGTGGTCTCGATGCCGTCGCGCAGGGCAATGGCGGCGATCTTGGTGCCGCCCAGATCGATGCCGATGCGCAAAGGGGCCGCCATGTCAGGCCAGAAGCCGCAACATGTGGGCCTCGGCCTCGCTCCAGTTGTCGGTGCGCAGCGACATGTAGTCGAAGTGCCCGACATGGCGGGCAAACCGCTCATCCTGCAGGAAGTGCACCAGATGCACATCGCGGCGCCAATCGCGCGCCGAGGCCAGGTAGCCGTGATTGTCGTCGATGAAGATCACCGGTGCGTGCCGCCCCTCGGCAAGTTTGGCGATGGCCGGGCCCTTGGGGCCTTCATTGGTGAGCACGGGGAAGTCGATGCCGTGGTCGGCGAGATTGGCAATGCGGTCGGTGCGGAACTGATCAGGCAGATTGGTGAGCATGATGATGTCGGCGGCCTCGCCCAGTCCCAGAAGCGCTGCCACCGCGCCATCGATGGCGTCGAGATGGCGGGTGCAGGAGGCGAAGAAATCGATCAGCAGGGGCCCGAGTTCGTCGCCGGGCAGGGGCGCATTGCCGGCCTTGCGGCGGATATTGCCGTTGAGGGCAAAGCTCGCCGGATCGAGCCACAGACCGCGCTGGTCGAGAAAGTTCTCGAGGCCTTTCAGGAAATGCACGACAACTTCATCCACATCGCAGATGATGAGCGGGCGGTTCGGGTCGGTCGGCAACTGCGGATGGCGGGCGGGGGCTTGCATGGCGTTTACTCTCTAGCCCTCGAAGCCGCCGCCCGGCAATGCCCTGCGGGCAGCGCGCGGTGCCTCGGTGGCCAGCCCTTGCGCCTCGCAGAACAGGAACAACAGCGATTCGTCGCCCAGCACATGGTCAAGCACCGCAGCCAGCAACTCAGGCTCGCCGGCACGTGCCTTGAGGGTTGCCGGATCGATGCCCGAAAGCTGCATGAACCGATCCAGCCGATCCGCTTCACTGGCGATAAAAGCCAGCGCCTGCAAGGCGATAACCTCGGGTGCTTCTGATTTGGCGAAACTTTTCGACATTGGTAAATCCGTTTGGTTAACCAGCAGGTGAGGACCTTAACGACGATGGCCTGCGGGTTAAACTGTTAGTTACTGATTGCTGCGACGATGCACGCAATTACAGGTGAGAGTGGGCCAGTATGGTTTGGCCGAACATCCAGCCAAACAGGGACAGGGTTCAAGCACGTGAATTACGGTGTGGTCCGAATGATGGGTTCAGAATCCGACGCGACGGCGAAGGACGTGCGCAAGACAGTCCTTATCGTCGAGGACAACGAACTCAACATGAAACTGTTCAACGATCTGCTGGAGGCCCAGGGATACCGGGTCCTGCAGACCCGTGACGGGTTGTCGGCGCTTGATATCGCCAAGGTCAACATGCCCGACCTCATCCTCATGGACATCCAGTTGCCCGAAGTGTCCGGCATCGAGGTCACCAAGTGGCTGAAGGAAGACGACAAGCTCCGCCATATCCCGGTCATCGCCGTCACCGCCTTCGCCATGAAGGGCGACGAGGAAAAAATCCGGGAAGGTGGATGTGAAGCCTATATCTCCAAGCCGATCTCGGTCGTCAGCTTCCTGCAGACCATCGACGGATATCTGAAGGACGATACATGACCGCACGCGTCCTCGTCGTCGACGATATCCTCGCCAATGTGCGGCTGCTGGAAGCTAAACTCACGGCAGAATATTTCGACGTCATCACAGCCATGAACGGTGTCGATGCCCTGGAAGCGGTGCAGCGGGCCAGGCCCGATATCGTGCTGCTCGACGTGATGATGCCGGGCATCGACGGCATCGAGGTATGCCGGCGCATCAAGTCCAATCCGGCCACCCACCATATCCCGGTGATCATGGTCACCGCGCTCGACCAGCTCGAGGATCGGGTCAAGGGACTGGAGGCCGGCGCCGACGACTTCCTCACCAAGCCGGTCAACGATGTCGCCCTGTTCTGCCGGGTGAAGAGTCTCGCCCGCCTCAAGATGCTCACCGACGAACTGTCGGCACGGCTCGAATCGGCCGGCGAGATCGGCATGATGAACAATCCGCTCAAACAGATCGACTCCGATACGCCGGGCAAAATCCTGCTGATCGACAACCGCGGCAATCTCATGGACCGGATGTGTGCCGCTGTCGGCACCAAGCACCACATGACCTGCTGTGACGATCCCCAGCAGGCCGCCAGGATCGCCGCCGACGGCGAATTCGAGCTGCTGATCGTCAATCTCGACCTGGAAGGCTTCGACGGCCTGCGCCTGTGCGCGCAATTGCGCTCGCTGGAGCGCACCCGCCAGGTGCCGATCCTCATCATCGTCGACATGGACGACCACCAGCGGATGATCCGGGCGCTCGACATGGGGGTCAACGACTATCTCATCCGTCCCATCGACAAACAGGAATTCCTCGCCCGGGTGAATACCCAGATCAGGCGCTGGCGCTTTACCGAACGCTTGCGCAGCAACGTCCAGCAGTCGCTCGAGATGGCGGTCACCGATCCCCTGACCGGGCTCTACAACCGCCGCTACATGAGTGTGCATGTCGGCGCCATGGTCGATGTCGCCGCCAACCGCGGCAAGACCATCTCGGTGCTGGCGC